>NZ_JALHBH010000108.1:0-154319 GCF_022836805.1 Pseudomonas sp. RGM 3321
GTGGATGAATCGGTGCAGATCTACAATAGGGAGCGGCCACACTTATCCCTGAAATACAAAACGCCCGATGCGGTGCATCGGGCGTTTTGAGCGTGAAACAGGTGTAAACCTATTTCAGGACTAGACAGACATCAGTTCATCATGTCCTTGACCATCCGCTCTTGTTCAATCAGATCCTTTTGCCGTGCATCGATGCGCGACGCTAGCTGAAAGTTGTTTGCCGCGCGGCGTTTGGCAAAGTCCAGCTGCTGGATCGCCTGACGGAAATCGCCGACCAGTGCGAAATATTCGGCACGCGCCTGATGCAGGCCGATGGTGTTGCCATTCAGGCCACGGGTTTCCGCCACGACGTACCAGATGTCGGGATCATCCGGGCGGGTCTTGAGCAGCGCTTCAAGGCTTTTTTCGGCTTCGGCGGTTCGGTTCTGCTTGAGCAGCACGTCAATGCGCACGTCATTGAGCGGGTAGCTGCCTGGGTACAGCGTCAGCATGCGATCGACCCGTTGCTGGGCATCGGCCAAGCGGTTATTGGTGATATCCAGGTCGATCTGCGTCAGATTGTAGGTGATGTCATTTGGCGCTTTTTCGATTAATGGCTTGAGGGTTTCTCTGGCTTCGTTCAGTTGCCCACCCTTGATCTGTGCGATGGCCAGACCATAGCGAGCCGGATCGGATTTCGGGTTTTCAACCAGTTGCGCACGAAAACGCTTGGCGGCGATACCAGGTGTTTCTTCGTATATCAACGCAACGCGGGCGCGCATCAGTTGATACAGCAGGCTATCTTCCTTGCCCCCAGGCTTGGCCTGCTCGGCGCGGTTGCGTGTGTCAGCGATCCGCGATTCGCTCACCGGGTGAGTCAGCAGAAACTCCGGTGGCCTTGCGTCAAACCGATACTGACGCATGAGCCGCTCGAACATGGTGGGCATGTTGCGCGGGTCATAACCGGCCTTCTCCAGATTGAGAATGCCGATACGGTCGGCTTCCTGCTCGTTCTGACGCGAAAAGCGACGTTGCTCCTGGATTGCAGCCGCCTGTGAGCCGGCGATGGTTGCGATACCGGCATCACCGGCACCTGCGGCAGCCATGACAATACCCGCCAGCATCGCGGCCATTACCGGCACCTGCATGCGTTGCTGGGCCTCCATGCCTCTGGCGAAGTGGCGTTGCGACAAGTGAGCCAGTTCGTGGGCCAGCACCGACGCGTATTCGCCCTCGGTCTGGGCATTTAGGAACAGGCCGCCGTTGACACCGATGATCCCGCCGGGTGCGGCAAAGGCGTTGAGTTGCGGGCTGTTGATCAGGATAAATTCAAGGCGACGGTCCTGAACCTGGCTGGTCTCGGCAAGGCGATACACCGAGGTCTCGACGTAGTCCTTGAGTTGCGGGTCTGACAGTTGCGCGACCTGGCCACGCAGCAACCCCAGCCATGCTCGACCCAAACGGTGTTCCTGTTCGGGGGAGACAATCGAGGAGCTGGCGTCGCCAAGTGAAGGCAGGTCATCAGCCATGCCGTGCGTAGCGAACAGGCAAGCGAGGGTGAGCAGTGTAGGACGCAAAAAATTCATGCACGAAGCTCTGGTCAGAAGAACCTGTACTGTAGCTGGCTCAATGGCGTGCTGACCAGAGTGAGGTATTCTTGCCGCCTTATCCGCCATGCCTTTTCGGACATGGTTTGTAATTCGATGTGTCCGCCTGGAGAGAAACGATGTCTGACGCTGTAGTGCGCCCCGAGGTGTGTGACGCCGAACTGGATGCCAGCGGTCTCAACTGTCCATTGCCTCTGCTGAAAGCCAAGATGGAGCTCAATCGTCTGGCCAGCGGCGCGGTGCTGAAGGTGATCGCGACTGACGCCGGATCGCAGCGGGATTTTCGAACCTTTGCCAGACTTTCCGGGCATGAGTTGCTGCATGAAGAGGTCGATGCCGGCACTTATCTTTACTGGCTGCGCAAGGCTTGAACCGCCACCGCCGTTTTTTTGAAAAGGATGTTTGATGTTCAATGTGCTTCGCAATTGGGTGCAACGCTACTTCTCTGACGAAGAGGCGGTGGTCCTGGCGGTTTTGCTGTTTCTGGCGTTCACCCTTGTCCTGACGCTGGGCGGCATGCTGGCGCCGGTCCTCGCCGGTCTGGTGCTGGCGTTTTTGATGCACGGGCTGGTCAGTGCCCTGGAGCGCCTGCGCATGCCCGAAATGGCCGCCGTCGGTCTGGTCTTCACCCTGTTCATCGGCGTATTGCTGGTGTTCCTGTTGGTATTGGTGCCCCTGCTCTGGCACCAGTTGATCACTTTGTTCAACGAAGCCCCGGGTATGCTCGCCAAATGGCAATCCGTGCTGTTGCTGCTGCCAGAGCGCTACCCGCATCTGGTTTCCGACGAGCAAGTGTTGCTGGCGATCGAAGTCGCCCGTGGTGAAGTGGGCAAGCTCGGTCAATTGGCGCTGACCTTCTCGATCTCCAGTCTGCCATTGCTGGTCAACCTGATGATCTACCTGGTACTGGTGCCGATTCTGGTGTTCTTCTTCCTCAAGGACCGGCACATGATCGGCCGCTGGGCACGCGGCTATCTGCCTCGCGAGCGTGCGTTGATCAACCGGGTGGCGGAGGAGATGAAGCGGCAGATTGCCAATTATATTCGCGGCAAGGTCATCGAGATTTTTATCTGTGGTGGTGTGACCTACATCGCTTTCGCCGCACTCGGGCTCAATTACGCAGCGCTGCTGGCAATGCTGGTCGGCATATCGGTGGTCGTGCCTTATGTCGGCGCGGTGGTGGTCACAGTGCCGGTGGCGTTGATCGGACTGTTCCAGTGGGGCTGGGGTGATCAGTTTATCTATCTGATGATTGCCCACGGCATTATTCAGGCGCTGGATGGCAACGTTCTGGTGCCGTTGCTGTTTTCCGAGGCCGTCAATCTGCACCCGGTCGCAATCATCTGCGCCGTGCTGCTGTTCGGCGGGTTGTGGGGGTTCTGGGGGATCTTCTTTGCGATTCCGCTGGCCACGCTGTTCAAGGCCGTCCTCGATGCCTGGCCGCGCAATGAGCCGACGGTAGCACCGTTGCTTTGACGCGATAGCCGCGACAGCAGGGCTGAATCGCTGCGGCACCTTGCGCGCCGCAGCGGGGCACGCGGATCAGCCTTTGTTCAGGGCCTCGGCCTGCGCCAATACTTCAGCTACATGGCCAGGCACTTTCACGCCGCGCCATTCCTGACGCAGTACGCCTTCCTTGTCGATCAGGAAGGTGCTGCGGTCCACGCCCAGGTATTCCTTGCCATAGAGCTTCTTGAGCTTGATGACGTCGAACAACTGGCAGACGGCTTCGTCCTTGTCCGAAATCAGCTCGAACGGGAAAGACTGCTTGGCCTTGAAGTTTTCATGGGTCTTCAGGCTGTCTCGGGAAACACCGAGCACAACCGTGTTGGCTGCCTGAAACTGCGCAATATGGTCACGAAAGTCCTGACCCTGCGTGGTGCAGCCGGGCGTGTTGTCTTTCGGGTAAAAATAAATCACGACCTGCTGCCCCTTGAGCGCAGACAGCTCTACGGTCTGTCCGCTGGTCGCGGGTGCCTGAAAGTCGGGAACCGGTTGATCTACTGTGACGGTCATGGGAACTCCTTACATTGGGGCTTGTGGGCGCCAGGGTTCGATCAGTGCGTCGAGATTCAGCGCGTCGGCGAAATCGAGGAATTGATCGCGCAGCCAACTGATCTGTGTGCCTGCAGGCAGTGTCACCGTGAATGTGGCATTAAGCATGGTGCCACCGGTCTGCGGAGCCTGATACGTGTCACAAATCAGATTTTCCAGCTCGACGTTATGGTCAATGAAGAACTGGCACAGCTCATTGATGATGTCCGGGCGGTACGCCGAGCTGACGTAAGCCACGTAGGGCAGGGCTTCCGGGCGATTCTCCAGGGTAGCGCTGCGCACCACGCTGGTGGTGAACGCATGCTTTTTGGAGAGGCTCGACAGGCCGGTTTCAAGGCGCGCCAGAGCGTCCCAGCTGCCTGATACCTGAAGAATAAGCGCACTGCACTCACCGTGGCGAGTAAGGCGCGAGGTGACGACCGAGCAGCGGTTTTCATGGCTGGCGCGGCACAGGACGTTGGTCAGCTCCATGGGGTTTGCGCCAAGGGCACTGATGACAAGGAATTGTTCGCGAACTGTGGGGGTGGACGACATGCAGCATTCCTAGACGATGAGCGGTCGGTACTTTTTCGGACTTGCGGGGCTGTTTCGACAATCGATGGCGCAAGATACCTTCCCGGGTCCCGGAGCGCCTGCCTTGCATGGAAGGACCATGACGGGGCTGGAGTGCACTGGGGCAGGGCTTCTGGCGACAAATTCGACCGATTGAGCGAGGTGCGCAGGTGACCAGTACCGATCAAAGGACGAAGGGTAGCGAAAACCATCGCTCAGGGGAATGCTCAGAGCGCGGTACTTCGCTTGTACAAGGCTGATAGCGCCAGTACCATTACGGCTCTCTTTTTCCGGCAGGAGCGGTTGCATGATTGCGGGCAGTATGGTGGCACTGGTCACACCAATGGATGCACAAGGTCGTCTGGACTGGGACAGCCTGAGCAAACTGGTTGACTTCCACTTGCAAGAGGGCACCAACGCCATTGTTGCCGTAGGCACCACCGGTGAATCGGCGACGCTGGATGTGAGCGAACACATCGAGGTCATCCGCCGTGTGGTTGCTCAGGTTGCAGGACGTATTCCGGTCATCGCCGGTACAGGCGCCAATTCGACGCGCGAAGCCGTCGAGCTGACCACCAACGCCAAGACCGCTGGCGCCGATGCGTGCCTGCTGGTAACGCCTTATTACAACAAGCCGACGCAAGAAGGCCTGTTTCAGCATTTCAGCCACATCGCCAATGCCGTAGACATTCCGCAGATCCTCTACAACGTGCCGGGCCGTTCTGCCTGCGACATGTTGCCAGAGACTGTTGCGCGTCTTTCCACGGTCAGAAACATCATCGGCATCAAGGAAGCCACCGGCAACCTGCAGCGCGCCCAGGACATTCTGGCCAGTGTCAGCAGTGATTTTCTGGTGTACTCCGGTGACGACGCTACTGCAGTCGAATTGATGCTGCTGGGCGGCAAGGGCAATATTTCCGTCACCGCCAACGTTGCACCGCGCCTCATGAGCGATCTGTGCGCAGCGGCCATGCGTGGCGATGCCGAGACGGCGCGGGCGATTCACGAAAAGCTCATGCCGCTCAACAACACCCTGTTTATCGAATCCAACCCTATCCCCGTGAAGTGGGCCTTGCATGAAATGGGTAAGATGCCAGCCGGTATCCGTCTGCCGCTTACCTGGCTCAGCGAAGCCTGTCACGAACCGCTGCGTCAGGCCCTGCGCCAGTCCGGCGTCCTGGTTTAATTGAGGAAGTATCACGCAATGAAGCGATTGGCCGGACTTTCCGCACTTGCTCTTATTATCTCCAGCACCAGCGGTTGCGGTTGGCTCTGGGGCGAAGATGGTTACTTCCGTGATCGCGGTAGCGATTATCTCCAGGCCACCCAGACCCCACCCATGCAGGTGCCTGCCGATGTGTCCGGCGTCAAGCGCCTGGACCCGTTGCTGCCAATCCCGCGCAATGTGGCTGACAGCACCCAGAAGGAAGGCGAATACACGGTCCCTCGCCCTCTGCCGCTGGGCACGACTTCCGAGTCGAGCGATTTCAGCCTGCAGAAAAGCGGCGATGCGCGCTGGATTCTGGCTCAGCGTCAGCCAGCCGAAGTCTGGCCGGTGGCTCATCAGTATTTCGAAGACAACGGTTTCCGTATCGCTGAAGAGCGTCCGCAGACCGGCGAATTCAGCTCCTCGTGGCAGCGCCTCGATGAGCTGTCCGCTTCGGTGGCCAAGCGCCTGAGCGCCGCTGGCGTTTCAGCCGACGCTGAAACCCGCGTGCGGGTTCGTATCGAACCGGGCGTGCAGCGCAATACCAGTGAAGTCTACGTGGTCAGCGTCGAGCGTCCTGCCGGCAGCACTGCCGACGTGGCCTTCCCGACGCGTACCACCAACCTGGGCCTTGATGCAGCACTGACCGACGATCTGCTGGCCAGCATGGGCCGCAACGCTGAAAAGGGCGGTTCGATTTCCCTGCTGGCAGCGCGTGACTATGACACCCCGAGCCGTGTTGCCTTGAGCGAAGACGGTAGCGGCAACCCGGTGTTGAACCTCGGTGCCGATCTCGACCGTGCGTGGTCGAGTGTCGGCCGCGCGCTGGATCAGGGTGACTGGCGCGTCGAGGACATCAACCGCAGCCTGGGTCTGTACTACATCAACCTGGCCGAAAAGGCCAAAACGCCTGAAAACGAGCCTGGTTTCTTCGGTCGCCTGTTTGGCAGCAAGTCGAGCAAGGAAGAGATCGATGCCCGTGCCGAGCGTTATCAGGTTCGCCTGAGCAAGGTGGGTGACAACGTTCAAGTGACCGTCGAGAAGAACATCAACACCGTTGCGCCTGCGGATATCGCGCGTCGGGTGTTGAGCGTTATTCAAGACAACCTGGGTTAAGTGCGTTTCGCGGTTCTCGGCAGCGGCAGTCGTGGCAACGGCACGCTGGTCGCAAGCAACGATACGTACGTACTGGTCGATTGCGGTTTCTCCCTGCGGGAAACCGAGCGCCGCCTGGCGCGTCTGGGCGTCGCTGCAAGCCAGTTGAGTGCGATTCTGGTAACCCACGAGCATGCCGATCATGTGCATGGCGTGGGTTTGCTGTCGCGGCGCTACAATGTGCCGGTCTACCTCAGCAGTGGTACCTTGCGCGGTATGCGCAAACCGGTTGAAGTCGCCGGTTTGCTGGCGGGCGGGGAGAGCTTGCAGGTGGGCGCACTGGGCATCGATGTGGTGTCTGTCGCTCATGATGCGCTTGAACCGACGCAGTTTGTCTTCAATGACGGCAAGCGCCGCTTCGGTCTGCTGACCGACCTGGGCTCTTACTGCTCCAACGTATTGCAGCGTTATCAAGGCCTGGATGCCTTGATGATCGAGGCCAATCACTGTCGCGACATGCTTGCCCGAGGCCAGTATCCGGTCTTTCTCAAGCAGCGCGTTGGCTGTGAAACAGGTCATTTGAACAACCATCAGGCCGCCAGCCTGGTGAGCGAGCTGGGATGGCAGGACCTTCAGCACTTGGTGCTGGCGCATCTGAGCAGCAAGAACAACCTGCCGCATCTGGCCCGGCAATGTTTTGTCGACACCCTTGGGTGCGACCCGGACTGGCTGCAATTGGCCGATCAAGATTCAGGGCTCGACTGGCGACATATCGCCTAGCCCAACTACTTAGCAAGCGGAGCCCATCATGGAAAAACGTGAAGAACTCTACCGCGGCAAAGCCAAATCGGTTTACAAGACCGACGACGCTGACCGCTTGATCCTGCTGTTCCGTAACGACACTTCGGCGTTCGACGGCAAGCGCATCGAACAACTGGACCGTAAAGGCATGGTGAACAACAAGTTCAACGCCTTCATCATGCAAAAGCTTGAAGAAGCGGGCGTTCCAACCCAGTTCGACAAGCTGCTGGGCGACAACGAGTGCCTGGTCAAGAAGCTCGACATGATTCCGGTCGAATGCGTCGTGCGTAACTACGCTGCCGGCAGCCTGGTCAAACGGCTGGGCATCGAAGAGGGTACCAAGCTCAATCCGTACACCTTCGAACTGTTCCTCAAGGACGACGCCAAGGGCGACCCGTTCATCAACGAGTCCCACGTAGTGGCGTTCGGCTGGGGCACTGCCGAGCAACTGGTCCGCATGAAAGAGCTGTCGATCAAGGTCAATGAAGTCCTGACCAAACTGTTCGACGACGCTGGCCTGCTGCTGGTCGACTTCAAGCTCGAATTCGGCGTATTCCACGGTGAAATCGTTCTCGGCGACGAATTCAGCCCGGACGGCTGCCGCCTCTGGGACAAGGACACTCGCAAGAAAATGGACAAGGACCGCTTCCGCCAGGGGCTGGGCGACGTCATCGAAGCTTACGAAGAAGTCGCAAACCGTCTGGGCGTGCCGCTGTAAGCGGAAAAAACACGCAAGCGCTTGATAGCACGAAAAAAAACAGCAGAAGGGCTTCGCCTTCTGCGCTGATACTGTTATGATGCGCGCCGTTGGAGAGATGCCAGAGTGGCCGAATGGGACGGATTCGAAATCCGTTGTACCTTCACCGGTACCTAGGGTTCGAATCCCTATCTCTCCGCCATTATGCGTCCTAAAAGCCCCGCTTTGCGGGGCTTTTAGGTTTTTAGCGTCAGTTGTTTCCCCATATGTCCCCCATTGCAGTCGTGCGCCTCTATTGGGACTAAGCGGCTGTATGACCGCTGTTCGGTTCACCGGCAGCCCTGGCGGCCAGGACCACCAATCCCAATGCTGCCGCAAGCAAGCTTACCGTAAGCAGGCTGAGCTCTGCAGCGACGATAACTTTTGCCGTGCTGAGTATCAGGGCTAATGCCGCAACGGCGCAGCCCAGCGCTAGCTTCAACATTATGAACTCCTTTGTACCTAAAAAAGAAATATGGGATGACCTGAGGGCATCCCATGTATGCGCCTGAACGTTCAGGCAACGAGCTCAAGCGCAGCATCCAACGCACGCTGTTTGATTCCTGCGCCTGGGCCGAACCAGGCCGAGTCCAAGCGGTAGTCTACCGATCGGGCACGCCTCTCGTGATCCACGTACTCGGTGACGGCGTTCAGCAAGCCCCAGGCTGCTGCAGGTGGGGCATTTGGCTGACATTTAACAGAACTCAGCTGTGGATTCACCTGAGCTATATAGATCTCAAATTTTGTGGAATCGAATAGACGAAGCCGGCGCATCCCGGCCAGTGCATCTCTCACTCTAGTAGCAGCTATTCCTGCTATCGAATAGCAGATCTGGTCCTTTGGCCCCCTCTACCTCCGTTATCTAGTCTGAAATTGCACTGTAATTCGCTGTAACCGTTTCAGAATCCACGTTGATCGCTTGCGTGGTGATAGGGGCGTGGGGAAAGAAATCCTTAACACAGGAGCAGAGTGTAGTGGTCCAATGATTCCGGACACCCATTTAGGCGAGAATGCTCGCCAGATAGATGTGTCTGATGACCAAACAACGTCGTTCCTTTTCAGCTGAATTCAAACGCGAGGCCGCAGGCCTCGTGCTCGATCAAGGCTATAGCCATATCGAAGCCAGCCGCTCGCTTGGGGTGGTCAAGTCCGCGTTGCGTCGCTGGGTTAATCAACTCCAGCAGGAGCGCAACGGCGTTACTCCTCAGAGTAAGGCGCTGACGCCTGAGCAGCAGAAAATCCAGGAATTGGAAACTCGAATCGCTCGCCTTGAACGGGAGAAATCCATTTTAAAAAAGGCTACCGCGCTCTTGATGTCGGAAGAGCACGAGCGCACGCGCTGATTGATCAACTGAGCGCACAAGAGCCGGTCGATTGGCTTTGCACAGTCTTTGACATTACTCGCTCGTGTTACTACTCCCACCGCCTCAGGCACCGAACTCCGGACGTTGAGCGGCTTCGGTTGCGCAGTCGGGTCAACGAACTGTTTACGCAAAGTCGAAGCGCCACCGGTAGCTGCAGCATCGTGTCGATGATGCAGGAAGACGGTGAGCAAATCGGGCGGTTCAAGGTGCGTGGCCTGATGCGGGAACTGGAGTTGGTTAGCAAACAACCTGGATCACATGCCTACAAACAAGCGACGGTTGAGCGGCCTGACACTCCGAACATCTTGAATCGAGAGTTTGATGTGCCGGCGCCGAATCAAATCTGGTGTGGCGACATCACCTACATCTGGGCTCAAGGGAAATGGCATTACCTGGCTGTCGTTCTGGATCTCTACGCACGCCGAATTGTGGGTTGGGCGCTGTCAAACAAGCCGGATGCGGATCTTGTCATCAAGGCGTTGGATATGGCTTACGAACAGCGTGGCAGGCCTCAAGGGCTGCTGTTTCACTCGAATCAGGGCTCGCAATATGGCAGTCGCCAGTTTCGCCAACGGCTCTGGCGTTACCGTATGCGCCAAAGCATGAGCCGTCGTGGAAACTGTTGGGATAATGCGCCGATGGAGCGCGTGTTTCGCAGCTTGAAAACTGAATGGATACCGACCGTGGGCTACATGACAGCTCAAGAAGCGCACCGCGACATCAGTCATTACCTGATGCATCGGTACAACTGGATTAGACCGCACCAATTCAACAACGGATTGGCCCCGGCTCAGGCCGAGAAAAAACTTAACGTCGTGTCCGGGATTAGTTGACCACTACAAGCGAACTCAAAAAAAGCATCAGCGGGAACACCTTCAACGCAGATTGAAGCGAATGGATTACGAGTATAATCTGACTGGCCACGGCATCCGCGGGACCATTTCAACAGCACTGAAAGAGATCGGCTACCTCAAGGCCTGGTTGGATACGCAGTTGTTCCCATGCGGATCCGAATAAGGTAGGTTCGGCCTATGACCCGGCTAAATAAGTTGAAGACGAAGAGGGCTAGGTCGATCAAGTCATCAAGCTCTACCTGGGGGTGATAGCACCGAGTCACGACACAGCGAGGATGAGGAGAACCATAGTCACGCATAGGCGTCCCTGGTTTTGGCGGGTTGTGCGAAAAGGCCGGCAAGGGCACACCGAGGACAGAGCACAGAAGCCTATGGAAGGTGTGACAGGGGAAATGTACAAAATTGGTAAGGACATACCTATCGTGCCCTCTACATAAATTGATTGCTCGACATCAAAACACCGTACTTGAAGTGCCTTCCAGTGGATTAATATGTATGGATGCTATCTAGAACAGGCGCACGCAGTTTCGATGTTGGAAGGGGATTGCTGGTCGCAACGTGGCTCCTGCCCTTATCGGCAGCCGGCGTATGTCCGCCAGAGATGCGAAAATAGACTAATCGCCCAATGAAGGGCCCGTTCGGCGGAGATGTTCCGCTAGGGACATGACAATGGACAGTAAGATAGAAGCAGCGACGCCCGACTCGCCCATGGATGCGTCGATTTTCCAGAGCGCGCTTCCCAACGCCGAGAAACTCGAGCACGCGCGCACGCAGTTGCTTGACCTCTCAGCGCGAAATCGACTCCTTAATATGCCGCGATCGAGCCGTACCTCGGCGATTGCGGTCGTCGATGAGAAGACATCCGAGGTCTATCGCCTCCTCGTTCGGGAGGGAAAAGCGTTTACCTTCCTGGCCGGCAAGGCGGCAACTGATGAGTCCGATAATGATTCGGCAGCCGACGATGCAAAGCCGGCCAAAGACTCCGATGAAATCGACCAGCTTGCCCAACCCGACGACAGCGTCGACGAGAGGGGCGTGCTCACCCGTCACAGCGACACGAAACTCCAGACTCGCCTCACGGGCAAGGGTCTGCAAAAGCATCTGCTCGAGCTCTACCTGAACTCAAAGACACTCGAGGAAGAGCAGGGCGTCAACGTCCTCTTTGCCTCCCTTGGCGCCCTCAAGTGGATCGATCCGAACAATGCGGCCAACGTTCGCCATGCGCCCCTGATCTTAATTCCGGTCGAGTTGAATCGCGGAACGGCGGGCGAGAAATTCCGACTCAAGGCCCGCGCTGAAGATGTCGCATCCAACCTGTCGTTGGAAGCGTACCTGGACCGCATCCACAAGCTTCGTATGCCCGCCTTCGAAGCCAGCGACAGCTTCGACATCGATACCTATTTTGCAGAGGTCGCGGCTGCGGTGGCGGACAAGCCCCAGTGGGAAGTGCTGCCGGATGAGATGACCGTCGGGTTCTTTTCGTTTGCCAAATTCCTGATGTACAGAGACCTCGACCCTGCCGTGTGGCCCAAGGGCAGCACACTCGTCGATCGCGCACTTATTAAGGGCCTGCTCTCAGACGGCTTCCCGGGTGGAGAGGGAATGCTCGACGAGAGTGCCAACATCGATCCGGTCATCCCGCCGGCGGACATGCTCCACATCCTCGATTGTGACAGTTCGCAAGCCATTGCCATCCATGAGGTGCGTCGCGGTCGCGACATGGTCATCCAGGGCCCTCCTGGCACCGGCAAGAGCCAGACGATCGCCAATATCATTGCGTCGGCTATCAAGGACGGCAAAACGGTCCTGTTCGTGGCCGAGAAGATGGCTGCTCTGGAGGTGGTAAAACGGCGCCTTGACGAAAAGGGCGTGGGCGATGCGTGCCTGGAACTCCATAGCAACAAGGCCAATAAGCGCGCGGTACTCGATGAGCTGCGACGCACCTGGGATCTCGGAGCCCCGAAGCCAGCTCCCACGGGAAGCCTGATTGCTCGCCTGACCGAAGCGCGGGACGAGTTGAACGGCCATGTGGCCCGGCTGCATGCCGTCGACCCAGCATCCAGTCTGTCCTCTTTCCAGGTCATGGGCCATCTCGCACGCCTGCGGCAAGCGGGGGTGATGCCCAATGATGTCGTTCTGGAGGGGATCGAAGCTTGGGGGGCGGATGGTTTCGAACGGCGTCATGCGCTTCTGAATGACTTGGTCACACGGATCGAGATCATCGGCAGACCCGACGACCACGCCTTTACCGGAGTGGGCATCGAAGCGATGCTGCCCACCGATCGTGAGCGTCTCGTCGCCCGTATCGAAACGCTGCGCGGCCAGCTCGAGGACGCCCGGCAGTACATGAATGCTACTGCCAGTTTGCTGGAAGCCCAGCCTCCGTCCAGGCTCGACGAACTGGCCGCTGTCAGCGCACTTGCCCGGCGCATCAGTGTGGCGCCTGTGCTTGATGCCGACGCCATGGCAGATGACGGTTGGTCGAACGTATCGGCGGTCGATACATTGCTGGCGTTGGGTCATCGCTATGCCGCCTTGCGCCAGTCGCTGTCGAGCGAAATCAATGTCGAGGCGTGGGACGAGGACACTCACGAAGTGCAGCAGGCGCTCACCGAATGCCCTGGTGACTTCGATGCGGACGCTGTTCGCCGCCTCTGCGCCGTCCGCGACGCTATCCCGGCGTTATTGCAGGCGGGCCGCGGTCTCGCTCACGCACTGGGCCGCGAATGCACGCCGACCGCTGGGGAATTTGCCCGCCTCGCCAAGATCGGCGAGCGGGTTGCAAATGCGCCACCGGCAAGCCCCGAAACGTTCGCTTCCGAGCTATGGGACGGCGGCGTAGAGCGGGCCGGGCAGATCGCCCAGACCGCTGCCGACCTCGAAGGAGTTCGTACGTCACTGGCAGGTCAGCTCCACGAGCTCGCCTGGGATATCGACGTAGGGCCCGCCCGCGCCGCGCTCGCGGCCAAGGGCACGAGCCTGTTCCGCTTCCTCAGTGGCGACTGGCGTGCAGCCAACAAGCTCATGCGCTCGGTCCTGGTTCAGCCCGCCCAACCTCTCCCGGTGACCCTGGCTTCTCTCGATACCCTGATCCGCGGTCAGGAAGCGCGGCGCGTGCTGCGCGATGAAGACAGCTTCGGCAAGGCTGCCTTCGCTGAAGACTGGCAAGGCGATCGCTCGGCTTCCGCGCCGCTGGTGGCTCTGGTTGAATGGATGCGGTCCCTGCGCGGTCTCGGGGCAGAACCCCGCCTCATCGCTTCCCGCGGTCCTGAGAAGGATGATGTCGCCCAGCGTTCGAAGCACGTAAGCCTTTTGCTCTCCCAGGTCGCTCCCGACCTATCCGGCGTCCATACCGATTTTCTTGCACAGGCAACGCAGGTGTTCGGTGACGCCACCGCGCCTGAACAACTCGACCTCGAGTCGTTGTTGCAGCTCGCCGTCCGCCACACGAACGCCTGGTCGACGGCCAGCCGCTTCCTGATTCAGCCCCCCACCAGCGCAGCATCAGCCTGTGCCATTTTTGAAAGGCTGGACGCGGGACGCGAGGAGCGCCAGGGCGTACGAGATGGGCATAGCCTCGGCCACGCGCTGTTCGGCTCCGCGTGGCGAGGGCTTGACAGTGATTGGGACGCCCTCTCGACAGCCGCTGGTTGGCTGAAAGTCAACGGAGACATCCGCGCGCTGGCCGGTCGAGTCAGCGAGCGTGAGGCGCTCATTCCTCGCGCCGAGGCTCTTGACGAGCAGGCCGCGCATCTCGCCACGGCCTTCCACTCCATTGCAGATGAGCTTGCACTCGATCTGTCAGCCAGTGTCGCTGCGCCGCGGATCTATGAGGTGCATTTGGATTCCCTGGCAGCACGGCTATCACGCTGGGTTACCGAACAGGAAGAACTGCACCGGTGGCTGGCCTATCGCGATCGTGCTGCACGAGCCATTCGCGACGGTTGCGCGGATGTCGTCGCCAGACTTGCCGATGGACGGCTATCGACGACGAGCGCGGTCGCTGCGTTCGAGTTCGCTTATTTTGAAGGGCAATACCGTCGGGTGCTGAAGGCTGAACCGGCTCTGGGCCGCTTCGATGGCGTCGCCCACGGCCATATCGTCCGCGAGTTCGCCGACCTTGACCGCCAGCGCATCGCAGCGGCGGCAGGCGAAGTCGTTCAGGCTCACCACCAGAATGTTCCTCGAAGGGACAGTGGTTCGATTGGCCCACTCGGGGTGCTTCGGGGGGAAATTCAGAAGAAGAAGGGTCACATGGCCTTGCGAAAGCTGGTCGAACGCGCGGCCCCTGCGCTCACCGCCCTGAAGCCGGTCTTCATGATGAGCCCGTTGTCGGTCGCGCAGTTCCTGCCGCCGGGCGCACTGGAGTTCGACCTGCTCGTGATGGACGAAGCGAGCCAGATCCAGCCGGTCGACGCCCTCGGTGCGGTGGCTCGCGCCAAGCAGGTAGTTGTGGTCGGTGACCCTCGTCAGCTACCGCCAACCAGTTTCTTTGCCAAGCTCACCAGTGGCGATGAAGACATCGACGAGGATGAGCCAACGAAGGTCGGCGATGTTGAAAGCATCCTTGGCCTGTTTACCGCACGCGGCCTGCCCATGCGCATGCTCCGCTGGCATTACCGTAGCCGCCACCAGTCGCTCATTGCGGTCAGCAACCGCCAGTTCTATGAAAACAAGCTGTTCATCGTGCCCAGTCCCTGGACTCAGGAGGGTGGGCGGGGCCTGCGCTTCCACCCTGTTCGGGATGGCGTCTTCGGTTCACCGGTCAAGAGCGTCAACGGGCCGGAGGCCAAGGTAGTCGCTGAGGCCATCGTCCAGCACGCCCGACTGCACCCGAAGCTGTCCTTGGGTGTGGCAGCGTTCTCCGCATCGCAAAGCCGCGCCATCTTCGACGAGCTTGAAGTGCTGCGCCGTGGTTTGCCAGCGGAGGTGGAGGCCTTCTTCAACCGCCGCAACAGTGAGCCGTTCTTCATCAAGAACCTTGAAAACGTTCAGGGTGACGAGCGGGATGTCATCTTCATCTCGGTTGGCTATGGACCGACCGTACCGGGCGGCAAGGTACCCATGCGTTTCGGGCCTCTCAACAACGAGGGCGGCGAGCGCCGGCTCAACGTGCTGATCAGCCGTGCCAAGCAGCGATGCGAGGTGTTCTCCTCGATCACCGATGAGGACATCGATCCCGCATTTTCCGCCAGCCGCAAAGGGATCGAGGCGTTCCGCATCTTTCTCCGCTATGCCCGCACGGGGAAGCTCGACACGGCGGCCGTCACGGGACGGGACTTCGATTCCATCTTCGAAGAGCAGGTTGCAGCAGCGCTCGAGGCTCGGGGATACAGTGTCCAGCGTCAGGTGGGCCTGGCCGGGTTCTACATCGACCTTGCGGTGACTGATCCGGAGCGCCCAGGTCGCTTCCTCTTGGGCATCGAATGCGATGGCGCGTCGTACCACAGCGCTCAGTCCGCCCGGGACCGTGACCGCCTCCGCCAGCAGGTTCTGCTTGATCATGGCTGGAACCTCCACCGCATCTGGAGCACCGATTGGTTCCAGCGTCCCCAAGAACAGCTCGACCTTGTCTGCCGGCATATCGATGCAGCGGGTGCTGCGTTCGACGAGCGCGTAGCCGAGGAAGTCCTTTCAGTTGAGCAGGCTGTCGCTGCAGCCGCCATCGAACGGGAAGTGAGGGCTGAAGACGGTGATTTCACCTTCGAACCGTATGTCGAAGCGAGTCCACAGCGGCCAACACGTCGTTCGGAAGAAATCCACGAGACTCCGACAGGCATTCTTACCGAGATAGCGGTTGATGTTGTGCGCATCGAAGGGCCCGTGCATACCGATGAGGTCGTGTCCCGTGTCCGTGACGCTTGGGGCGTCAAGCGAGCTGGAAGTCGCATTCAGGACGCCGTCGAAAGGGCAATCGATGTGGCTGTCCGCCAGAATTCCGTGGTTCGGGACGGCTCCTGGCTCGCCATGGCCAGCGCACCTGTTGTTCCACGCGATCGTTCGCAGGTATCTTCACTGGCGCTCCGCCGGGCGGAGTACCTACCTGAGGAAGAACTTGCAGAGGCCATAGTCATCGTCGTAGCGCGTAACTTTGGCGCGAATCGCGATCAGGTCATCGAACGCGTTGCGCGCGCCATGGGTATCCGAGCTATCTCGGCCTCGGTACGAGAGCGTGTGGCGGCGGTGGTCGAGCAGGCCGTCGCCTCTGGTCGTTTGGTCAATGAGGAAGGCCTCCTGAAGATTCGAGAGTAGCTATCTGCTTGGGGCGTCCTGATCGAGGCTAGCGTGTCGTAAGACATCTGCGATCGGTGAGGCGTCCGGCAACACGATGAGGAGTAAGTGCCCGGTGAACACACCTACCGAACTCCAGCATTAATGGCGATGGTGTCCGCGTATTTTTAAGCGGACGCGATCGCCCTTATCGCCAGGATTTTCATGCGCCAACTAAGCTCTTATCCAAAAACGTTCAAAGCCCAGGTGGTTCAAGAATGCCTGCAACCGGGCGCAACCATTGTAAACGTACGGGGAATACGCCTTGCGCAGATCAGCCAGTTATCCACTGATGCGGCAGCAGCTGCTCGATCTCAATGGCCTTCTGCGTCTGCAGCCGAGTCAGCACATCCTTGAGATACGCGTACGGATCATGCCCGTTCATGTGTGCCGACTGGATCTAGCTCATGACCGCCGCAGCCCGCTTACCGCTGCGCAGCGGCCCAGCGAAGAATCAGTGCGAACTTCCAAGTCCCTGTGGCTTGGTCTGACTCACCACTGCATATCGCCGGCCGGGTTACGAAACGGGGTTGGATGCCGTTGAGTGGCATTCAGTAGGACTATCTATCCGCCATACAAATAAAGACCCGTAGCTGATTCAGCTACGGGTTTTTTATTGCCTGAAATAACGATCCGGTAGTCCCGCCTTTCGGTAAACAAGCCCAGTGACAGCCAGCGCGAAGGCTGTTCTCAAACATTCGTGGCGGCAGACTCGACGCAGAGATTAGCTCAGCCTGCCATGGCCCAGGCAAAGCCCCGCTCATTTCCTGAGCTGGCGGAGGTTGCATCGCGTTTGTAACCGGACCTGGCTGATGCCCGTGCGCTTGCTACACCGCTGGGCCTTCTTGCCCCATCACAAACTATTCACTCCTCCCGGTTTCCCCTTTAGCCCTTTCTGATCTATACCTTGGGTTCAACGTTTTGTGAGGCGAGGAGCTATCAGATGTCGGACGTAGATCAGGTACAAAAGTCGCAACCCTCTCCCAGTCAGAGCCATGATGATGTGATTGCCCAGTTCAAGTGGCAGGGCAAGCAGATCGACTGGTTGCTGCAATGGCTGGTCAAGTTTGTCGCGAACACCAAGGTGGAGATGGGCGTGACGCTGTCGGTGGGCGGGAATCTGGTTTCCGGGCACCTGATTTCTCACGACACCTATTTTGAGCAGTTGGCTGACGATATTTCGGCGCCGTTCAGTTCGTTTGCAAATGGCACTGACGCGACGATGAAAGAAATGATTCTGTCCTTCAAGCCGGGAGAGTCTTCCGAAGACACGCCAGCATTCCATTTCATTCACTTGAAGGATTGCCGGACCTATTCCACTGACGGTAATCCGATTTGCGACGCAGGTGTGTTGTGGCGCGGCAGGATCTCGGCGGTGGACGGTTTCACTATCGGGCTCATCGCTGAAAAACCAGACGTGTCCTGACCTTTTAAGGCCCCGGCTTTCGTCGGGGCGTTCTCATCCATTCTGATGATGGTCTCCAGCGTGCTATGTGCACCCGCTGGTGTGGAAAGCTGCGCCGGTAGTAGCGTCACTTAGCCATTCTTTGCGCGACAAAATGTCGCAATGGGCCTTTAGCCGGGTAATATGTTCGCCCTGACCTTACACGCCGAATGGTTTTCGGCATGGCCTGATAGAGAACTGGCGACAAGAAAAAATAACAAGAAACGAGCCAGGCTGCCCGCCCCGGTCGACGTAAAGAATTAATGAGTAGACGAAAAAGGCGATTAGAGAAAATGACCAAGACTTCGCGACCTTTGTACATTTCCTATGCAGGACCCGCACTGCTGGAAATGCCCCTGCTGAACAAAGGCAGTGCCTTCACCCCGCAAGAGCGGGTCGAATTCAATCTGATCGGGCTGCTGCCGCAGAACGTAGAGACCATCGAAGAGCAAGTCACCCGGGTCTACAGCCAGTACAAACAGTGCGCGAGCGATCTGGACAAGCATATCTACCTGCGTTCGATCCAGGACAACAACGAAACCCTGTTTTTCCGCCTGCTGGACTCGCATCTGGACGAGATGCTGCCGATCATCTACACCCCGACGGTGGGTCAGGCGTGTCAGGAATTCTCCAAGATCTACCGCACGCACCGTGGCCTGTTCATTTCCTACCCCGAGCGCGACCGCATCGATGACATTCTGCGTAGCGCCACCAAGGACCGGATTAAAATCATTGTCGTGACCGACAGCGAGCGAATTCTCGGTCTGGGCGACCAGGGCATTGGCGGCATGGGCATTCCGATTGGCAAACTGTCGCTGTACACCGCTTGTGGCGGGATCAGTCCGGCGTACACGCTGCCGATCGTACTGGATGTTGGCACCAATAACCGTGAGTTGCTGGATGACCCGATGTACATGGGCTGGCGTCACGAGCGGGTATCGGGCAAGGAATACGAAGACTTTATCGCCTTGTTCATTGATGCCGTACAGCGTCGCTGGCCCGACGTGTTGTTGCAGTTCGAAGATTTTGCCCAGTCCAATGCCATGCCGTTGCTTGAGAAGTATCGGGATGAGCTGTGCTGCTTCAACGATGACATACAGGGCACTGCGTCGGTTGCCGTGGGTACATTGCTGGCGGCCTGCAAGGCCAAGAATGAAACCCTTGGCCAGCAGAAAGTGGTGTTTGTCGGTGCCGGTTCGGCGGGCTGCGGTATTGCCGAGCACATCATCGCAGCGATGCGCATTGAAGGCCTGAGTGAAAGCGAAGCGCGCAAACGTATCTTCATGGTTGATCGCTTCGGCCTGCTGACCGAGAGCATGGACAACCTGCTCGATTTCCAGAAGCGTCTGGCGCAAAAGACCGCCGATGTGTCTGGCTGGACTGCTGGCACAGAAGCCTTCCCGCAGTTGCTCGACGTGGTGACGAACGCCGGGGCTACGGTGTTGATTGGCGTGTCCGGGCAGCGTGGTCTGTTCACCGAACAAGTCATTCGCGAACTGCACAAGCATTGCGCCAAACCACTGGTAATGCCGCTATCCAATCCGACTTCCAAGGTAGAAGCCACCCCGGAAGAAATCCTGCGCTGGACGGATGGCAATGCGCTGGTTGCTACCGGCAGTCCGTTCGCGCCGGTGGAGATCAACGGTCGCACCGTGCACATCGCTCAGTGCAACAACTCCTATATCTTTCCAGGCATCGGCCTTGGCGTGGTGGCCTGCAAAGCGTCGCGCATCACCGACCGCATGCTGATGGCGGCGTCCAATGCGCTGGCCGAGTGTTCGCCGATGGTCACCGGGCAGGGCGATGCGGTGTTGCCGCCGCTCAAGGAGATCCAGCAGGTGAGCCGCAAAATTGCGCTGGCTGTCGCCAAGGAGGCCCAGGCTGAAGGCTTGGCACTGGAAACCTCCGAAGAGGCACTGCTTGAAGCCATCGAACGTAATTTCTGGCTGCCGGGCTATCGTGCCTATCGCCGTCGTTCGGTCTGATCGAGCGCTTCCAGAGTGACAGCGTCTGCGCGAGCCTGCTTGCGCAGACGCTGTATTGGCGGGGTTATTGAACGTTCATAGGCGCGTATTGCTTCACGGTGAAATAAGCTTCATTCAACCCGATCCTCTCACCTTTTTCACATAAAATTGATGCAGCGCTGCCTAGAGTGCGCGCCATCGGGGAGTTATCTGACTCCTGAATGCCCGATGCATATTAATTCGATAAGCAGACCACGATGCCGACACCCAGAACTGTTCGTCCAGAGGTTGTTACCTTACTTGCCAGTGCCTTTCTGTTACTGGGTTTCAATATAAATCTGTGGCAGCATCTTTTCGCGATTACCAGCTCCGATGCCAAAGGCCTGGCCATGCGCTTTGCATTCGGGCTGATGATTTTCTGCGTATTCAATATCGTTCTGACGCTGTTGGCATTTCGTCGTGTGTTTAAACCTGTGGTGATCGCTCTGTTTATGATCAGCGCCGGGGTGGTGTATTTCATGACCGAGTACGGTGTCATGATTGACGCCGGGATGTTCCGAAACTTCGCCGAAACCAACGTGACGGAAGTGCAGGGGCTACTGTCTTTTAAACTGGCGTTGTATATCGTTCTGTTGGGTGTACTGCCATCGCTGATTCTATGGAAACTGCCGATCAGCTACCGTCGCTGGCACCTGGAACTGTTCAGCAAGCTGGTGGTGGGCGTGGTCTGTTGCGTGGCGATAGGCGGCGTTGCACTGGCGAATTATCAAGGCTTGTCCTCGTTGTTCCGCAACCATCACGAATTGCGCCTGATGGTCGTGCCAAGCAATTACATCGGTGCCTCGATCGGCTACCTGAGCGAGCAGGTGATCTCCGCACAGCGCCCGTTCGTCAAGATTGGCGAGGACGCCAAGCGGTCGGCGGACTGGGCCACGCATGCCCGCAAGTCGTTGACCGTGCTGGTGGTGGGCGAAAGTGCCCGTGCCGAAAACTTCGGGATTCTTGGCTATGGCCGCGACACCACGCCGAACCTCAACAAGGAGAGCGGGTTGGTGGCGTTTACCGATGTTTACTCGTGCGGCACCGAAACCGCAGTGTCGGTGCCGTGCATGTTCTCCAACATGGGTCGCAAGAACTACAACGCAACCAAGGCCCGTAATCAGGAAGGTTTGCTGGATGTCCTGAAACGTGCCGGTATAGAAGTGGTGTGGCGTGATAATCAGGCGGGCTGTAAAGGGGCCTGTGATCGAGTGACCTTCCAGGATGTCAGTAATCTCAAGGACCCGCTGCTGTGCAACAGCCACGAATGCCGCGATGAAATACTGTTGCAAAACCTGCAGGGGTTTATCGATAGCCTCGACAAGGACACTGTTCTGGTTCTGCACCAGATGGGCAGCCATGGCCCTGAATACTTCAAGCGTTACCCTAAAGAGTTTGAAAAGTTTACGCCGGTGTGTGAAAGCAATGCCTTGAACAATTGCAGCCGGGACAGCATCGTCAATGCCTACGACAACACACTGCTGTATACCGATCACGTACTGGCCACGTTGATTGATCTGTTGCGCAGCAATCAAAACAAGGTCGACACTGCTATGGTGTACCTGTCGGACCATGGCGAGTCGCTTGGCGAGTACAACTTGTTCTTGCACGGCACACCGTATGTGCTGGCTCCTGATCAGCAAAAGCATGTACCGATGCTTATCTGGTTGTCCGATACCTACCAGAAGTCTTTTGCGGTCAGCCCGGAGTGCCTGGCCAAACAGCGCAATGCGCCGTTGAGCCAGGACAACCTCTTTCATTCAATGCTCGGCTTGTTGAAAGTCGACACCCAGGTCTACAACCCAAGCCTGGATATGTTTGCCGGGTGCCGCACTGAGCTGGCGGCCGCCGACAAGCAGTAAAATGTGTGCTTGCTGAGGATAGAGATCGTTTCCACGCTTGCGTGGGGACGCTCATCCTTGGCCCTTTTTCCAGGCAACAGCCCCTCCTGTCCGTCATTTGCGTGAAGATACGCCAGACCGGGACGACAGACGCGCGATAATCTCCCATCACGATATATACTGCGCGCCATTGTTGAAGGGAGAGCCGTGTGGCCATCGATATTCACTGGATTCGCGACGACGACAGCCTCGCCCGGCATTGCGCAGAATGGCAATTGCTGCCTTTTGTCGCGCTCGACACCGAGTTTATGCGGGTCGATACTTTTTACCCGATAGCAGCGCTACTGCAGATTGGCGACGGGCAAGGCGCCTGGCTTATTGATCCTTTGCTGATCAACGACTGGCGGCCGCTGTCTGCGTTGCTTGAAAACCCCGACGTCATCAAAGTGGTGCACGCGTGCAGCGAGGACCTCGAAGTTCTGCTGCGTCTGACTGGCAGCCTGCCGGTGCCGTTGTTTGATACCCAGTTGGCAGCCGCTTACCTGAACCTCGGCTTTTCCATGGGCTATTCGCGTCTGGTGCAGGAGGTCCTCAACATCGACCTGCCCAAGGGCGAAACCCGTTCTGACTGGCTGCAACGTCCGCTGTCAGAAACGCAGATCAGTTACGCCGCCGAAGATGCTGTGCACCTTGCCGAACTGTTCGCCATCCTGCGCCCGCGCTTGTCCGATGACAAATACGCCTGGCTGCTGGATGACGGCGCCGAACTGGTCGCCAACCTGCGCCGCGAAGTTGATCCGTACGAGGTGTACCGTGAGGCCAAACTGGCCTGGAAACTGTCCCGCGCCCAGTTGGCGGTGCTGCGTGAGCTGTGTGCCTGGCGTGAGCGCGAAGCGCGCGCCCGCAACCTGCCGCGCAACCGTATTGTGCGCGAGCACTCGCTCTGGCCCTTGGCCAGGACGCAGCCGGACAACCTCGCTGCACTGGGGCGTATCGAAGACATGCACCCGCGCACCGTTCGCCATGACGGCGAGTTTCTGCTTGAGCTGATAAAGACCGCAGGCACGCTTCCACCAGAAGAGTGGCCGCCTGCATTGCCTGAGCCACTGCCCATTGATGCGGCCGGGTCCATCAAGCGTCTGCGTGCAATCGGTCAGCAATACGCCGAGCAACTGGACATGGCCCCCGAGTTGATGCTGCGCAAGAAGACTCTCGAAGCGCTGCTCAAGAGCGGCTACCCGGACGGTCCTTACCAACTGCCCGACTCGCTGCGTGGCTGGCGTCGCGAGTTGATGGGTCAGGCGCTGCTGGACAGCCTGGCCACCCCCGGAGAACAGTCTTGAAGCGTATCTGCTCGATTTATCGCAGCCCGAAAAGAAACGAGATGTACCTTTACGTCTTGAAAAGCGATGTCCTCAAACGCGTGCCGCCTGAACTGCTGGTCGCGTTTGGCAAGCCGGTTCATGCATTCGACCTGGTCCTGAGTCCCGAGCGTGCGCTGTCGCGCGAGGACATCAATGTGGTGCTGGAGAATCTCGATAGCCAGGGCTATCACTTGCAGATGCCTCCCGCAGAAGATGACTACATCGAGCATTTGCCGGAAGAGCTGCTGCGCCGCAACGATCCGATGTAATAGTTGCTCACGTTGTAAAGCGGTCCACATCGCCGTGGGCTGCCTGTCCTGTTTTTAAGGTTTTTGAAACATGCGCGTTCTGATTGCCGAGCACGATTATCACGTTTATACCCAATTGTTGCGCAAGGCTGCGCCTGACCTGGAAGTCTTCAGCACGGGCGACTCCGCCGAGCTGTCGCGAATGGCCAGCGATTGCCCGGTCTGGCTGGGACAGCCGGACCTGATGGCCAACCTGCTGCGTCAAGGGCACAAGCCTCAGTGGCTGCAATCCACATGGGCGGGCATCACGCCACTGCTGGCCGACAGCCTGTCGCGCGAATATCGCCTGACGCGTGCAGTAGGGATTTTCGGTCAGGTCATGGCTGAATTTGTTTTGACCTACATGCTCGGCCACGAGCGTGAGGTGCTGGCGCGTCTGATGAGTCAGGTCGAGCGCAAGTGGGACAATCGTACTGGCCAGAGCCTGTCTGGTCGCAAGGTACTGATCGTGGGTGCCGGTGACATCGGCCAGCGCGTTGCCGAGTTTCTTTTGCCGTTCGGTGTGCAGGTCTACGGCGTCGCCTCCAGTGCGCGCACTCAGGCGCCGTTTATCGAGGTAACAGCGCTGTCAGACATGACGCGGCTGCTTGGCGAGATGGATTACGTCATCAACCTGCTGCCCAATACACCTGAGACCCACGACCTGTATGACGCGAAGCTGTTCACCAGCTTCAAGCCAACGGCACTGTTCATCAACGTCGGGCGCGGTGTGGCGGTTGTGGACGCAGATCTGGTCGAGGCGTTGAAGGAAGGCTATCTGGCCGGCGCGGTCATTGACGTGTGCCGTCAGGAGCCTTTGCCGCAGCGCCATCCATTCTGGACGGCCTATGGTCTGCTGTTGACCGGTCACAGTTCGGCACCGACATCGCCGGTGGCCATGACCGAGCTTTTCGTTGAAAACCTGAAGGCGTTTCAGGCTGGAGAAGCACTGCGCGGAGAGGTCGATTTTTCGCGAGGTTATTGAAGCCGTCCCGAGCGAGCCGACGTTTCAGGCGTCGGCTCGTTGGCATTGATTGCAGAAAACAGTCAGTTACAGCGAAAAATCACCTTCAGCGGCCAGCTCTGCCAGTGGCTTGCGCGGGCTTGGCGCTTCGCGGCCTTGCAGGTATTCCGGCAGTGTCGACTTGTCACCGATCTTGCCGATGGCCACCGCGGCATGCAGTGCGTAATCCTCTGGAATATTCAGCTCCTTGCGGGTCAGGTCCTGATCGAAGCCCGCCATGCCGTGGGTGTGCCAGCCGCTCAGGCTCGCTTGCAGCGCAAGATAACCCCAGGCCGAGCCGGTATCGAAGGTGTGCCACAAGGCCGGGCTTTCTTCGGTTGCCCCTGGTGCGACGAAGGTGGTCTTGGAGACAACGATCACCAATGCTGCTGCATGTTGCGCCCAGTTGCGGTTGAACTCGTTGAGCAGGCCCAGATAACGCTCCCAGTTAGGCGTGTCGCGACGTGCATACAGAAAACGCCAGGGCTGCGTGTTGTAGGCTGAGGGTGCCCAGCGTGCGGCTTCGAAAAAGCTCAACAGGGTTTCCTGATCGATACTTTCGCCGCTGAACGCGCGTGGCGACCAGCGTTCGGTGAATTGCGGGTCGATAGGGTGATCGGCGATGCGAGGGTTCGTGCTCATGAAAGTCCTTGATAGCGAAGGTGGAAAACGAGCGTGGCTTGATGGGCCGTGGTCGGCAGGCATCGCTTGAACGCACTGGAAAGCCCGTTAACGCTACTGTTTTGCCCTGTCGCTGACAAGTCCCGGCTACCGGCAGTCGCAAGTGCTTGGCCGGCACCCCTTGTACCTCTAGACTGGCGGCCTTTTCATTTTCGATACCGTTGTCCGAACCATGGCCGCTAAAGTTGAACCCTTCTGGATTCGCAAGACCCTTGACCAACTCAGCACCGAGGAGTGGGAATCGTTGTGCGATGGCTGTGGCTTGTGCTGCCTGCAGAAGCTGGAAGACGAAGAAGACAACAGCGTTTATTACACGCGGATCGCCTGCAAGCTGCTGGACCTGAAGACCTGCCAGTGCTCCGATTACGCCAATCGTCGTGCATCGGTGCCTGACTGTATTCAGCTGACGCCGGGCCAGGCAGATGAATTCAAATGGCTACCGCCTACCTGTGGCTATCGGCTGGTCAGCGAGGGCAAGGACTTGCCGCTCTGGCATCATTTGGTGTGTGGTGATCGCACAGCTGTGCATCACGAGCGTATCTCCCAGTCCGGCCGCATGCTCAGTGAGAACACGGTGGCCGAAGACGACTGGGAGGACTACCTGATCTTTCGCGCAGGTTGAGCGTTTAAACGACCGGCTTTGGCTCGGTCAGCGCTTCCACGCCTTTGACGGCAGCGTTTTTCACCGCGTTTTCAGCGTCGTCTTTCAGGTTGTTCAACTGGGCACCGGCACGTTCGATAGTCGAGCGGGCGCTGTGCAGGTCGCTTCGACCTTTTTCCACCAGACTTTTGGCCGAGCAGTGACCGCTGATGCCGCGAGCCAGCACTGCGCCGCCGATGGCCAGTTGGATCAGGCCCAGAAAGCCGCCACGACGGACACCTTTGCCCATCATCAATACACCGCCAGCCAATGAGCCAATGCGCTCCCAGCCGTGGACGTTCTGATCAGGGTTGCGCTGCAGCAGTTCAGGTGTGTCGATGCGTTCGATAATCGGGGTGTCGCGCATGATGGCTCTCCATGAGGCGGTAATTCGCAGGAAGTAGGTAGTAACCCGGTTCAGAGAAACTGACTGTTCGCCCGCGACACAGGTTCAATGCTTTTCCGTCAGCGGTCGCTGGCCGGATCGATTTTCTCGCGACCGAACTGTGGCCCCGAGCGGGTATTGATGCCTTTGGCCATGCGGTCGTAGAGCACAACGTTGACGGTTGCGGCCAGATTCATGCAGCCCTCGGTCGGGATATAGACCACGTCTTCACACCAGTCGCGAATGTCCTGATCGAGCGAGCCGTCTTCCGGACCGAAGATATACAACGCGCGGTCAGGGTGCGTGTATTCAGGTAGGGCACGGGCACCGTCGACCAGTTCGACGGCCACCGGAATGCAGCCCAGCGGCAGGATACTCTTGAGGTCTTCGATGCCGATCAGCGGGATGTCCTGATGGATTTTCTTGGTGTCGGTGATGAAGTCCCGCGCACGCTCATAGCGTTTACCGGTATAGAACACCGACGCCACACCGTAGCAGCCAGCCGCTCGCATGACGGAGCCGACATTTTCCGGGGACTTGGGGTTGTAAAGACCGATGCAGGCGTACCGTTTATTGGCCACGGGGAGGGTGCTCTGAAGAAAACCGCGGATTATACGGCAGCTTCAGAGCAATGCCATTTTCAATTCCGATGTTCAGAACCACATGCGTAAACCGACGACCAGCCGCGCGTCGGCAACGTCCTCACCGTCTTCGCGTGCGTAATCGGCAGTATTGCCGTAGGACCGATCCCAGGTTACGCCCACGTAAGGAGCGAATTGCGGGGTGATTTCATAGCGCAGCCGAAGGCCGAACTCACTGGTCGACAGGCCCGAGCCATTGCCGCGTTGCGGGTCGTTCTTGCCGTAGAAATTCAGCTCGGCAGTGGGTTGAAGAATCAGATTGTTGGTCAGCAACAGGTCGTAGTCGGCTTCCAGGCGCGCAGCGGTCTGCCCGGCTTCACCGATGAATGCCGTGGCTTCGATATCAAGATCCGAAATCGCTTGCCCTTGCAGGCCGAAAGCCGCCCAGGTTTGTGGCGCGCCAGGTTTGAAGTCCTGGCGTGCCCCGGCGACTACGTCCCACGATGAGCTGACGGCATGACCCCATAACGCCTGGACTTCCGCCTCCTCGGTCTTGCCGTTGCTGCGCTCGCCCTCCGAGCGCAGCAGCAAGCGGTCTACATCACCGCCAATCCAGCCGGACAGGTCCCAGGCCAGCGCGCTGCCGTCGTTTGCGTCCTGCCATTCCAGCTTGTCGGCCAGAAAGTAACTGTTGATGGCACTGTCGTGGACCTGATGCCCGCTATGGCTGGTGTACACCGCAGCCCGGTCGGCGTCGGTGACGGGCGGGATTGGTGTTCGGCTCTGCGTGGGGGCGGCATTGTGCTCGCTGGCGTCCATAGGCATCGAGTGGCTGCCATGATCCATGCCTTCCATGCCTTCCATTCCGGCAGCCTGCGTGTTTGCCCAGGGCGCTATGGCCAGGCCTGCCGTCAGCAGCAGGGTTGGCAGGCAGGACGAATTGCGTAATCCATTCACCGGTAAAATCCTCATTCTTTCACCCGCACTTCGCGGAACATGCCCATTTCCATGTGGTACAGCATGTGACAGTGATAAGCCCAACGGCCCAGTGCGTCAGCGGTGACGCGATAGCTGCGGCGTGAGCCCGGAGGCATGTCGATGGTGTGTTTGCGCACCATGAACTGACCGTTTTCGTCTTCCAGATCGCTCCACATGCCGTGCAGATGGATGGGGTGAGTCATCATCGTGTCGTTGACCAGCACGATACGCACTCGCTCGCCGTACTTGAGCATGAGCGGTTTGGCGTCCGAGAATTTCACACCGTCGAACGACCAGGCGAATTTTTCCATGTGCCCGGTCAGGTGCAGCTCGATCGTGCGGCTGGGCTCACGGCCATCGGGGTCTTCGAAGGCGCTGTGCAGGTCAGCGTAAGTCAAAACTCTGCGCCCGTTGTTCCTGAGGCCGATGCCCGGATCGTTGAGTTTGGGCGAGGTGCTCATGGCCTGCATGTCGACCAGCGGATTGTCCTGTTCGCTGTCCGGGTGTGACTGCATGGCAGGTGTTTCTTTCATCGGCATCTTGCTGTGGTCCATGCCTGACATGTCGTCCATTGCCGGGGCTGCGCCGTGGTTCATGCTGCCATGATCCATACCCGCCATGCCCACATCATCCATGCTCAGCAATGGGCGTGGATCCAGAGAAGGGACAACGGCCTGCAAGCCGGGTCTGCTGGCCAGGGTGCCGCGGGCGTAGCCGGTGCGGTCCATCGACTGGGCGAACAGCGTGTAGGCACCTTCGGCAGGCTCGACGATCACGTCGAAGGTTTCTGCCACCGCGATGCGCAATTCATCGACCGTCACTGGCTTGACGTGCAAGCCGTCGCTGGCGACTACGGTCATTTTCAGGCCCGGAATACGCACGTCGAAATACGTCATGGCCGAGCCGTTGATCAAGCGCAGTCGAATCCGCTCGCCAGCCTTGAACAGACCGGTCCAGTTCATGTCCGGGGCCTGGCCGTTCATCAAATAGGTGTAGGTCGCGCCGCTGACATCCGCCAGGTCGGTCGGGTCCATCCCCATTTTCGCCCACATCCAGCGATCACCAGTGGTCTCGCTCCAGCCTTTCTCACCGACGTCGTTGATGAAATCGCCGACGGTGCGCTTGTTATTGTTGTAGTAATCGGACTGTTTCTTGAGCGTCTTCATCAGTTGAAGCGGCTCTTCGTCGGTCCAGTCGCTGAGCATGATCACGTGTTCGCGGTCGTACTCGAATGGCTCCGGCTCTTTGGCATCGATCACCAGCGGCCCGTAAACCCCCGACTGTTCCTGCAAGCCCGAGTGGCTGTGGTACCAATAGGTGCCGTTCTGTTTGACCTTGAAGCGATAGACGTACATGCCATCGGGCGCGATACCGTCGAAGCTCAACCCCGGTACGCCGTCCATGTTGGCGGGCAGAATGATGCCGTGCCAGTGGATCGAGGTGGTTTCGTCGAGGCGGTTTTTTACCCTGATGGTCACCGTATCGCCTTCGCGCCAGCGCAACAGCGGGCCTGGAATACCGCCGTTGATCGCCATCGCGGTTCTGGTATTACCGGTGATATTGACCTGGGTTTCGCCGATGTACAGATCGAACTCGGTGCCGGACAGCCCTGCCGGTTGACCCGGGTTCGGAACCGCCCATGCCGGACTGCGCCAGAGCCCCAAGCCGCCGAGGATGCCACTGGCGGCAAGCCCTTTCACAAAGGTTCGTCTTGAGGTTCGGGTGGGCATGGCGAAATATCCGGTCGGTCGATTGGCCGCAGGCTAGGGGAAAATGCGGGTAGGAGTGGAGGATGTTCGTTGTCGAAGGTGCCGAGGTCACTCGTCTTTCTTCATCAACCCTGCCAGCGCGGCGAATGGATTATGGGTCGCCTTTGCGGTTTTCGGACTGCCCAGAGAGCCGTCTGCGAAGTATTGCTGGTCGGTATAGCGCGAGTGCTCGTTATCGTGGCAGTACAGGCACAGCAGCTCCCAGTTGGAGCCGTCCTGCGGGTTGTTGTCATGGTTGTGGTCGCGGTGATGCACGGTCAGTTCGCTGAGGCGTTTGCCAGCGAACTCGCGGGCGCAACGGCCGCAAACGTGCGGGTACATGCGCAATGCCTTGTCGCGGTAACCCATTTCACGGTCGCGCTGGGCGTCGGCCAGAATGCGGTCCAGCTTGGCAGTATGGGAAGGAGGATTGGCCGTGCTCATGGTGTCACCTGTGCGTGTGCGCATTGAAAGCGGAATATCGGCAAGTTTAGCGCCAGATGGGCAAACTCACACCTGCTGCGACAGTAATTGGCCGTCGACCATGCGCAGGCGCCTTGACAACGAGATGGCCAGGGCGCGAATGATCTTGGCGGCGATTTTCGGCGCTTCGTCAAGCATCTTGTCCAGAGAGTCGCGTCCCAGGTTCAATAACTGGCAATGGGTTGCCGCGATACAACTGGCCGAGCGACGTTCGCCATCCAGTACAGCCATTTCTCCGAATGCCCGCCCGCGACGCAGAACGGCAATTTCGACCTGTTGGCCGTCTGCAGCAAGTTTCTGCACGGACACAGTGCCTTGATGAATGATGCACATGAATGTCCCGGCATCGCCCTCGGCAAAGATGGTCTCGCCTTTTTCGATGTCGGTAATGCTGAAATACCCGGCTACGGTCACGAAGTCGCCGGGCAGCAGCGTGTCGAACAGGCCGCAGTCCAGCAGCATGTCGCGTATGGCGTTGTTCAGGTTGGACAATGGTTCTGACATGGTTCGGTCTTTCAATCCTGATACGAAGGGGGCAGCTCCGTGCCCCCCGATGCTAGTAAGACAGGTGTTTCACGCCAAGTTCATTCGGCGATCTGCAATACTTTGAAGATAAACGCGTACTCCAGCGCCACGTCACGCAACCCTTGATAACGTCCACTCATGCCGCCGTGTCCGGCACCCAGTTCGGTCTTGAGCAGCAGCAGATTGTCGTCGGTTTTGCTGGCGCGTAACTTCGCCACCCATTTGGCGGCTTCCCAATACTGCACACGGCTGTCGTTGTAACCGGCGATGACCAGCATGGCCGGGTACGCCTGAGCGCTGACATTCTCATAAGGCGCGTAGGCCTTGATGCGCTCATAGACCTCAGGCTCCTGCGGGTTTCCCCATTCGTCGTATTCGGTGACGGTCAACGGCAGGTCCGGATCGAGCATGGTGTTCAGCACATCGACGAACGGCACTTCGGCAATCGCTGCCTTGAACAGCTCGGGTCGCTGGTTGAGCACGGCACCGATCAGCAGACCACCGGCGCTGCCACCGCTGATCACAAGCTGTTCGGTACTGGTCAGGCCTTGGGCAACAAGATGTTCGGCGCAGGCAATGAAGTCGCCGAAGGTGTTCGGTTTATGCTCCTGCTTGCCATTGCGATACCAGGCCTCGCCCAGCTCGCCACCGCCGCGTACATGGGCGATGGCAAACGCCACGCCACGCTCGAGCAGGCTCAGGCGCGCGTGGGAAAACCACGGGTCGAGGCTTTCGCCGTAGGCGCCGTAGCCGTACAGATACAGCGGGGTCGCTTTGCCGACCAGTTCGCGCTTGACCACCAGGCTGATCGGCACCTGAGTGCCGTCACTGGCGGTGGCCCACAAACGCTGGCTGACGTAGGCATCGGCGTCGAAGGTGCCCAGCACCGGCGTTTCCTTGAGTACTACCTGCTCTCCGCTGGCCAGGGTCAGCTGACGCACCTGCGCCGGACGGTTCAGCGACTGGTAGCGCAGGCGAATTCTGTCGCTATCGAACTCCAGGGTGTCCTGCACATACAGGCTGTAGGCAGCGTCGGGCAGCTGCACGCGATAGGCAGGCAGATCCTGCGGGCGCACTTCGATGATCGGCAGGCCGCCCTCGCGAAGGCTCAGACTGACGGCCTTGGCGTTGAGGCTCACGCCTTCGAGCATGACCTTGTCATCGTGTGCAACCAGGGTCTGCCAGTCTTCGCGAGCCGGGGCGCCACTGGCGTGTTCCGCTGCGTGATACAGCGCGAAGTTGATGCCGCTCTGATTGCTGCGGATGAACCAGCTCCACACACCATCGAGCAGGCCGTGATCCGGATAATACTCGTGCCCTTCGCTGCGCGGCGCGAGGCAGGTGAAGGCCTGTTGCGGATGATCGGCGTCCAGCACCCAGGCTTCGCTGGTGGTTTTGCTGTTGAGCAGAATGATCAGTTGGCGTTCGGAACTGCTACGGAAGCAGTGCAGGAAAAATCGGCCGTCCGGCTCGTCGAACACTAGCTCTGCCGATGCATTGCCCAGCGTGTGGCGATGCAGCCTGCCGGGGCGATGGGTTTCGTCCAGCTCACCGAAAAACAGGGTCTGGCTGTCGTTGGCCCAGGTCATGCTGCCGTCGCAGTCTTCAAACGGCAGGCTGCTGATCTGGCCGGTGCTCAGTTCCTTGACGTAAAGCTGGTACACCTCGTCGCCACTGGTATCCAGGCTGTAGGCCAGACGCTGATGGTCGGGGCTGATGCTGAACGCACCGAGCGAAAAGAAGCCGCCATCGGCCATCGCGTTCGGGTCCAGCAACAGTTCTTCACGGCCTTCATCCACCGTATTGGAGTCGTCGGCCGGGCGCGGGCAGCGATAGTGACGGGCGTATTCATCGCCTTGTGTGGTGCGCGTGTAATAAAGGTACGGCCCCCAAGGGGAGGGCAGTGACAGATCGGTTTCGAGGATACGGCCCTTGATCTCCTGAAACAGGTTTTCGCGCAACCCGGTCTGCTCTGCCAGTTGCTGCTCCTGCCAGGCGTTTTCCGCCTTGAGGTAGTCGAGCACTTCGTCGGTGTCGCGGTTCTGTAGCCAGGCATAGGGATCGGAACCGTCGGCCTTGCGAGCAATCGGGGCGCTGGAGGTTGCATTCGAGAAGGACATGCTGGGCTCTCTGTTTAGGCATCAATCATGGAAATTCGGTACACGCTGAACCGATTACTGAAGCGAGGCAAGCCGCGTCAGGCAAAAGCCGTTATCATAAGCGCCTCTTTACCTGCCTTACCACGGACGTCATGACCGAAAACGACTATCTGATCGCCTGGAGCGTCTACGCCTTCGCCGCGTTGGGTTGCCTGCTGGTATGGTTCCTGATGACCCGCTGGATGTGGCGTTATCTCAAGGAACCTTTGCTGGTAGCAGTCGCGGTGCTGCTGTTTACGCCGACCATGGTCGACCCTGCCAAGGATGCGATGGCGCCAGCCGTGGCGATCACCGCGCTCGACCTGATGTTCAAGGTCGGCAGCAATGTCTGGACCGCTGTGTCGGATCTGGCCATGTACGGTATGTTCGCCTTCGCTGCGTACGCGCTGTTCGTGCTCATTCGCTGGCCGATCGAGCGCAGCCGCAAGGCTCGCCAGCCCCGGTCTGTCGCTCAGCCTGCCGACACAGACTCCACTGACGAACCGTTTGTCGAGGACGATCGCTACCCGCGCAAATCCGCTGCGCCGCTTCCTCCGACCAGGGCTGCACGGGTCGAACCGCGGTTATAGATCCCGCTTCGTTGGCATGCGCCGTTATTGTCGGCGCATGACCTGCTGCAAAAACGTCTTGAAGCGAGAACCTGAGCATGTGTGAACTACTGGGCATGAGCGCCAATGTCCCGACTGACATAGTCTTCAGCTTTACCGGGCTGATGCAGCGTGGCGGGCGTACCGGTCCGCATCGCGATGGCTGGGGTATTGCCTTCTACGAGGGCCGCGGCCTGCGCCTGTTTCAGGACCCGGCAGCCAGCAGTGAATCGGAAGTTGCACAACTGGTGCAGCGCTATCCGATAAAGAGCGAAGTGGTGATTGGCCATATTCGTCAGGCCAACGTCGGCAAGGTCTGTCTGTCCAACACACATCCTTTCGTGCGTGAACTCTGGGGCCGCAACTGGTGCTTTGCGCACAATGGTCAGCTAGCCGATTTCACTCCCGGTGCCACTTTCTACAGGCCGGTGGGCGATACCGACAGCGAAGCTGCATTCTGCGACCTGCTCAATCGCGTTCGCGAAGCCTTTCCCGAGCCGGTTGAGGTTGAGCAATTGCTGCCTTCACTGATCCAGGCCTGCACTGAATACCGTAGTAAAGGCGTGTTCAACTGCCTGTTGAGCGATGGCGACTGGCTGTTTTGCTTTTGCAGTACCAAACTGGTTCAGATCACCCGGCGCGCGCCATTCGGCCCGGCAAGGTTGAAAGATGTCGACGTGATTGTCGACTTTCAGGCTGAAACAACGCCGCACGACGTCGTGACTGTGATCGCCACCGAGCCATTGACCGAGAACGAAAACTGGAAGCGCTATGAGCCGGGCCAGTGGAGCCTGTGGCGCAAGGGTGAGTGCGTGGCGCAAGGCTCGGTCGAGACAGCAGTGCAGTAACAGCGTCTCCACCGGCACATTGGATAAAAGAAGAAGAGGGATATTGATGCTGCGAAGTTATCTGCGATTGGTCCTGTTCACGACAGGCCTGCTGTTCGGGGTACAGATTCCCGGGTTCATCAGTGATTACAGCAAGCGTGTCGAAGCGCATCTGATCGAGGCGCAGCAGGCCGTCAAGGGCTACACCGCTACTGCGCAACAGTTCTTCAAGGGTGATATACAAGCGCTGATCCAACACTATCGCAGCAGCGAAGACCCGGTTTTCCGAGCCGATGCGGACAACATCGATACGTTGATGAGCCGTACCCATATCCTTGAGCGTCAGTGGCTCGGGCTCCAGGGACCGTGGTATTCCAAAGCCCTGTTCGTCGTCACGTCTGCCGATGCGGATATTCGCCGCGAAACGTTCAACGGTTATACGTGGCAAGTTCTGCTGGCCCCCGAAGTCATTACCTGGGGCATCATCAGTGCATTGCTGCTGGCTCTTGTGGTGGAAAGCGTTGGGCTGTTGCTCGGCTGGGTGATCCACGGTGGGCGACGCAAGCCGCAACTTGAGCGGGACTGGCGCTGATTACGGTATATGGCGATAAAGAGAACGGGCGTTGCGTAGAGCCAGCACGCGCCCGTCATGCTTATTTCGCCAGATGACGCATGCCTTCTTCCAGGCCGCGCAGGGTTAGCGGGTACATTTGCCCTTCAATCAGGTCGCGCACGATATGCGTGGACGTGGTGTAGTCCCAGGCATCCTTGGGGTAGGGATTGATCCAGATAATCTTCTTGAATTTGGCCATGAAGCGCTGCATCCATACATAGCCTGCTTCTTCATTCCAGTGTTCGACGCTGCCACCGGGCTGGGTGATTTCATACGGTGCCATTGAAGCGTCGCCGATGAAAATCACTTTGTAGTCCGCGCCGTACTTGTGCAGCAGGTCTTGAGTGGCGGTTCGCTCCGAGCCGCGGCGCAGGTTGTTCTTCCACACCGATTCGTAGATGAAATTATGGAAGTAGAAATACTCCATATGCTTGAACTCGGTCTTGCAGGCCGAGAACAGCTCTTCGCAGATCTTGACGTGTGCGTCCATCGAACCGCCGATGTCGAATAGCAGCAATAATTTGATGGTGTTGCGCCGCTCAGGGCGCATCTGAATGTTCAGCAGGCCCGCATCGCGTGCGGTGTGATCAATGGTGCCGTCGATGTCCAGTTCATCCGCAGCGCCCTGGCGGGCAAACTTGCGCAGACGACGCAGGGCCACCTTGATATTGCGCGTGCCTAGCTCTACCTGATCGTCCAGGTTTTTATATTCGCGCTGATCCCAGACCTTGACTGCCTTGCCCTTGCGTTCCCCTGCGTCGCCGACACGAATGCCTTCGGGGTTATAGCCCCCCGAGCCGAAAGGGCTGGTGCCGCCTGTGCCGATCCATTTGTTGCCACCGGCGTGGCGCTCCTTCTGTTCTTCCAGACGCTTCTTGAACTCCTCGATCAGCTTGTCGAGGCCGCCGAGGGACTGAATCTGCGCGCGTTCCTCGTCACTCAGCGAGCGCTCGAACTCTTTGCGCAGCCAATCTTCGGGGATCAATGCCTGCAAATGATCGTCGAGATTTTCCAGACCTTTGAAATACGCACCGAAGGCCCGGTCGAATTTGTCGAAATGGCGCTCGTCCTTGACCAGAATCGTGCGCGCAAGAAAGTAGAACTCATCGATATCGGCAAAGATAACCCGCTGTTTCAGCGCATTGATCAGGTCCAGCAGTTCACGCAGAGACACCGGCACCCTGGCCGCGCGCATTTCGTTGAACAGGTTGAGCAGCATGGCTGTCGCCCTTTTACATAACGGGGTTGATGGAGGCGCTCAACGGTTGCCGCGGCGGCTCATGAAAGCCAGACGCTCCAGCAAATGCACATCCTGTTCGTTCTTGACCAGCGCCCCGGCCAGCGGCGGGATCGCCTTGGTCGGATCGCGCTCACGCAGCACGGCTTCACCGATGTTGTCGGCCATCAGCAGCTTCAGCCAGTCCACCAGCTCGGACGTGGAGGGTTTCTTCTTCAGGCCAGGCACTTTGCGCACGTCGAAAAACACATCCAGCGCTTCGCTCACCAGGTCTTTCTTGATGTCCGGGTAATGCACGTCGACGATGCGTTGCAGCGTGGCGCGGTCCGGGAAGGCGATGTAGTGGAAGAAGCAGCGACGCAGGAAAGCGTCCGGCAATTCCTTTTCGTTGTTGGAGGTAATGATGATGATCGGGCGCTTTTTGGCTTTGATCGTTTCATCGATTTCGTAGACGTAGAACTCCATCTTGTCGAGTTCCTGCAACAGGTCGTTGGGGAACTCGATGTCGGCCTTGTCGATCTCGTCGATCAGCAAAATGACCCGCTCATCGGACTCGAAGGCCTCCCAGAGCTTGCCCTTTTTCAGGTAATTACGTACGTCGTGGACCTTGTCGACGCCCAACTGAGAGTCACGTAGACGGCTGACGGCATCGTATTCGTAAAGGCCCTGATGCGCCTTGGTAGTGGACTTGATATGCCAGGTGATCAGCTTCGCACCAAAGGACTCGGCCAGTTGCTCGGCCAGCATGGTCTTGCCGGTGCCGGGCTCGCCCTTGACCAACAGCGGACGCTCCAGCGTGATTGCCGCGTTGACCGCCAGCTTGAGATCGTCAGTGGCGACGTATGCCGGGGTGCCTTCGAACTTCATGATCAATCCTTTTCACGTGGGTAGGCGCAGCCTGTCGGCGCGCACACCGTAACAGGGGCAAGCAATGCCGGAACTATAACGTGGCTTCCGGACGACTGTGAACGCAGACGCCTCATTCAGTTCTTGAATGGGGCGTCACGCAGTGACCGGGTCTAAATTGTAACGCTGCTTTTCGTGACGCTGATTTGGCGACACCCCGCCGCTAGATGTCGCCTGAATACAGGATTCAGTTGAGAGAGGAGGTTCACCCGCCTCCGCATGTTCATCAGGCACATGCCGCCGAGGAACGGTGCGTTCATTCCGTGGATTAAAAAAACCACTAAGACCCCTTGCTACTCTCATACCGCGCATTGAATGCCTGTACGAAGGCGTTGCGCAGAATCTGCAGAAACGCCTGGAAGCCGCTAATGTCCTGCTGATGGACGCTGCCGCTCAGGTCGACACGGGTGGCGAACTGGTTTTCCCGCTGGTTTTTCAACACGGTTTCGCTGGTGCCGACCAGCGCTTCCCAGATCGAGCGGAAAACGCCCTTGTCTTTGTTCTCGACGTCCTGATGCCAGTTGAACACGTCCACATTGCGTAGCAGGGGTTTTATGTAGCCGCTGAGCTGCCCTTTATCCGCTTGCGCTTCAATCACAAGATCGCCGTCACCGGCGTTAAAGTCGAATTTGCCGTATGCCGACGAGAAGTCGTTGAGCTTCTTGAGCTGGATGCCGGTGGCGCGCAGCTTGAAGTCGAAATCTTCAAAGTTGCTGAACGGATCGAATCTGGCGGTGCTCTCCAGATCGGCATGGCCCAGCAGGCGTGCCTTGCCTTTGAATTCGGCATCGCGGTTGCCTTCCACGTCGACCACGTTGGTCAGGTTGTAGATGCTGGCGTTGACCTGATCTGCCTCGATTTTGACCTTGGGCGTGGAGTTGAAGTTATTGAACGTAATGCGCCCGTTGTCGATGCGCAGCTCGTTGAGGGTAATGGGCAGCAGCTTGTTCATCTGGGTACGCCAGTCGGTGCCCTGACCGGTCTGCGAGGCTTGCTTGCTGCCACCGTCTACAAAGTTGATCTGCGGACCGGTGAACAGGGCTTTCGCCACCACGGCATGGTCATACCAGAGCGAATGCCAGCTGACCGCCAGCTCGATCATCGGCGCGTCGAAGAAAGGCACCGGGACCTTGCCATCGGTCTTGACGATCTTCAGTCCCTTGATCCGGTAAGCCCCTCGCCACAGTGCCAGGTCTACGTCGGTGATTTCGCCTCGGTAGTCACCCATGTCGGCCAGTTTGTCGTTCAGATAGTCGCGCACCAGATAGGGCAAGGCGATATTGATCGCGATCAGCAGAACTACCAGAGCGGCCAAGGTCCATAGCGGCCAGCTGTAGCGACGTTTCATGACATGAGTCTCCTGTTTCAATGAGGGATTGACTACGCACGCGGTCATCCGTTCGGTCAGACTGGACGCCCCAGGGTTGGCGGCATAGGCTTTGGGTCTTTAACCGATGTGCACAAGGACACTTTCATGAGCCGTATCTACGCTGATAACGCCCATTCCATCGGTAATACGCCGCTGGTGCAGATCAATCGTATTGCGCCCCGCGGTGTCACGATTCTGGCCAAGATCGAAGGACGTAATCCGGGCTACTCCGTCAAGTGCCGTATCGGCGCCAATATGATCTGGGACGCTGAAAGCAGCGGCAAACTCAAGCCCGGCATGACCATCGTCGAACCGACCTCGGGCAACACCGGGATTGGCCTGGCATTCGTTGCCGCCGCCCGTGGCTACAAGTTGATGCTCACCATGCCCGCTTCCATGAGCATAGAACGTCGCAAGGTACTCAAGGCGCTGGGTGCCGAACTGGTGTTGACCGAACCGGCAAAGGGGATGAAAGGCGCGATTGCCAAGGCAGAAGAGCTGCTGGCGGGCGATCCGGAAAAATATTTCATGCCCGCACAGTTCGAGAACCCGGCCAACCCGGCCATCCATGAAAAGACCACCGGCCCTGAGATCTGGACGGACACCGACGGCGCTATCGACGTACTGGTGGCAGGCGTCGGGACTGGCGGGACTATCACCGGTATTTCCCGCTATATCAAGCACACCGCAGGCAAGCCGATCCTGTCGGTTGCGGTCGAGCCGGACGGTTCGCCGATTATCACCCAGGCGATGGCCGGTGAAGAGATCAAACCCAGCCCGCACAAGATTCAAGGCATCGGTGCCGGTTTCATTCCGAAAAACCTCGATCTGTCGATTGTGGACCGCGTAGAGCGTGTCACCGATGAAGAATCCAAGGCCATGGCGCGGCGCTTGATGCAGGAAGAGGGCATCCTTTGCGGTATCTCGTGCGGAGCAGCCATGGCGGCGGCCGTCCGTCTGGCTGAAAAACCGGAGATGCAGGGCAAGACTATCGTGGTGATCCTGCCTGACTCTGGCGAACGTTACCTGTCCAGCATGCTGTTCAGCGACCTGTTTACCGATCAGGAGCTTTCTCAGTAACACATCTTCGCAAGTGTGCACTTCATGCGGGCAACACAAGGGTTTATGATGGCCAGCTTACGCGTCACCGGACGATTATCTCTGTCCGTCCGGTGTTTGCGGTCCTTCATTCAGAATCATGCATCAGTACTGCCCGCGTGACGTTTGGCGTTATCTGCCCGCTTCAAGGAGAGCTTCATGACCCTTTCATTTGTTGCCAAGGCATCGATCCTGATGCTGTTTCTGGGCAGCACGCTGTACGTTCATTTGCGCGGTCGGGCCCGGCTGCCCCTGTTGCGGCAGTTCGTCAACCATTCGGCATTGTTCGCGCCCTACAACGCACTGATGTACCTGTTTTCCCGTGTGCCGTCCGAGCCCTATCTGGACCGCAGCAAATTCCCTGAGCTGGATATCCTCAAGGACAACTGGGAAACCATTCGCGACGAAGCCATGCACCTGTTCGATGAAGGCTACATTCGGGCTGCCGAGAAGAACAACGACGCCGGTTTCGGCTCGTTCTTCAAGAAGGGCTGGAAGCGCTTTTACCTGAAATGGTACGACAAGGCACTCCCATCTGCCGAAGCGCTGTGCCCGAAGACCGTTGAGCTGGTCAACAGCATTCCCAACGTCAAAGGCGCGATGTTCGCGCTTTTGCCGGGCGGCAGCCACCTCAACCCGCACCGCGATCCGTTTGCCGGTTCCCTGCGTTATCACCTGGGGCTGTCCACGCCGAACTCCGATGACTGCCGAATCTTTGTGGATGGCAAGGAATACGCCTGGCGTGATGGCCAGGACGTGATGTTCGACGAGACCTACGTGCACTGGGTCAAGAATGAAACGCCGCAGACCCGGGTGATTCTGTTCTGTGACGTCGAGCGTCCGCTGACCAACCGCTTCATGACTCGTTTGAACCGCAGCGTCAGTGCGTTTCTGGGCCGCGCAACCGCGCCGCAGAATCTGGATGACGAGCGTGTCGGCGGGATCAATCAGGCATATGCGTTCAGCAAGCGCTTCAGCGACGGCTTCAGTGGCAAGGTCAAGCAGTTCAAGCGCGCCAACCCCAAGGCCTACCGAGTTTTGCGGCCTGTACTGGCGGTGGTGGTGCTGACGTTGCTGGGCTACTGGTTGTTCGGTTAAGCAACCGCTTTGATCCGGTTGTTCGCTGTCACGGCGAACAACCGTCAGCCCTTTCTCAGTCCAGATTCATATGCCGGCTCAACAACGCTCGCAGCGCTGCGGGTTTGACCGGTTTGGACAGGTAATCGAGTCCTGCTGCATGCACCTGGGCAATCAACTCCGGACGGCCATCAGCGCTGATGAGCACGCCCGGCACCGGTTGACCCAGGCGGGTTCGTAGCCAGGCCATCAGTTCAGTACCGGTTTCGCCCTCATCCAGATGGTAATCCACCAACGCAATCTGCGGTCTGACGCCATTGTTCAGCAGCGCTTCGCATTCCAGGCGACTGCGAGCGGTCCACACCTGACAACCCCAGCGTGACAGCAGGCTGTTCATGCCGATCAGGATGCTGTCTTCATTGTCGACACACAGCACCTGCGTGCCGTTCAGCGCGGGTCGGCTGACATCCGGCAGCGTGTCGGGCATTGTCGCCGGGGCTGCTGCCAGTGGCACGCGCACGCTGAAAACGCTGCCTTTGCCAGGCCACGAACGCACCTGCAAAGGGTGCTCGAGAATGCGACACAAACCATCGGCAATCGCCAGCCCCAGGCCCAGCCCCTTGGCTGCGTGAGTCTTGTGGCTGTCGAGGCGTTTGAATTCTTCGAAGATCACCTGGCGTTTATCTTCGGGGATGCCCGGCCCGCGGTCCCAGACCTCAAGGCTCAGACTGTCGCCGTGACGTCTGACACCCAGCAGAATAGGGCCTTTGGCATAGCGGAAAGCATTGGTCAGAAAGTTTTGCAGGACCCGGCGCAATAGCTTGATGTCACTGTCGACGCGCAGTGAACTGCCTCTGAAACGAAAACTCAGACCCTGCTCTTGGCCCAGCGCTTTGAATTCGGCGCCCAGGGTGTCAAACAGCGCGTTGAGCGGAAACGCTTGGCGGTCCGGGGTGATCTTGCCGTTTTCCAGGCGCGAGATGTCCAGCAGGTCGCTGATCAGGTCTTCGGCAGAACGCAACGAGCTGTCCAGATGCTGGACCAGTTGCTGGGCATCGCTGGAAATGCCGTCCTGCTGATGCGACAGCGCAGCAGAAAACAGTCTTGCAGCATTCAGCGGCTGCATCAGGTCATGGCTGACGGCGGCCAGAAAACGGGTTTTCGACTCGTTGGCGGCTTCGGCGGTGCCCTTGGCCTCGGTCAGCGCCTGATTGAGCTGCGACAACTCGTGGGTACGAGCGGCGACACGCTGCTCAAGGCTTTCATTGACGCCTTTGAGGGCCTGTTCGGCGGCACGAAACTCAGTGATATCGGTGAAGCTCATGACGAAACCGCCGCCGGGCATCGGATTTCCGATCAGCTCGATCACCTGACCGTTGGGGAACAGCCGCTCCGAGGTGTGCGCGCGGCCCTGACGCATCCAGTGCAGGCGTCGCGCCACGTGGACTTCGGCCTCACCCGGCCCGCACAGCCCGCGTTCGGCGTTGTAGCGAATGATGTCGGCAATCGGCCGACCGACGCCAATCAGGCCTTCGGGGTAATTGAACAGTTCGAGGTAGCGGCGATTCCAGGCCACCAGCCTCAAGGACTGATCCACCACACTGATGCCCTGGGTTATGTTTTCAATGGCACCCTGCAACAGCGCACGGTTGAACTGCAAGACCTCGGACGCTTCGTCGGCGATGCGTACGACGTCTTCCAGCTGCATATCGCGCCCTTCGATAGCGGCCTTGACCACGGCGCGGGTCGAGGAAGTGCCAAGCACGCCAGCCAGCAGCCGCTCGGTATGCGCGATCCACTCCCCATCGGCATTCAGGCTGGGGTTGAAACCCTTGCCTTGTCTGTAGGCGAAGCGAATGAAGCTCTGACGCGCCCGCTCTTCACCGACAAAACGCGCCGAGAGGTTGAGCAGGTCTTCTATCTGGACGGCAAGCAGCGGTCGGCTGAAGTCGCGTCCCTGGGTTTCCTGGCCAATGAAACGACCTGCCTGCCAGTGCTCCGCCACTCGGGTGCGCGACAACATCGACACCCAGGCGAACAGCGTGCAGTTACCGGCCATCGACAGCACTACGCCTTGAGTCATCGGCGAGATCGGCAGGTCGAACGGGTTGCTGTGCAGCCAGGACAGCAGCGGAAAATTGCTCAGCGACCAGCCCATGCCATGCGCCGCGACCGGCAGCACCAGGGTGTAGAACCAGATGAAGATCCCCGCCGCCAGGCCTGCAAATACACCACGCCGGTTAGCCTGCTTCCAGTACAGCGCACCGAACATGGCCGGTGCCAATTGGGTGATCGCGGCAAAGGCGATCTGGCCGATAGTCGCCAGGCTGGCCGTCGAACCCAGCATCCGGTAGCTGACATAGGCCAGCAGGAGAATCATCACAATGCTGATGCGCCTTACCGAGAGCATCCAGTGACGAAACGCTTCGAACGGCCGTTCGGTGTTTTTGCGCCTTAGCAGCCAAGGCAGCAGCATGTCGTTGGATATCATCGTCGACAGCGCCACGCAGGCGACGATCACCATGCCGGTTGCCGCCGATGCGCCGCCGATGAAGGCCAGCAGGGCGAGTGACGGATGAGCGTGCGCCAGGGGCAGACTGATCACGAACGAGTCGGGCAGCATGGAGGCGGGCAGCAGCATTTGTCCGGCCAGCGCAATTGGCACGACGAACAATGCAGCCAGTGCCAGATAGGCCGGGAACACCCATTTGGCGAGATTCAGGTCCTGAGGCTCGATGTTTTCGACCACTGTGACGTGAAACTGTCTCGGCAGGCACACAATCGCCATCATCGCCACACCGGTCTGCACGAACATCGACGGCCAGTTGATCGTGTCTTGCCAGTATTCCTCAAGGCGCGGCGCGAGCCTGGCCTGGTTGAACAGGTCATCGAAACCGTCATACAGGCCGAACGTTACGAACACGCCGACCGCCATGAAGGCAAACAGCTTGACCAGCGCTTCGAAGGCAATCGCAAGCACCATACCGCGATGGTGTTCGGTCACATCCAGATTGCGTGCACCGAAGACGATGGTGAACAGCGCCAGAATCAGCGACACCACCAGCGCGGTGTCCTGAGCACGGGTGCCGGTGGATTCAGCCACGGCACCAATCAGGATATTTACGCCCAGCACGATGCCTTTCAGTTGCAGCGCGATATACGGCAGCATGCCGATCAGGCAGATCAGCGCCACCATGACCGCCAGTGACTGGGACTTGCCGTAGCGTGCCGCGATGAAGTCGGCGATTGAGGTGATGTTTTCCTGCTTGCTGATCAGCACCATCTTCTGCAGCACCCAGGGCGCCAGCACCATCAGCACAATAGGCCCCAGATAAATCGGCAGAAACGACCACAGCTGTTCGGCGGCCTGGCCAACCGCACCGAAAAACGTCCAGCTGGTGCAGTACACCGCCAGCGACAGGCTGTAGACCCAAGCGCGCATGGTCGGGCGCAGGGAAGCGCTGTATCGGTCGCCGTAGAAGGCGATGGCGAACATGATGGCCATATAGGTAAGGGCAACGGCCGCAATCAGCCCGCTGGACAGCGACATATGAAATTCCACACCGTATCAATAGCGCGCAGTCTCGCACGATGGCAGCGCTTCGTCTTTGTCGACCAAGGTCGAGCGTGGCGGGGTGTCGCAGCTGCTCCGACAAAGCCCGAAGTCATAAAAAAGCGACACAGGTTTTGTAAAAGAAAATGTCCTATCGACATTCGGCGGCGTTACGTCTTCAATGTGCCTCGGATTGGCCGCTGCGTCAGTTCTCCCCAGCCTCTCAGGACCACGGACGATGAGCCAACAGTCACAATTCAGCTTGCTCGGGAAACGCCGTTTCCTGCCGTTTTTCATCACGCAGTCCCTCGGGGCGTTCAATGACAATATTTTCAAGCAGTCATTGATCCTCGCCATCCTCTATAAGCTGAGCATTGACGGGGATCGTTCGATCTACGTCAATCTGTGTGCCTTGCTGTTCATCCTGCCGTTTTTCCTGTTCTCGGCGCTGGCCGGGCAGTTCGGCGAGAAGTACCCCAAGGACACGCTGATCCGCATTATCAAGTTCGGCGAGATCGTCATCATGGCGGTCGGGGCTGCGGGCTTTCTGTTCAATCACCTTGAATTGATGCTGGCGGCGCTGTTTGCCATGGGCACGCATTCAGCGCTGTTCGGGCCGGTCAAATACTCGATCCTGCCTCAGCACCTGCGCGAGAGCGAACTGGTCGGTGGTAACGCGCTGGTCGAGATGGGCACCTTTCTGGCGATTCTGGCCGGCACCATCAGTGCTGGCGTGATGATGTCTTCTGCGCACTACGCCTGGGTGGTTGCGGCCGCTATCGTGCTGGTCGCCTGCCTGGGGTTCGTTGCCAGCTTCGGTATTCCGCGAGCGACTGCCGCCTCGCCCGAGATGAAGCTCAACTGGAATATTTTCACCCAGTCGTGGGCGACCCTGCGCATGGGGCTTGGACAGACGCCAGCGGTCTCGCGCTCGATTGTCGGCAACTCGTGGTTCTGGTTTGTCGGTGCTATTTACCTGACGCAGATCCCCGCTTACGCCAAGGAGTGGATGTACGGCGACGAAACGGTCGTTACGCTGATCCTGACCGTGTTCTCCATTGGCATCGCGCTGGGCTCGCTGCTTTGCGAGCGGTTATCCGGGCATAAGGTCGAGATCGGGCTGGTGCCCTTTGGCTCGATGGGGCTGACGATTTTCGGTCTGTTGCTGTGGTGGCATTCCGGTGGTTTCCCGCAGAACGTGCAGGGCAACGACTGGCTGGCGGTCCTTTCCTACGGGCAGGGCTGGCTGGTGCTGTTCGATATTCTGGGTATTGGCGTGTTCGGCGGCTTCTATATCGTGCCGTTGTACGCCCTGATCCAGTCGCGGACACCAGTGAAAGAGCGCTCACGGGTCATTGCTGCCAACAACATCCTCAACGCGTTGTTCATGGTGGTTTCGGCGATTGTTTCGATCCTGCTGCTGAGCTTCGCCAAACTGTCGATTCCGCAGCTGTTTCTGGCCGTGTCGGTGATGAACATCGCGGTCAATATCTACATCTTCAAGATCGTCCCCGAGTTCACCATGCGCTTCATGATCTGGCTGCTGGGCCATTCCATGTACCGCGTCGAACACCGGGATTTGAACCGGATACCTGATGAAGGCGCAGCGCTGCTGGTCTGCAACCATGTGTCCTTTGTCGATGCGTTGCTGATTGCCGGCGCAGTGAGGCGCCCGATCCGGTTTGTCATGTACTACAAGATCTACCAGCTGCCTGTGCTCAACTTCATCTTTCGCACCGCCGGGACCATCCCCATTGCCGGGCGTAACGAAGACATGGACATCTACGAAACATCGTTCAAGCGCATCGCCCAGTACCTCGCGGAAGGCGAGCTGGTGTGCATCTTCCCGGAAGGCAAGCTGACCACCGACGGCGAGATCAGCGGCTTCAAGAGCGGCATGAGCCGCATCATCCAGGAAACGCCAGTGCCGGTCATTCCGCTGGCACTGCAAGGCTTGTGGGGCAGCTTTTTCAGTCGTGACCCGAGCAAGACCCTGTTCCGTCGCCTCTGGTCTCGCGTGGTGCTGGTTGCCGGTTCGCCCATTGCAGCAGATGTTGCAACGCCAGTGGATGTGCGCGAAGAGGTGAAGGCGCTGAGAGGGAAAGTGCAGTAGCGCCGGCGCTCCGTACGACTGACGTGCCAGTCACTCTGCATTGGCACGATAGTCACAGAGCCGTCGTGTGACGCAGAGCGTCACTGCAGCTTGGACGTATTCTCTTCCTCCGGCATCTTCCTGAAATACGTCGACAGCAACGCCCCGGAAATATTGCGCCAGACACTGAACAGCGCACTTGGCACAGCCGCCAGTGGCGAAAAGTGAGCGCTGGCCAATGCGGCGCCAAGCCCTGAGTTCTGCATGCCGACTTCCAGCGCCAGTGACTTGCGTTGTGGCAAGGGCAGCTTGAAGGCCTTGCCGGTGAAATAACCCAGCAAAAAGCCGAAGGTGTTGTGCAGGATCACCACGGCCATGATCAACAAGCCCGATTCGGCGATTTTCGCCTGGCTGGCGGCGACTACGGCGCAGACAATCATCACGATGCTCACCACCGAGACCAGCGGCAGCACGTCCACAGCGTAGCTGACCCGCGCACCCAACAGACGCTGTGCAATTACACCGAGCACGATCGGCAGCATGACCAGTTGCAGGATCGACCAGAACATATCGAGGAAGGACACCGGCAGCCACGCCGACGCCAGTAACCAGATCAGCGTCGGGGTCAGCAGCGGGGCGAGCAGGGTGGTCACCGCTGCGATTGCCACCGCCAGCGCCAGATCACCTTTGGCCAGCCAGGCCATGACGTTGGATGACGTACCGCTCGGGCAGCAGCCGACCAGAATCACACCCACGGCGATTTCCGGCGGCAGTTCAAACACCTGACACAGCAACCAGGCCACGCCGGGCATGATCACAAAGTGCGCGACCACACCCAGCGCAACGCGCCACGGGTTGCGCGCCACCTCAGAGAAGTCTTCCAGCTTCAAGGTAAGACCCATGCCGAACATGACCAGACCCAGCAGCGGTACGATCCAGCTTTTCAGACCGATAAAAGCCTGCGGGAACAGAAACGCCAGGATGGCGAACAGCAGCACCCAATAAGCAAAGGTATTACCGACAAACCGGCTCAAGGCTGCCAATGCGCGCATGGCGTGTTTCCTCCTGTAAAAAAACCTGTGTGAAATGAACGCGCCGTCTCACAGGACGGCGCGGTGTTGCAGGCAGCGACGGGCGGGGATCAGATCCCCTGCGGGATTTCCTCGCCGCCCAGCGCGTCGAACAGCTCCGGCAGGAACTCGCCGAACGTCAGCATCATCAGTGTGAAGCTGGCGTCCAACTGGCCCAGTGCTTCGTCGCCACCGTCCTGTTCCGCCTGATCCTGCAGCAGGTCTTCGAACTTCAGGCGTTTGACTACCAGTTTGTCGTCCAGCACGAACGACAGCTTGTCCTGCCAGGCCAGCGACAGCTGGGTGACGACCTTGCCGGTGTTCAAGTGCAGCTGAATTTCGTCGCTGGTCAGGTCCTGACGCTTGCAACGTACGATGCCGCCGTCTTCGTGAGTGTCGCGCAGTTCGCACTCGTCAAGCACGAAGAAGTTGTCGGCCGCTTTCTGGGTCTTGACCCAGTCTGTCATGGTCGCACTTGGCGAAACCTTGACGGTCAGCGGACGTACCGGCAACGAGCCGATCACCTCACGCAGGGTCGACAGCAGGTCTTCGGCGCGTTTCGGGCTTGAGGCGTTGACCAGAATCAGGCCCTGCTTTGGCGCGATGGCAGCGAAGGTGGCGGAGCGGCGGATAAACGCACGCGGCAGAAAGGCCTGGATGATTTCATCCTTGAGCTGATCGCGTTCCTTCTTATAGACCTTGCGCATCTGCTCGGCTTCGATCTCGTCGACCTTTTCCTTGAGAGCGTCGCGCACAACGCTGCCCGGCAGAATACGTTCTTCCTTGCGTGCAGCGATCAGCAGGAAGTCCTGGCTGATGTGTACCAATGGAGCGTCCTCGCCCTTGCCGAAAGGAGCGACGAAACCATAGGTGGCCACCTCCTGGCTGGCGCAGGCACGAGCAGGTTTGGTTGCCAGTGCTGTCTCCAGCGCTTCGGCATCGAAAGGCACGTCCTGGGTCAGGCGATAGACAAGCAGGTTTTTGAACCACATGAGGTGAGTCTCTCTTTCTATACAAAGGCGGGCATTATTCGCTCCTCGGCGGCTGCGGCCAACCCTGCGCAGGGCGTTTGTAAGCCTTTGGAAGGATTATAAAAATTATTTAAAAAAGTGCTTGCCAGAGTACAGGTCGCTCCGTAGAATGCGCGCCACACCGAGAGTGAAGGGTGATTAGCTCAGCTGGGAGAGCAGCTGCCTTACAAGCAGCGGGTCGGCGGTTCGATCCCGTCATCACCCACCAAACTCGCTTTAAGTGTTACGCGCAGCGGTAGTTCAGTCGGTTAGAATACCGGCCTGTCACGCCGGGGGTCGCGGGTTCGAGTCCCGTCCGCTGCGCCATATTCAGCTTTGAAGGCCCTTGAACTCCTTGAAGCAAACAGAAAGCCCGCCTTGTGCGGGCTTTCTGCTTTCTGCTTTCCTGAAACGATGAAGTGTTCGTTCACTCATCGTGGTGTGACAGGCAGCTACCGAGCCATCCTGATAACCATACGACCAAGCCATTGCCGCCCATGCTTTTGACCATGCGCGGGCCACCTGCATCGGCCACGTTAGCCAGGGTCAGAAGTCCATTTTGATGCGCGTTGTGAAAAACAATATTCAGTGCAGTCATCGCAGTTCAATACCCTTGAGGTTTGGTTTCTGACGGCACGGTCTGGTTGATTTTTGCAGAGGAGCGCTGTTTTCATGTGATGCAATGTTGTGTGCTTCCACGCATCATCAGGTAAGACTTCCTCTTAGCCAATGTAAGTTATTTCCTTATTTATTGAAATTTCTGACTCACTCTTTGTTTAACCAGATCAAGCCCTTGATTTCTCATCTTCGCTGGTATTAGCTGATTTTGTCGGTTGGCGCCTTCAGTGTGCTGACCGAATGTCTTATATCTGATTCTGTAAGATCGCCCTGTCAAGGCGGTTGAACGCTCTATATTTAAATAAGGAAATTATATGAACACTGGTATTAAACTGCTTATGGCTGCCTCTGTCATGGCAGCCTCCGTCAGCGCGTTGGCCTTGCCTGTGCTGCACACCGCGACTATCGATCAGCACGGCACTGTCGTTGCTCAGTCGTCTCCGTGGATCAAGTCCGTAAGTTACAGTAGTAAGAACGACTATTTCGCAACGTATAAAGTGATTTTCAATGAAGGCCACTTCAAACACTCGCCTGGTTTCTGCTCGGCATCTTCTATTGATACCAGTGACTATGAACGGCTGTTCTACGGTCACGTCAAGTTGGGTGGGGCTGCCACCACAAAAGAAGTCAATGTGCTAGGTCTCATGGTCGGCAAGGACGGTGCCTCGGGCGATGCTTCCATGGGGTTTCAGCTGGCCTGTAGCAACTGATTGAATGAGCCTCGCTGGGTGCGGGGCTTTTACCCTATAGAATGGTGGGGCAGAAATACATTGGCTGGTGATTGTAAGTGTTTCATGGATTTCAGGAAATAGCTAAATAGTTAATCTTAAGTTGTGAGTGTTTTTGAACGCTAAAAGATTTCCGTTGTGGAATGTGTGAGCGTTTGCTTGCTCGTGTTGGCAAGCCGTGCGATAGATAAATAAAATGTTCTCGCTGTGGGGTTTTGAATAATCTTAGAAAGTAAGGGTAGAGCTAGATAGTCAATTTGGTTTGTGATTTCTGTCGAGTTTCAGTCTTGCATAGAAGGCCTTCGAGTCTCTCGAAAACCCCAGTGAGCGCCGGAACATCAGGGGGCGTCAAAGTACTCCTTTCAATTAGTGGAGAAAATAATGCCTATAGAGTTACCGAGTACCGTAATTTATGCCAATCCCCTGACGGTGGCCTATCAAGCGCCGACAATAACTGGGAGTGCAGTTATTCAACGGTGCCGAAGCATGTGTTGCAAATTATACGAATCAAAGAAACTGCACAAAATCTGACGCTGAACGGGCGGGCGGTTTGGGCCGCTGCAGAGACGTGTGATAATTTCATAGTGATGAACGAGGTTTTCAAGGGGTTAAGTGGCCAAGCCAGGTTTGAAGTGGAAACTCAATTGAAGATGCATGCTCAAGTACAGGCATACGCCGTATCGCATTACTGGCCAAGCAAATTCAGAGATGCCTGCTATGTAGGTAATGGGGGTGGCAGGGCGGCCGAAGGTGATTATGGAAAAATTGTAAATAACCATGCGTTGAGGCATATAGAAGGAGTATTGCCCAGGAATACGATTGATTTCTATGGGTCACCCAGCATGCCAATTGCTGCAATTGCTTATTGGATATTTGGAGGTGGTGAAGAGTGTAACGTTAATGTCGGTTCGCTGAATCTTCAGATGGTTCTGTCTGATTTCAAATTCATTACCGATGTTCTGAATAATCCTGCGACAGCTCCGGGCCATTATGCTATCAACTCTCCGTTTAGCTACAATACGTTCAGTAAAGCGCCGGTTAGTTTGCCGGTTGCTGGTGTGTTTGGGCGTGTCAATGGTAATTAATGGGGGTTTAGTCATCAATGCGGATAATACGCACACGTTTACTGAGTACTCTACGCTTAATAGAGATACCTATGACGCTGATGATAGTAATCGCTCGTACTGGCAAGAGACGTTGACTACGTTTTTGCATGATTTGGGGGATGCCTTTGGGCACGTTGACTACACCATCAATATTATCGGCACCCAGCCGGTTGTTTTCTCCAGGAGAAAGTAATGTTCGTATCGGGTGGCAAATTAATACCATTGTGTACCTTTTTCTTTTTTGCCTGTTGGGTGGTTGTAGCGAATCCGATCTGGAGCCATGCGCGGATAGAGGCGAGGCGTTTTTTACCGAGTCGATCAACCGGTATCTGAGTGCTCATGATCGCTCGGTAGACATAAACAGATTTAGTTATGCCGGCGCTCCCCGATATGACGATCACACGAACTGGTGGATGGTCCCGTTTGACCTAAACGGGGAGCGTTATCTGACAATGCTGAGCTGTGATGGCAAGCTTGAGCTAAGTGGTCGCCCGTAATATTGGCGTTTTGATAAAGATCATCTCTGAGCTGACTCTTTTGTAAAGGGCCAATACTCCGGCTTTCCATCTTCCCCATTTGCGCAGATCATTACCCCATTCCCTGACAAGAGTGGGCGTGTCATGAACCTGCCTCTGCAAGGCATCAAGGTGGTGGAGCTGGGCCAGCTTATTGCCGGACCTTTTGCGGCAAAGATCCTTGCCGAGTTCGGTGCCGAGGTCATCAAGGTCGAGCCGCCGCTGACTGGTGATCCTCTGCGCAAATGGCGTTTGCTGCACAACGGCACCTCCGTATGGTGGGCGGTGCAGTCGCGCAACAAGCAGTCGGTGACCCTCGATCTACGCCAGCCTCTGGCGCAGGAGATGGCGCGGCAGCTGATTCGTGATGCCGATGTGCTGGTCGAGAATTTCCGCCCCGGTACGCTTGAGGGTTGGGGGCTCAGTTGGGAAGAGCTGCATGCCCTCAATCCGAAACTGATCATGCTGCGCGTCTCCGGCTATGGGCAGACCGGCCCGTACCGTGACAGGCCGGGTTTTGGCGTAATAGGCGAGGCGATGGGCGGTTTGCGTCATTTGTCGGGCGAGCCAGGGCGTACGCCGGTGCGTGTCGGTGTGTCGATTGGCGACTCGCTGTCGGCGCTGCACGGCGTTATCGGCATTTTGCTGGCGCTTCGGCACCGTGAACAGAATGGCGGTGACGGTCAGCAGATAGATGTCGCGTTGTACGAGTCAGTGTTCAACGTGATGGAAAGCCTGATTCCCGAGTATTCGGTATTCAATACTGTCCGTGAGCCAGCAGGCAGCAGCATGCCAGGCATCGCACCGACCAACGCCTACCGCTGCAATGATGGCAAGTACGCGCTGATCGCAGGCAATGGCGACAGTATCTACCGCCGGTTGATGGAAAAGATCGGTCGCCTGGATCTGGCCAATGACCCCGAGCTTGAGCACAACGACGGGCGAGTCAGGCATGTGGCACGCATTGATGCTGCCATTTCGACCTGGACCGCTGAGCGCTCGATGGACGAAGTTCTTGCTGCACTCAACGAGGCACGTATTCCGGCAGGCAAGATCTACGACGCTGGCGATATCGCCAGCGACCCGCATTATCAGGCGCGTGACATGTTGTTGCGGAGCGCGCTGGATGACGGCACGCCCGTCACTCTCCCGGGGATCGTGCCTAAACTTCTAGACACACCGGGCCAGGTAAGAACGCCTGCGCCGACCCTGGGTCAGCACACCGATGCCGTTCTCGAAGCACACGGTATAGACGCAGCCACTCGCGCTGAATGGCGTCGGCTTGGCATCATCTGATCCGAAATGCGGCCTTTGCCGTAAACAAAACTCTATTCCAAACGGAGCTGATCCCGTGATTGATCATCTGGACCATCTTGTATTGACCACTGCTGATGTTGACGCCTGCAAGGACTTTTACGTACGTGTGATGGGTATGGCCCCAGAGCGCTTTCGCCAGGGCCGACTGGCGTTTCGCTTCGGCAATCAGAAAATCAATGTCCATGAGCGTGGCAAAGAGTTCGAGCCCAAGGCCCATCTGCCTGTGCCAGGTGCGCTGGACTTGTGTTTCATTGCCAGCATCCCGCTGAATCAGGTAATCGCGCACCTGCAAGAGCAGGACTGGCCTATCGTTGAAGGTCCGGTAGAGCGTACCGGCGCCACCGGGCCGATTCGTTCTGTGTATGTGCGCGATCCTGATCTGAACCTGATCGAAATTTCCGAATTGGCCTGATTCAGGTCGGCGACGGACTGACCCCTTCCGGGATAGCGGCAGGTCTGACCTGACCGGTTTTCGGCAGGGGTGAAAGCTCGGGTTGTGTCGGCTCGTCCTCGCCATTCAGCGCCCGGTGCATCTTCTCGCTGTCCAGTGCGCCAACCCATTTGGCGATGGCCATGGTGCCGACGCCGTTGCCGATGGTATTGGTGATCGCCCGCGCTTCGGACATGAAACGGTCCACGCCCAGTAACAGCACCATGCCCGCGACCGGGATGGTGCCCAGGGACGCGAGGGTCGCGGCAAGAATGATGAAGCCTGAACCCGTGACACCCGCCGAACCCTTGGAGGTGAACATCAGCACCACCAGTACGATCAACTGGTCGGTCAGGGTCAGTGGCGTATTGGTCGCCTGGGCGATGAAGATCGCGGCAATCGTATAGTAGATCGCCTGTCCGTCCGGGTTGAAGGTCAGGCCGGATGGAATGATCATTCCTGCAACCGGTTTTGATACGCCGGCTTTCTCCATTTTCGAGATCATCTGTGGCAGCACCGATTCAGATGAACTGGTGCCCAGTACCGTGAACAGTTCTTCCTTGATGAAACGCAGGAATTTCCAAAGGCTGAAACCGCTGTAGCGGCATATCGGCCCGAGCACGAAAATCACGAACACTGCGCAGGTCAGGTAGACGCAGGCCATCAGTTTGCCCAAGGAAAACAGCGAACCGAAACCATATTTGCCGATGGTGAAGGCAATTGCGCCGAATGCGCCGAGCGGTGCCAGGCGCATGACCATATTGACGATTCTGAACATGCCCTGCATCAGGCTGTCCAGCGCATCGACAAAAGGTTTGGCACGCGGGCCTACCTGAGCCAGAGCGATCCCGAGCAGGATCGAGAACAGCAGGATTTGCAGAATATTGCCCTTGGCGAACGCGTCGATAATGGTGTCAGGAATGATGCCCATCAAAAAGTCCATGAACGACGAATGCTTCGCCGCGCTGGTGTAGGTACTCAGGCTGGAGGAGTCCAGCGTTGCTACGTCGATGTTCATCCCTGCACCGGGTTTGAACACATCCACCACGACCAGGCCAATGACCAGCGCCAGGGTCGACACCAATTCAAAATAGATCAGTGCTCGAAACCCGACGCGCCCCAGCTCCTTCATGTTTTCCATGCGCGCGATGCCTGACACCACTGTCAGGAAAATCACCGGTGCGAGCAGCATTTTGATCAGCTTGATGAATGCGTCGCCGATGGGTTTGAGCGCTGCGCCGGTTTCCGGTGCCACAACACCAACGATGGCGCCAAGAATGACCGCGAGTAAAACCTGTACGTACAGTTTGCCTAGAATGCTTTTCATGACCCGGTCCTGAGTTTTTATTGTTGTCAGGAAATGCCCGGAGACTCGGCATGCCGGTCTCCGTAGCGTTGTACCGCGATACGACGTTGATCTGGCGAACGCGCCTCAGCGGTTGATCAGTTGCAGTACCGCGTCGGTGACCTCTCGGGTGGTGGCCGTGCCGCCGAGGTCCGGGGTATGCAGACCACTTTCGGTAACCGCCTCGATGGCCGACATCAGGGTTTTGGCCGCTGCCGATTCACCCAGATGCTCAAGCATCATCGCAGCGGTCCAGAACGTTGCAATCGGGTTGGCGACGCCTTTGCCGGTGATATCGAAGGCCGAGCCGTGAATCGGTTCGAACATCGACGGGAAGTTGCGGCCTGGGTTGAGGTTGGCGGTAGGGGCGATGCCCAGACTGCCGGACAGGGCGGCAGCCAGATCGGAAAGGATGTCGGCGTGCAGGTTGGTGGCGACGATTACATCCAGCGACGATGGCTTGAGCACCATGCGCGTGGTCACGGCATCGACCAGCTCCTTGTCGATCCTGACGTCCGGGAAGTCCTTGGCTACTTCGTAGAAAATTTCGTCCCACAACACCATGCCATGGCGCTGCGCGTTGGACTTGGTGACCATGGTCAAGTGCTTGCGCGGGCGAGTACGCGCCAGTTCGAAAGCGAAGCGATGAATACGCTCTACACCGGCCCGTGTGAACACCGAAACTTCGGTTGCGACTTCTTCTGGCAAGCCACGATGCACGCGCCCGCCATTGCCGGAGTACTCGCCCTCGGAGTTTTCGCGAACGACGACCCAGTCGATCTCATGGCCGTTGTGCAGCGGGCTCTTTACGCCGGGCAGAACGCGCGCTGGACGTACGTTGGCGTATTGGTCGAAGCCCTGGCAGATCGGCAGGCGCAAACCCCACAGGGAAATATGGTCCGGTACATTCAAGGCGCCCACTGCGCCGAAGAAAATCGCATCGAAGGTCTTGAGTTCGGCCAGACCACCTTCAGGAATGTAGTGGCCGTTCTTCAGGTAGTTATCCGAATTCCAGTCAAAGTGCTTGAAGGTCAGATCGAAGCCGGATTTTGTCGACAGCGCCTGCAGGACTTCAACACCTGCGGCGATCACTTCCACGCCAATGCCGTCGCCGGGTACTGCTGCAATGTTGTAACTGCTCATGGTCCACTCCACTGTCCGGTGCTTTTTGTTGTGCCTGCGAACGCTCTGTTCGACAGGGTGTGGACGGAGTATATGTAGTGAGCCGGAACGTATGAGTTACTCGAAATCACTACATAATTAACTTTGAGTTACCAATGAACCAGACACAGGACCTGTCGTTTTTCCATCTGTTGGCTCAGCAGGGCAGCCTTGCCGCAACAGCCCGCGAACTGGGCGTGACGCCGCCTGCCATCAGCAAGCGCTTGAGTCTTCTGGAAGCGCGGCTGGGCACGCGCCTGGTGAATCGCACCACGCGGTCCATGAGTCTGACTGCCGAGGGCGAGTTGTATTTCAGTCATGCGGCGCGGATTCTGACCCAGATCGATGAAGTCGAGCAGTTGATCACCAGCAGTTCTGCCAGCCCCAAAGGGCTAATCAGGGTCAACGCTTCACTGGGTTTCGGTCGCCGCCATATAGGCCCGGCACTGGCGGCTTTTTTTGCCCGTTACCCCGAGGTGCAGATCCAGCTGGAAATCAGTGACCACCCACTGGATCTGACCACCCATGGTTTTGATCTGGGCATTCGTTTCGGCAGTCTTCCGGATGCGGCCTTTCATGCGCGCAAGATCGCGTCCAATCGACGTCTGCTCTGCGCATCACCGCTGTACCTGGAAAAGCACGGTACGCCGACACGTCTGGCGGAACTGCAGCACCACAACTGTATTTTTTTGCGTCAGAACGAAACACCCTACGGGGTGTGGAGCTTCAGCAACGGGGGGCGTACGCAGAACGTCAAGGTACATGGCGCATTGGGCTGCAACGACGGTGAGGTCGCGCTGAACTGGGCGCTGGAAGGGTTCGGCATTTTGCTGCGCGCCGAATGGGACATTGCCCGGTACGTGCGCAGTGGCCGTTTGCGTCTGGTGCTTGAAGACCAGACCCCCACTCGGGCGGACGTCTACGCGGTCTATCCGCAGCAGTTGCATCTGTCCGCCAGGGTGCGTTGTCTGATCGATTTTCTGGTGGAGCGTTTTGCCAGTCTGGATCGGGTTGTCCCGCTGCAAGACCCGCATTGAACTCCGTGCGTCAGCAGCCCTTCGAAGCAGCCCCGTCCTTTGGTACGAATGCAGCCTTGTCGCCTGGTTTGGTAATGACGTAAGCGCGTCGCCACGGCTGGTCGTCGATCAGTTTCCAGCGATGGCCAGGGCCGGTGGTGTCCTGTGCCAGCAATATTTCCCCTGGGCGCAGTACGAAACTCTCTCCACCGGTGGTGGAAAATTCGAGAGTGCCGGAAAGGGTGATCACGTATTGCTCTTCTGGCGCGGCGTGCCAGTCGTATTGCGAGTGCGCCGGGGTTTCCTTGAAGTGCAGGGCGCTGACATCGGTCATTGCCTTTTGATCAATCGAACCCTCGATGACGTGTGACAGATTGTCGGGGCCCGTGCACAGCCTGTATGCCTTGATGCCCTCGGTTACAACAATAGGTGGCTTCTTGGTGGCGTAGGCAGCGCTGACCGGCACCATGACTGCTGCGGTGATGGCTGCAAGACCTGCCAACTTGTAAGCCGCCGAGCGCATCGGGCGAAAACGATTGTTCGATTGCATAAAACGTTCCTGAGCACGACAAACTGCATAAGCCCTGATCGCCAGTCGCGGGGATCGAAACAGGGGGTGGGCAGATTCGCCCACGCAGCGGATCGAACCACATCCGGTAACGGTTAAAAATTATCTTTAGTTTCATGTTGCCGGGCGCCGCGGCGTCTACCTGTTGTCATATTCATCTATGTCACCTGCCGCCCTTGGTTTCCTTACGCTAATGACTCAACCAGTCAGGCTTCCAAGGAGCCCCGGATGCACCCCGGAAAAAGAATTGAAAAACGGTCCATTGACCACTATCCCGGCATGCCAGCGTTCAGCGTGCCTTTCGATCATCCAGATGATGCGGCGCGCTATGCCCATGAGCGAATCGGCAACCGGCGTGATCGTGAATACGGCGGCTTTATTCTGGTTCGCAAGGATGGCAAGTACGTTGCGACCGAACCCATGAATGGCAGCCAGTTCAGCTTTGACCCCAACGAAGTCTTTCCACGCAATGAGGCGGAGGGCTATGTGCTCTACCCGCAAGGGCATGACGACTATGCTATTTACCATTCTCACCCGTCACTTCAGGCCGGGCTTGATGAATGGCCGGAGAGTGAAAAGGTTACTTACCCGAACAGTTTTTCGGCGGGCGACATCTATGCAGTGATCGATGATCAGGATATTTGTCCGGCGACCTATCTTTCCGGGCCTGACGGCTCCCTGATTAAATACACATTGTCCCGTTCTGCCGCCGAAAATGCCTTGTTTGCGCGCGTTGCCGATCCGACGAACATGCCGTACCGGAGTGAGCGCAGCCAGATCCACAAGGCGTTGCAGAACCTCACCATGATGCCCAGTGATGTGGTCCGGTTGCTTGCAGGTGCCGGGGACCTTGAAGTGATAGTGCCCAGCCGCCTGTGGGGGAGGGTCGGGAAAGTGTCTACTGACTGGCGTCCTTATCCGGACGATACTGCCACTCGCACGTCTTCTGTAACACCGCCCGCAAGCTGCGCCGTGCAATGGCCACCCAGGCCGCTGAGCCTCAGTGTGCCATTCACCAGTGCCGATGAGGCTGCACGTTACGCGCACGGCCAGATCGGCACTCGCATTCATTCGCAGATCATCGGTTTTCTACTGTTCAACCCGGTAACACGCGCCTACCGGATTGCCGAGCCGATCCTTGAAGACCGTACCCCGGTGTACGCGCCCTGTTCGGCATTTCACCCCGATGCGTACTACCGGCCTGCGTTACCTGATGGCTATCGTGTTGACGGCATGTATTTTTCGTCTGCCAACCTTGTAGCCGACGGCGGGCGTGAAGTAGTGAGCGATTTCTTCGAACCTGACGACCTGCATCGCATGTTCAGTTATCGGTACAAGCCTGCACAGCGGCCCAAAGGCCCGCCGATTCGCTATGGTTTCGAGATGTCGGCAGTTTATTTCTCGACAGCCGATGGTGCACTGCTCGCGTACACACCCAGCCGGTCCGACGAGGAGCTTCAGCTTTTGCGAAGCGTGTCGCGCGTGTACTCGGGGGCTGAGTCCATCCAGGCGCAACTCGCCGCAGGTACGATCAATATGCAGGACTTTGTTCGTAGAGTGGCACGAGCCGGGCAACTGCGCGTGCTGCAGACCAGTGATCGCTGGCCTCATGCAGGGGTGGTCAGCCCCGTGCCTTGAGCCCTTCGCTGCAAACCTGCGCGTTTCCCATGCGAATCAAAAACTGAACTGCAACTGAACAATCCAGTGCCGCGCCGGGAAAACCTTTGGATACCTGAACTTATCGGCGTTTTCTCCCTCTCATGCCGGTAGCCATTGATCGCGGCGGCCTGATAAGCTCGCGGCTTTACTCGTTTGCCCTTTTGGCGCATGAACAAGGAATTAGCATGAAACAGCATCGGTTGGCAGCGGCGATTGCCCTGGTCGGTCTGGTACTCGCAGGTTGTGACAAGCAAGCCAGCACCGTAGAGCTGAAAACTCCGGCACAAAAAGCGTCTTATGGCATCGGTCTGAACATGGGCAAAAGCCTGGCTCAGGAAGGTATGGATGATCTGGATTCCAAGGCTGTGGCCCTGGGTATCGAAGACGCAGTCGGCAAGAAAGATCAGAAACTCAAAGACGAAGAGCTGGTTGAAGCCTTCTCGGCCCTGCAGAAGCGCTCCGAGGAGCGTCTGGCCAAGATGAGCGAAGAGGCTTCGGCCGCCGGCAAGAAATTTCTCGAAGAGAACGGCAAGAAGGACGGCGTGGTCACCACTGCTTCCGGCTTGCAGTATCAAATCATCAAGAAAGCGGATGGCGCTCAGCCAAAGCCTACCGATGTTGTGACTGTTCACTACGAAGGCAAACTGATTGACGGCAAGGTCTTCGACAGTTCCGTTGAACGCGGCAGCCCGATTGACTTGCCTGTAGGCGGCGTTATTCCGGGTTGGGTCGAAGGTCTGCAACTGATGCACGTAGGCGAGAAGATCAAACTCTTCATCCCGAGTGATCTGGCCTACGGCGCGCAGAGCCCGAGCCCGGCTATCCCGGCCAACTCGGTACTGGTGTTCGATCTTGAACTGCTGGGTATCAAGGACCCTGCAGCGGCACCGACTGCTGGTGCTGATGCCGACGAAGAAGAAGAGGCAGCTCCTGCCGCTTCGGCTCCGGCCAAGAAGTAACGCACTACCTGGCTACAGAAAACGCCCTGTCTCGACAGGGCGTTTTTGTGTCCGGCTTATTTCCCGAACGCTTGGCCATTCGGGCAGTCCCACTATCATGGACGCTCGCAGTAGCATTGTCCGACAGTCCGGTAAGGTAACGGCACTCGCTTGAGCGAGGCGCCGGTTTCACACCTTTGTAGCTTTTTTGTGAGTAAAAAACGCCCGATTTGACTGTGGCCCCCCGATAACGGGGAGTTCAGGCATGAAAAAAGCCACTGTTCACAAGGTTATCCACAATTATTGTGGATAACCTTGTGGCACCGGCCAGGCAGGTTCGCCGGATCTGCTTTTATCGAAAGACATTTTGCTGAACGGGAGTGGGTATGAAAGCACCGTGGAATTTTATCCGTTATCTGCCCGGAGCCCGGCGTCTGCTGGCAGCGGGGCGACTGCCAGGGTTGTTGTTTGCTGTTGCGCGCAAGGGCAATAGCGAAGGTAATCGTCTGGGCAAGCTCAAGGACGATCTGCGTTTGCTCCAGGCCCTGTGCCTGGCTTACTGGCGCGGAGAGTACCGAAGCATCAGCCCCAAAGCCATTTTGTCCATTGTCGCGGGCCTGATGTATTTCCTCAGCCCGCTGGACGCTATTCCTGACTGGATTCCAGGCCTGGGAATGTTCGATGACATCGCAGTGCTGGCCTGGGTCACCAAGCACTTGAGCGACGAACTGGATGCTTTTCGCGCATGGCGCGAGCAGCAACCGCCCGAGAAGCTCATCGTGGTCGAGCAGTTGCCCAAGACTCAGGCGCTGTTGGAGAAAGAGCGGGGTAAGGTGTAAGTCTCACGGATGGAACACAAGCCGTAGCGTTACGCTGTTAAGATGCCAGCCTATGAATCAAGCCTGATCAGTATGCGGTCGTGTAGCACAAGGTGACTCTATGGATCTTCAAGTGATATCCCGTGATGGTGAGCCGGAATATGCAGTGCTGCCCTGGGCTCAGTACCAGGCACTGCTCAAGGCTGCCGGGTTGGTAGGCAAGCCGCGCCAGGAACCGGCTGCATCGACTTCCGGCATCGCTGCCGGTGAGCTTCCAGGGTTCGATGAGTTGCGGGCACTGCGCGAGGCTAGAGGCCTTGAAGTGGCCAGCCTGGCCCGTACGGTCGGCATCAGTCCGTCTTATCTGGAGTTGATCGAGAATGGTACTCGTCAGCCCGATGCTGCAATCAGACGCAGCCTGGCATGGGAGCTTGGAGTGCCGGGCTGGCGAGGCGAGTCGTGAGCGTGCGCATCAGCCGTCAGCATTGGGACGGCCTGCTCAATGAGCTCGACCAGGCGCGCCGCCAGCGTCATCTGCTGACCTATCGCGCGTTGGTCGAGCGTTTGCAATTGCCCAGTCCGGCCATGCAGACCCTGACCGCGGCCCTGGAGCATCTGGCCGCCATGGACGCCCGCGCGGAACAGCCTTTGCGCAGCTCGCTGGTGATCAGTCAGGGCGCAAGCCGCCTGCCGCGCCCAGGCTTCTTTGAGTGCGCAGAGCGCCTCGGACGCTTCTCTGGGCCGTCAGATGGCGTCGCCGCCGCTTCGTGGCACGCAGCCGAAGTGGTTCGGGTGTTTGAACACAGCTACCCGGAAGTGGAAGTGCAGTAGAAGAGGTCCCGCCCCGAATCTTCAATGGCTGTATCGACCCCTTCGTGAGCAATGCGGATCGCCGCCCCGGTCACTCCCACAACTGCGAACCTGTGCGAGCTTGCTTGCGAAGTCGCACGTTCACCTCATCTACCCTCACGCTTGCACCAATAAATCCAGCCGCGTCGAATCGATCACATGAATGCTCGCGCCAGCAACGTCCTTGGCGAAATGTTTGGCTTGTGAGGCCAGGTCGGCCAACTGGCTGGCATCGACCAGCGTGCAGCTTTCTTCGTGCAGATGTACTACGCCAATCGACAGTGATAACAACGGGAATTCCTGGCGTTGTCCCTGTCGGTTGAGGGCGACGAAGCAACCGGCTTCCAGATGTTCCGCGCGGTAGAAACGTCGGCATTGATTCTGGAAATCATCCAGCAGGGTTTTCAGGCGCCGCTCCCAGTCCTCAATGCCCAGCACCATCAGAAAATCATCCCCGCCGATGTGTCCGACAAAGTCCCTGCTCGGGTCGATACGGTCGTTCAGGCACTGCGCGAGACACAGCAGCACTTCATCACCACGGGCGTAACCGTAGATGTCGTTGAAAGGCTTGAAGCTGTCAATGTCCACATAGCAGATCACCGATTCGCGGCCCTGTTGCAGGAGACGCGTCAGGCATTGCTGGATCGGAACATTGCCGGGCAGCAGGGTCAGAGGGTTGGCGTAACGTGCCTGCTGGATTTTCATCTCGGTAATCAATTTCAGAACATCGATCACCCGTCCGAGGCCCAGATAGGTACCGTTGGAGGTGATGATGAAATCCTCTTCGATGCGCTGCCGGGCGCGGCTGGTCAACAGTCGGCTGACCTGTTGCAGTGACTGGCTGACTTCCACGGCCAGAAAGTCATCGCTCATCAGGCGGCTGATCGGCTTGCGGGCAAACAGTTCGGTGCCGAAGGGCTTGAGCAGTGCCTCGGACAATGAATGCCGATGGACGATGCCGCAGGGCCTGGCCTCGTCGTCCAGCACGGCCAGCGAGTTGAGGTTGGCCTGCCTGCGAAACGCTTCCAGCACTTCGGCGGTGGGCGTGGACTGGCTCACTGATGGTTGCGGGTTGAGCAGGGCAGAAAGGTCTGCCGCTTCTTCGTTCAGCGACACGCTGGTGGTCTCTGCCTTGGGCAGCATGGCGCGGGTGTCGCGCGGCGGGCGTTCTTGCGGACGCGCAAGCAGATAGCCTTGAACCAGGTTTACGCCCATGTCCTTCAGCGTTGCCAGCTCTTCGGGCAATTCGATGCCTTCGGCAATCACGGTCGCTCTGGAAGCCTTGGCCATCTGCAGCATGGAGCCAACGAACTCGCGCTTCACCGCATCCTGATGAATTCCGTCGATGAAGTGCCGATCGATTTTCACGTAGTCCGGGCGCAGCTCCGACCAGAGTCGCAGGCTTGAATAACCAGCGCCCAGGTCATCCAGCGCGATGGAGAAGCCCATGTCGCGGTAGTGGTGCAGCGCGTTGTACAGCAGGTCGAAATCATCGGTGGGCATCTGCTCGGTCAGTTCGATGACTACATCCTTGGGCGCGATCTGATAACGACGCAGCATTTCCAGGGTGCGACCCGGTGGATGAGATGTTTCGAGCAGCGATTCGGGAGAGACGTTGAGGAACAGCTTGCCCGGCAACTTCTGCTGACTGAAACGCCGGCAGGCGCTGTCACGGCAACTCAGTTCCAGCTCACTCAGGCGGCCTGCCTGTCGAGCGATGGCAAACAGGTTCAGGGGCGAATGCAACGCGCTGTTGGAAGGTCCGCGGGTCAAGGCTTCATAACCCAGAATTCGACGTTCCGATAGCGAAACGATGGGCTGGAACAAGCTGTGCAAATCACCACGAGCCAGAATTGAACTCAGTGTGCTCAACTGTTCGGTTAGGGGCATGGTCGTCTCGAAGAGAATAAAAAGGGCTGAGCGCTTGCGCGTTCAGCCCCGTATTTCACGACAGCTTCATGACTGTTTGATGACGTTGGAACTAAATGGCCATCAATGAGCCTGCCTTATTTTTTTGCCACGGCAGCGCTCAGACCCAGATAGTCGATCAGAATACGCCCGGTCTCTGCCAGGTAGGCATCGTCCTCGGGTTTGGTTTTCTCATCTTCCACTGGCAGCGCGTCTTCATCTTCCTTCTTCAACTCTTTGAGCGGCTCTTCACCCTTGGCCTTGCGGCGGGTGTTTTCCAGTGCAAGCTGCTTGCTTTCGATGGACGCATGTTCGGCACGACGGTCAGCTTCATTGAGGCTGACAGTTTTTTCGTTCATCAGCTTCTTGGCCAGCGCCAGGCGGTCTTCAATGAACACGAACTCGGCGTCTTTCGCCGAGCGCGCTTCATGACGCGCCTGCAGTTGGGCCAGGAAGGGCTTGAACGGATCAATGGCAGGTTTGATCGCCGGTTTGATGCTGTCCCATGGCATAGCCTCGGGCAGGGCGCTCTCGCCGATTTCCTTGGTATCGATCAGCGACGGGTAGGTGATGTCCGGCACTACACCCTGATGCTGGGTGCTCTGACCGGAAACCCGGTAGAACTTGGCCAGGGTCAGCTTCAGTTCGCCATGATTGAGCGGCTGAATGGTCTGCACGGTGCCTTTACCGAAGGTCTGGCCACCGATCACCAGTGCGCGGTGATAATCCTGCATCGCACCAGCGAAAATCTCCGACGCCGAAGCGGACAGACGGTTGACCAGCAAGGCCATAGGGCCTTTGTAGAACGCGCCTTTGGCTTCGTCTTCCAGCACATCGACCTTGCCGTCGGCGTTACGCACCAGCACGGTCGGGCCTTTGTCGATGAACAGACTGGTCAGCTCGGTCGCTTCCTGCAACGAACCGCCACCATTGTTACGCAGGTCCAGTACCACGCCGTCAACCTTCTCGGCCTGCAGCTCGGTAAGCAGTTTCTTCACGTCGCGGGTGGTGCTCTTGTATTCCGGATCGCCAGCACGGTAGGCCTTGAAGTCCAGATAGAACGCAGGGATGTCGATGACCCCGAGTTTGTAGTCCTTGCCATCCTGTTTGAGGTGCAGGATCGACTTCTTGGCAGCCTGTTCTTCGAGTTTCACCGCTTCACGGGTGATGGCGACAATCTTGCTGGTCTGGTCATTCGGCGCATTGCTGGCCGGGATGATCTCCAGACGGACCACGGAACCTTTCGGACCGCGGATCAGCTTGACGACTTCATCCAGACGCCAGCCGATCACGTCGACCATTTCCTTGTCGCCCTGGGCAACGGCCACGATCTTGTCGGCCGGCGCGACCTGCTTGGTCTTGGCCGCAGGGCCTGCCGGGACCAGACGCACGATTTTCACGTTGTCGTTATCGCTCTGCAACACAGCGCCGATGCCTTCCAGCGACAGGCTCATGTTGATGTCGAAGTTTTCCGCGCTGTCAGGTGACAGGTAGTTGGTGTGCGGGTCGTAAGACATGGCGAAGGTGTTGATGTAGGCCTGGAAGATATCTTCGGCGCGAGTCTGGTTCAGACGGGCCTGCTGATTCTTGTAACGCTTGGTCAGGGTTTCCTGGATCTTCGCCGGGTCCTTGCCTGCGATCTTCAGGCGCAGGACTTCATCTTTTATGCGCTTGCGCCACAGCTCGTCGAGCTCGGCAGTGTCCTTGGGCCACGCGGCGTCCTTGCGGTCCACCAGCAGGGTTTCCTTGGCGTTGAAGTCGAGCTTGTCGACGCCCTTGCTCAATTCAGCCAGCGCGAAGTCCAGACGCGCCTTGATGCGGTCCAGGTAGCGCTTGTAGATAGTGAAACCCGGATTCAGGTCGCCACTTTTGAGGAAGTCGTCGAACTGGAACTGCCATTTGTCGAATTCGGCAATGTCGCTGGCCATGAAATAGCTGCGCGAGGGGTCCAGTTGCTTGATGTAGCTCTGGTAAATAATCGCTGAACGCTTGTCGTCCAGGGGCGGCTTGCTGTAGTGATGTCGCTTGAGCAGCTCAACCACGTTGAGACTGGCAATCACTTCGTCGCGGTCCGGCTGAAGATTATCCCAGCTGTTGGCGGCAAAGGTACTGGCTGACATCGGCAAAACACCAAGGCCGACAAACAGTGCGAGGGCAGTGCTGGGGAGTAATTGCTTCATGCTGATTCGACGCGAGGACAATTGATAACGCATATTAGGCCGTCTGTGAGGTCGCCGGTTCCTTCGGACCCGGCCGCATAATGCAAAAGCCCGGGCAAAACAGCCACGGGCTCAGTCTGGACTCACTATGGAGGCACCGTGAAGGCATTGCAAGGCGTTGAAGGACATGTGGAATGGGTCGAGGAGCCGAGTCCGGCCCTTGATGTGGGACAAGTACGTATCAAAGTGGCTGCGGCAGGTTTGAATCGTGCCGATCTGTTACAGCGCGAGGGCAAGTATCCGCCGCCGCCCGGGGTCACTCAGACGCTGGGTCTGGAGTGCTCGGGGGTGGTCGCCGAAGTCGGTCCGGGTACGTCCTGGGTGGTCGGAGACCGCGTCTGCGCGCTATTGGCGGGCGGGGCGATGGCTGAAGAAGTGGTGGTCGACGGGCGACACGTATTACCGGTCCCGGAGGGGCTGTCGCTGCATGAGGCCGCCGCCATCCCTGAGGTGTATGCCACCGCGTGGCTCAACCTGTTTCAGCTGGCAGGCCTCAAGCCGGGTGAAAAGGTGTTGTTGCACGCAGGCGCAAGTGGGGTTGGTTCAGCCGGTATTCAGCTTTGCAAGGCGTTCGGCAACCCGGTCTGGGTCAGCGTCGGTTCGACCGAGCGTCTGGCCTATTGCGTCGAACTTGGCGCGCAGGGGGGCGTGGTACGCAGCGAAAGTCTTGAAGGCCTGAACGATTTTGCACCGTTCAACGTCATCCTCGACCCGGTGGGCGCAAGCTACGCCGAACTCAACGTGAAACTGCTGGCTCTGGACGGTCGCTGGGTGTTGATCGGTATCATGAGCGGGCGCGAGGCGCAGGTGGATCTGGCGCACGTGCTGGGCAAACGTATCCAGCTGATGGGTTCGACCTTGCGCAGTCGCGATGACACATTCAAGGCCGACCTGCTCAGCGACCTTGGCCAGCACGTCTGGCCGCTGTTCACTGAAGGCCGCCTCAAGCCGCAACTGGCAAAATCCTTTGCGATCAAGGATGCCGATGCTGCGTTCGAAGAGCTGGCGACCAACACGGTGTCCGGCAAGATCGTGCTGGTCATCGACGAAAGCCTGGTCTGACTCGTCGGTGCCTCTGGGCTCAGCTCCAGTCGTGCACCGGCCAGCCTGCTTTCTGCGCGTGTTCCAGTAACACGGCATCGGGGTTGACCACGTTAGGGTGGTCAACCTTGAGCAGCAGCGGCAGGTCATTGCGTGAATCCGAGTAGAAGCTCGCCCCCTCAAGGTTTTCCCCTTCGGCGTCCAGCCACTCCATCAGGCGCGTGATCTTGCCTTCTCGATAGGTCAGCACGCCGACCGTGGCACCGCTGTACACGCCATGTTGCACGTCCAGTTCGATACCCAGCACTTCGTCGATCCCCAATCGTTCTGCGATGGGTTTTACCAAGTGCACACCTGACGCCGAGATCACCAGAATCCGGTCGCCTTTGGCGCGATGCTGAGCAATACATTTGCAGGCGTCGCTGTAGATGATCGGCTCGATGACATCCTCAACCCACGGGCCGACCAGATGATCGACTTCTTCCGGCGTACGACCCGCCATAGGCTCCAGGCTGAAGGCCATGAATTCTTCCATTGCCAGCTCGCCTGCGCTGTAGGCGGCCATCAGTTCGTCGTTGCGCTGCATGAACGAGGTTGAGTCGACCCAGCCCAGGCGACCCATCTGCTCGCTCCAGAGCGTGGCACAGTCGCCACCGATCAGGGTCTCGTCCAGGTCGAAAATTGCCAGGGGCATGTGCGTTTCTCCTAAAAGTCTGTTGAATCAGCTGTCAGCTTCACGTCTGGCGTCTTGATCGGCAAGCGCATGGCGTTATCCGTGCAGAACAAATTCAGTTCAGAGCACGGTCAGTTCAGAGCACAGAGCGCCGACGGTTCGATGTTCAGTGTTACACGCCTTCCGTCAGGGTGCAGGTCGTCGGCGCTGCGGTTCAGTACGTCGACCACCAGTTCCACGCCGCGGGCCTGTATCCGGTAGCGGATGACGTTGCCGAGCAGACTGTGACTGCGTACTTCGCCTTCCAGTTCGCCGGTCAGGCTCAATTGGATCGATTCAGGGCGAATCGCAATGCGGCTGGTGATCGGGCGTTGCATCAGGCGTGTGGCGTCTTCGGCTTCCAGCAGGTTGTAGTTGCCAATGAAGCCTGCAGCGAACACGTCAACCGGAGCGGTGTAGAGGGTTTCTGCGTCACCACTCTGCACGATCCGGCCTTCATTCATCAGGAAGATGCGGTCGGACATGGTCAGCGCCTCCTCCTGATCGTGGGTCACGAAGATCGTGGTAAGGCCCAGCTCGCGCTGAATGGCGCGGATCTGTTCACGCAGATTTTTGCGAATTCGCGCATCCAGTGCCGACAGCGGCTCATCGAGCAACAGCAGGCGTGGGCGAGTGACCAGCGAGCGCGCCAGAGCCACGCGCTGGCATTGCCCGCCGGACAACTGATGCGGATAACGCGTGGCAAAGTCGTGCAGCTCGACCATGCGCAGAATATCGGCAACGCGCTTTTCGCTTTCGGACGCACTGACTTTCTGAATCCGCAGCCCGAACGCGACGTTTTGCTCGACGGTCATGTTGGGAAACAGCGCGTAGCTCTGGAACACCATGCCGATGTTGCGTTTTTGTGGCGTGAGCGGCACCAGGTCAGTGCCATCGAGCAGGATGCGCCCGCTATTGACTGGTGTCAGCCCGGCAATGCAGCGCAATAACGTGGACTTGCCGCAGCCGGACGGGCCGAGCAAGGTGACAAACTCGCCTTTCTTGATACTGCAGTTGATGTCGCTGAACACTGACGTGCTGGCATAGCTTTTCTGCAGGTTTTCAATGCTGACAAAACTCATTTCAGTCTTTGTCCTTGTTCAGTCGATTGGCGGCCCAGGTCAGCACCAGCACGAAGAGGAAATAGGAAATCACCAGCGCGCTGTTGAAGTGACCGCTGCTGTTGCGCATGTTGTTCAGGTACACCTGCAGGGTTTCATAGCGGGTGCCGACCAGCAGGTTGGCGAACACGAACTCACCGAACAGGAAGGAGAATGACAGCAGCAGCGCGATCATCAGGCCCTTACGCAGGTTAGGCAGCACGACCATGAACGCTGCTTGCCAGGTACTCGCCCCAAGCAATTGGGCCGCGTCCATCAGGTCCGTCAGGTTGATGGCCTGCAGGTTATTGGTGATGGCGCGGTACATGAAAGGCAGGGCAACAGTGAAATAGCAGCCGATCAGAATCCATGGCGTGCCGACCATGGCCATGGGGCCGGAGCCATAGAGTTGCAGCAGGCCTACCGACGAGACCACGGGAGGCACGGCGAACGGCAGCAGGATAAGGATGTTCATCAGCCCGTCGAGGCGCGGGAAGTAGTAATGCACGACAAACAGCAGCGGCAGAATCAGCACCACCGAGAGTATCAACGCGCCGACGCATACCAGTAGTGACTGGCCGAACGCCGCCAGAAAGCGCGGATCGCTCCACAGCGCCACGTACCACTTGAAGGTCAGGCCACTGGGCAGAATGGTCGCCGACCAACTGGTGGAAATCGAGTACAGAAAGGTCCCGGCCAGCGGCAGCAACAGGATCAGGAACAGCAGGTAAACCACGGTTTTATGGTAAATGCCCGCGGACCTTCGTTCAGCGCGCGACATGGTAGCTCCTCTTCAACAGCCACTGATGGACGACTGTGACCAGAGTCATGAGGCCGACCAGAATCATCGCCAGAGCGCTGGCCATGTTCGGGTCCAGAGTGATATCGCCTGCCACCATCGCGGCAATGCGGATCGGCAGCACGTTGAAATTGCCGGTGGTCAGGGCGTACACCGTGGCATACGCGCCCAGCGCGTTGGCCAGCAGAATCACGAACGTACCGAGCAGCGCAGGGGTCAGGACCGGCAGGCCGATATAGCGCCAGAATTGATAACTGCTGGCACCCAATAGCGCCGCCGACTCGTTCCAGTCCTCGCGCACAGCGTCAAATGCCGGGTAGAGCAGCAGCACGCCAAGCGGAATCTGGAAGTAGGTGTAGAGGATGATCAGTCCGGCCTTGGAGTACAGGTTGAAGTCATCGATGATCCCGGTCTGCTTGAGGATCAGGGTCAATGCGCCGTTGAAGCCCAGCAGAATGATGAACGCGAACGCCAATGGAACACCGGCAAAGTTGCTGGTCATGTTAGCGAACGAGTTGACGAAATCGCGCAGCCGCGAGTCTACCTTGCGCAGCGAATAGGCACCCAGTACGGAGATGATGATGCCGAACAGGCTCGACCAGAAGCTGATCTCCAGGCTGTACTGGATCGCCTGCCGATAGAACTTCGAGCTGAACGCTTTGCTGAAGTTTTCCCAGCCCCAACCGGCGTCACTTTGCAGGCTGTGGATCGCCACCCAGAGCAGTGGCGCAATCTGAAACACAATGAAGAATACGGCAAAGGGCACCAGGCACAACAGCCCCAGCCCCTTGCCTCGGGAAAATCGGGTCAATTGAGAATCTCCCGGCAGACCGGTTTGTCGTGATGTACGCCGAGCAGCTCGCAGATGGTGCCGCACAGGTCGGTCTGGCGTGGCGCTGCATCGACATTCAGGCTGAACGCATCACCCAGCACGAACAGCGGCACTTCACGTTCTTCCGGCAGCAGACCGTTGTGCGAGCGGTCGTTGTTCATGCCGTGGTCGGCGGTCACCAGCACTTGATAGCCCGCGTCCAGCCAGCGTTGCAGGTAGTCAGCCAGAATGATGTCGGCATTGCGTGCGGTGTTGCGATATTGCGCAGTGTCGAGGCCATGCTTATGCCCGGCGTCGTCGATGTTCATGGGGTGAATCAGCAGAAAGTTCGGTGCATGTTTCAGGCGCAGGCTTTCAGCGTCGGCGAACAGGTGCGAGTCCGGGTAGTGATCGGCCCAGTAAAACAGCCCGTGCTGAATAGGGAGTTCCGTTGCTTCGGTATGACGATCTCGTGCCGTGTCGAACGGCGTGCGGTTATACAGCTCGCTGAACCAGTGATAGGCCGCCGCTGCAGTGGTCAGCCCTGCGTCGCGAGCGTAGTGAAAGACGCTGCGCTGGTTAGACAGGCGTGAAACGTTGTTGTGCACGATGCCGCTGTCGATAGGCGCGACCCCGGTCAATATGCATTCGTACAGGGGGCGGGAGAGGGCGGGTAGCGCGCATTCCAGCTTGTAGAGCGCGGCGCGGCCAGCATCATGCCAGGCTTGAAGATGGCCCATTGCGTGGCGGGCCACGTCGTAGTTGAGGCCATCGAGCACGATCAGGATGACGTTGTGTTTCATGGGCGACTCGCTTTGAAAGAACGGGCGAGTCTGGCTCGCCCGATGTACACGACTTCATCCCTGAGCCGCAGGAGAGAATCAGTTCATCTCGATAATGACCTGCTCGTTCCACTTCTGAGGCAGCGCTTTGGAGGTTTTTTCCCAGGCAGCTGCGTCTTTGATCGGCTTGGCATTGAGGTATTGCTCATGCGGCAACAACTGGGCTTTCACGTCGTCTGGCAGCTTGATGTGTTCGACGCGAATCGGACGTGCATTGCCTTTGGCCAGGTTGATCTGACCAGCATCGCTGAAGGTGTATTCACGCGCCAGTTTGGCAGCGTTCGGGTGCTTGGCGTATTTGTTGATGATGGTGGTGTAGCCGGAAACCACCGAGCCGTCCGAAGGGATCAGCACCACGTAGTCATCCGGTTTGGCCATCTTGGCTTTGTAGTTGAGACCGTTGAAGTCCCAGACCACGCCGACTTCGATTTCGCCTTTTTCGATGGTTTGAATGGTCGGGTTGGCCAGCGACAGGCGCTTCTGCTTGGCCAGGTCGGTGAACAGTGCCAGGCCTGGCTCGATGTTGCTTTCGTCGCCTTTCATGGCAATGGCTGCGGCCAGTACGCCATTGGTTGCTTGTGCAGCAGTGCTCACATCACCAATGGAAACCTTGTATTTGCCGGTTTTCAGGTCGGCCCAGCTTTTCGGTATTTCAGAGCCGTGCAACAGGTTCTTGTTGACGATAAAGGCGATGGTGCCGGTGTAGGCAAGCGCCCAGTGGCCGTCCTTGTCCTTGGCCCATTCCGGAATCTGCTCCCAGGTGGTTGGCTTGTAAGGCTGGGTCACGCCTTTGGCAACGGCGATAGGGCCGAACGCGGCACCCACGTCGCCAATGTCACCGCTGGCGTTGTCCTTCTCCGCATCGAATTTGGCGATCTCCTGGGCCGAACTCATGTCGGTGTCCATGTGCTTGAGGCCGTATTTGGTTTCCAGGTCTTTCCAGATGCCACCCCAGTTAGCCCAGTCATCCGGCATGCCGAGACTATTGACCGCGCCTTCAGCCTTGGCCGCAGCCTCCAGCGTTTTAAGGTCCGTGTCCGCAGCCATGGCCAGCGAACTCATCGCCATGGCTGAACCGAGGAGTGATGCCAACAATAGATGTTTCATTCGGAGCTCCTAGTGCGCTTCTTGCAAGAAGTGTTCGTTGCGGATTGTTTGGTCTAGATCAGCAATACCTGAGCCAAGTTAGGCTTTTTGCATGACATTTTCGTGTCGTGTTCAGTGGCAGAAGCTGTTTTTAACGTGGTTCGGCAGTGCCTGGAGCTAAGCGTAGACCATGGGAACGTGCTTGCTTTTCAACGGTTCAAGGCCTTTTTTTAGAGCAGTTGGCATGGATCGTGTTTTCTCATGTCACAGAATGGTCATGCGCCCGGCCTAGGCTTGAAGCAACGGAGTTAACGGCGTCGGTTGCACTGATGTGTGCCCCGCAACAGAGCTGGTCTAGTCCAGATGGATACCGGAATGCGCGAAGATGTGCCACGGGCGGTAACAACGATTTGCAGTGCTCTGCAAGAGCAGATCGAACATGGCTTGTTGCCGCATGGCAGCAAGCTGCCTGCGGAACGCAAGCTTAGCGAGGTGTTTGCTACCACCCGTATCACATTGCGTGAGGCTCTCGTGCAACTGGAGGCGCAAGGGCTTATTTACCGCGAAGAGCGTCGCGGCTGGTTCATTTCCCCGCCACGACTGGCGTATGACTTGATTCGGCGCAGCCATTTTCACGCAATGGTCTGCGCGCAGGGAAGAGTGGCTCACACTCAGCTGCTGTCGGCGCGCCTGCAACCGGCTTCGGCGATGATCTGCGAAATGCTCGAACTGCCCGCACTGTCGAGCGTGATTCAGATCTGCCGCGCCCGGCGTATCGATCAGCGGCTGGTGCTCTATGTCGAGCATTACCTGAGGCCGGAATTATTCCCCGGCATCCTCGATCACGACCTGAACGAGTCACTCACCGAGCTTTACGCCCGCTGTTATGACCTGCATTACGGACAAGTGCATTTCGATATGGTCCCCACGGCACTGCATGCCGACGCTGCAGCCGCCTTGAAGGTTTCCCTGGGCAGCCCCGGCCTGCGTATTGCGCGAATCAACTATGACCAGCGCGATCGACTGATTGATTGTGATCTTGAATACTGGCGTCATGATGCTATTCATGTGCGCGCCAATGTGCGGGGCAATTTTTAGTTAAGTGCGGCGCTTCAAAAACTTCGGGAATGCGGCAAGTTTCAGTAAATTAATATCGGTGCATTCAGCGCGTTTTTAGTTGTGAGTGCCAGCCAGTAAGGCGTGACCTCCCTGGTCATTGAAAAACCTTGGCTGTGCAGGCTGCTCAGGCCGAGTACGTGCGCGCAGACGTCCGGCTTATTTAAAAATTTAATGAGAAAGTGACTTTAAGTCCCAGGGGGGCGAGCGTAACTTAAAAAGATTTTGCGCTGAGAAAGTTAAGGTTTTTTATTCCGGTTGTCGAAAATAATTATTAAAAATTCATATTGATTAATATTTGTTAGTTGGGTGTGATACGTTTTTAGAGCGTCGTTGCGCGTAGTCGGTGAGTAAGTTGCCTGGCGCAGTTTCGCGTGTTGAATGTGAAGGTTGACACCGTAGCTGGCCGTTGACGATTAAATTGATGAGTGCGGCTACTTTCATTTAAAGGACCTATGAGGGCGCTGTAATGAATCTCGAAAAAGCGTTGGTATTACGGACATGTGCAAATAACATGGCCGATCACTGTGGTTTGGTATGGCCTGTCTCAGGGGCCGTTGAGTGCAGGCATTGGCAACCCACAAAAGCACATGAAAATGGACTGGCAGGTTTATTGTGGGGTGTTGGAACCAGCGCCTTTTTGAGTGTGCATGCCGATGCGCGATGGGTTGTCTGTGAAGTAGCCGTTGCCGACCTCATTGCGTTGCCCGAGAGCGGAATGGTGAAATTCCAGCGTGCGCAAGTCGTTCATGTCGGTGACAAAAACAGTGCTGCACATTACCTCTTGACGCACCGGGCCAGTTACTCATCTACAAGTTCCCCTGCGACAGTCGAGGTTCGTCCGGCCAGTGGCGAGCTTGTTGTCAGTCATGAAGTATTTGACGTGGCATCAGTGAGTGCTCCTGTCGGCGCGGAGGGCAGTCTTCCTGCCGTCACCACGCAAACGCTGCAGACAGCGACCTACGGCAGCACGTTGATCGGCGACAGCCACAGCCAGCTCGTCGCGGGTTACGGCAGCACCGAAACGGCGGGAAGCCATAGTGATCTGACCGCTGGATACGGCAGCACCGGCACGGCAGGGTCCGACAGCTCGCTGACTGCCGGTTACGGCAGTACGCAAACTTCCGGGAGTGACAGCTCGCTCAGGGCTGGTTATGGCAGTACACAGACCGCTCAGGAAGGCAGCCATCTTACTGCCGGCTATGGCAGCACCGGCACCGCAGGCGCGGATAGCTCATTGATCGCAGGTTACGGCAGCACGCAAACCGCAGGCGGCGATAGCGCACTGACAGCGGGCTACGGCAGCACCCAGACCGCGCAGGAAGGCAGCAACCTGACGGCTGGGTACGGCAGCACCGGCACAGCAGGCTCCGATAGTTCGCTGATTGCCGGTTACGGCAGCACACAAACGTCAGGAGGGGATAGCGCACTGACGGCGGGCTACGGCAGCACTCAGACCGCGCAGGAAGGCAGCAACCTGACGGCTGGGTACGGCAGCACCGGCACAGCAGGCTCCGATAGTTCGCTGATTGCCGGTTACGGCAGTACGCAAACCTCAGGCGGCGATAGCGCACTGACGGCGGGCTACGGCAGTACGCAAACCGCACAGGAAGGCAGCAACCTGACCGCCGGGTACGGCAGCACCGGCACAGCGGGTTCTGACAGCTCGTTGATTGCCGGTTACGGCAGTACGCAGACATCAGGAAGTGACAGCGCACTGACTGCGGGCTACGGCAGTACGCAAACCGCACAGGAGGGCAGCAACCTGACCGCCGGGTACGGCAGCACTGGCACGGCAGGTTCCGACAGCTCGTTGATTGCCGGTTACGGCAGTACGCAGACATCAGGAAGTGACAGCGCACTGACTGCGGGCTATGGCAGTACCCAAACCGCACAGGAAGGCAGCAACCTGACCGCTGGGTACGGTAGTACCGGTACCGCAGGTTCTGACAGCTCGCTGATCGCCGGATATGGCAGCACGCAAACCTCGGGCAGCGGCAGTTCGCTCACAGCAGGCTACGGCAGCACCCAGACTGCCCGTGAAGGCAGCACCCTGACGGCAGGATATGGAAGTACCGGGACAGCCGGTGCCGACAGCTCGCTGATTGCCGGTTACGGCAGCACACAAACGGCCGGTGCTGACAGTAACCTTACCGCTGGCTATGGAAGCACGGGCACCGCAGGTCATGAGAGCTTCATTATTGCGGGTTATGGAAGTACGCAGACAGCAGGCCACAAAAGTATTCTGACCGCTGGCTACGGGAGCACTCAGACTGCCAGGGACGGTAGCGACCTGATCGCGGGCTATGGCAGTACTGGAACAGCAGGTTCGGGCAGTTCGCTGATCGCAGGGTATGGCAGCACCCAGACCGCGAGTTACAGAAGCATGCTGACCGCCGGTTATGGAAGTACTCAGACGGCCAGAGAATACAGCGACCTTATCGCAGGTTATGGCAGCACTTCAACGGCAGGATCAAACAGTTCGCTTATCGCCGGATATGGAAGCACCCAAACGGCGAGCTTCAAAAGCATATTGACTGCCGGTTATGGCAGTACCCAGACGGCACAGGAACGCAGTGACCTGGTGACAGGTTACGGAAGCACGTCAACTGCGGGTTACTCAAGCTCCCTGATTGCTGGTTACGGAAGTACGCAGACGGCAGGCTACGAGAGCACGTTGACCGCCGGTTACGGCAGTACGCAAACCGCGCAGGACAGCAGCTCGCTGACCACCGGCTACGGAAGTACTTCCACCGCAGGCTATGCGAGTTCGCTGATCGCGGGTTATGGCAGCACGCAGACGGCAGGTTATGAGAGCACGTTGACTGCGGGTTACGGCAGTACGCAAACGGCGCAGGAACGCAGTGACCTGGTTACAGGTTACGGAAGCACTTCCACCGCAGGCTATGCAAGTTCGCTGATCGCCGGTTACGGCAGCACGCAGACGGCAGGCTACGAGAGCACGTTGACAGCCGGTTATGGCAGTACGCAAACCGCGCAGGAAAAAAGCTCGCTCACCACCGGCTACGGAAGTACTTCCACCGCCGGCTATGAGAGTTCGCTGATCGCGGGCTATGGCAGTACGCAGACGGCAGGCTATAAAAGTACGCTCACGGCAGGTTATGGCAGTACCCAGACTGCCGAGCATGGAAGTTCATTGACGGCGGGGTATGGCAGTACGGCAACGGCCGGGCAGGACAGCTCATTGATCGCCGGTTATGGCAGTTCCCTGACCAGCGGAATCCGAAGTTTTCTGACGGCAGGTTACGGCAGTACGCTGATCGCCGGGCTTCGCAGTGTGTTGATTGCCGGTTATGGCAGCAGTCTCACATCGGGCATTCGCAGCACATTGACTGCGGGCTACGGCAGTAACCAGATCGCAAGTTATGGCAGTTCGTTGATTGCGGGTCATGAAAGTATTCAGGTGGCCGGGCACAAAAGCATGCTTATCGCCGGCAAGGGCAGTTCGCAGACCGCAGGTTTTCGCAGCACGCTGATAGCCGGTGCAGGCAGCGTACAGCTTGCAGGTGACCGCAGCAGACTTATCGCCGGTGCAGACAGTAATCAGACCGCGGGGGACCGCAGCAAGCTACTGGCCGGTAACAACAGTTACCTCACCGCTGGCGACAGAAGCAAATTGACCGGCGGGCATGACTGCACGTTGATGGCGGGAGACCAAAGCAGATTGACCGCCGGAAAGAACAGTGTGTTGACAGCAGGCGCTCGTAGCAAGCTTATTGGCAGTGAAGGTTCCACGTTATCGGCAGGAGAAGACTCCACGCTTGTTTTCAGGCTCTGGGATGGTAAGCGGTACAGACAACTGGTGGCCAGGACGGGAGAAAACGGTGTTGAAGCCGACATTCCGTATTACGTGAACGACGATGACGATATCGTCAATAAAACCGACGAGGACGATGCCTGAGCCACGTAACCGGGTTATTCGTACTGAATCATCGACAGGGTACGTCGGTGCGGTTCGGGACATGAAGTCCCTTTATAAACGAATCAACGGTGTACTGCCCAAAGGTGCCGAGGGTAAAACCGATAAAGCCTGCGTTGTTTTTTATGTGTAAGCCGCGAAACTTTATTTTCTTCAATCAGGGTTTTTTACCGGGCGTCAGGACTGTTACGCGGGAGCAGCACGCCGCTCCCACGAGAATCAATCATTGCAGATGTTATGGCAGCTCGTGGCTGGCATAGAACGCGCTCAGTACTTTGACCAGATGCGCCAGGTCATGACTGCCGGCCAGTTCGCGAATCGAATGCATGGCGAACGTCGGCAGGCCGATGTCTACCGTGCGGATACCCAAATGGCTGGCGGTGATTGGCCCGATAGTCGAGCCGCAAGCCATGTCGCTGCGCACCACGAAACTCTGCACCGGTACTTCTTCAGCCATGCACAGATGGCGGAAGAAACCGGCTGTTTCACTGTTGGTGGCGTAGCGCTGGTTGCTGTTGACCTTGATTACCGGCCCGGCGTTGAGCTTGGGACCATGATTGGCGTCATGTTTTTCGGCGTAGTTGGGGTGTATGCCGTGGGCGTTGTCGGCCGATATCAGCAGCGATTTCTGAATGGTTCGTACGTAGTCTTCGCTGCTTGGTAGCAGGCGCTGGACGATCTGTTCAAGCATTGCGCCGTCTGCGCCACAGGTCGACGAAGAACCGACTTCTTCATGATCGGTGCACACCAGTAGAGCGGTTTCGTCACTTTCGCTGTTCAGCAGCGCTTGCATCCCGGCATAACACGACAGCAGGTTGTCCAGGCGTGCGCCTGCCAGGAAGTCCCCATTGAGGCCGACAACGGCGGCACTCTGTGTGTCATAGAAGCTCAGCTCGTAATCGAGCACCACGTCCGCATTCAGCCCGTGTTCGCGGGCCAGTTGATCAGTCAGAAGCGCACGGAAGTCCGCGCGTTCGTCGCCAGCCACTTGCGCGAGGATTGGCGGCAGTTCGTTTTGCGCATTGATCGCCCAACCTTCATTGGCAGTGCGGTTTAAGTGGATGGCCAGATTGGGAATCACGGCAATCGGCAGCTTGAAGTCGATCAACTGACTTTCAACCTTGCCATCGCGGCGGAAGGTGACGCGACCTGCCAGCGACAGATCACGGTCAAACCACGGTGCCAGCAGCGCGCCGCCGTAGACTTCGACGCCCAGTTGCCAGAAGCCCTGGCGCTGCAATTCCGGTTGCGGTTTGACCCGCAGGCACGGGCTGTCCGTGTGTGCGCCAACCATGCGAATCCCGCCGGTGAGTGGCGACTGGCGGCCCATGCGGAAGGCGACGATAGAAGAGTCATTACGGGTGACGAAGTAACGACCTCCAGTTTCTATTGCCCAGGTATCACGTTCATCCAGCCGTTGAAAACCCGCAGCTTCGAAGTGTTGCACGAGGGTGGCGGTGGCGTGGAACGGGGTGGGAGAAGCCTTCAGAAAATCGATGAGGCCTTTGTTCAACTCTGCGCGCATAAATAGCTCCAGACAGCAATGGCGCGAGTTTACCGCATTGGCTCAGTCGTTGCCGCTGCCACAGAAACGCTTTTCGACCGCGAAGGAGCCCGACGAAGTTGAGCCGGAAACCGGAGCCAAGGGCCTTGCTCGCTTTGGTCCCTCAAAGTGAGTCGCCGAGGGGCGAAAAGGTAACTTGAGCTGAACGCTAATCCACCTGAAGTCGCAGAACCGCTGTGTGACGCGAAGCGTAACGAACTGCATGCCTACGCGGAGCGCAGGCACGATAGTCTAAGCTGACGCACAGCGCCGAGAGTAAAAGCGCTTTTCAACCGCGGTGGCACTGACGACGCAGAGTGCGACGTTAGTGACGGCTGAGTCCTGGCGCTGATCCGGGGGTAGCCTGGCAGGACGCCAGGCTAGCCGCATCGGGCCATGGATGGCCCGTTGCGGCTAGCCCCGGATCAGTGACAGGGCGAAGGAACCCGACGAAGTCGGGCCGGAAACAGGAGCGGGGGGCTTTGGTTACTTTGGCCCCATCAAAGTAACTCGCCGAGGGGCGAAAAGGTGACCTGAGTCGACCCTAAATCCACCTGAAGTCGCAGAACCGCTGTGTGACGCGGAGCGTCACGAACGGCATTACCACGCGGAGCGTGGGAACGATAGTCAGAGCAGCTGTATGACGCGGAGCATCTGCACGATAGCCAGCGTGTCATTCAGATCAGAACGGCGCGGGGCACTCGAAGGTCAACCGCTCGCCGGTGCCCGGATGAGTAAAGCTCAGCATGCTCGCATGCAGGCACAGGCGCGGGTACGCCGCCAGCGCTTCGGGATGGGCATACAGACCATCGCCCAGCAGCGGATGACCGATCGACAGCATGTGCACCCGCAGTTGGTGCGAGCGACCGGTAATAGGGGTAAGTTCGACCCGACAGTGGGTGTCGTGGCGTTCGACGACCTTCCAGAATGTCAGCGCGTGCTTGCCTGCCTCGTGGTCCACCACATGCCGGGGCTTGGTGGGCGGATCGTAGCGTAAAGGCAGGTCGATACTGCCGCTGTCCAGCGACGGTTGACCCCAGCACAGTGCGGTGTAGGCTTTTTCGGTTTCGCGATCATGAAACTGCCGCGACAGTTCGCGATGCGTGTCTGCATCGCGGGCCAGCAGGATGATGCCCGACGTTTCCCAGTCCAGACGATGGACGATGCGGGCTTCGGGGAAGCCGTTTTCCTGCAGACGGGTAATCAGGCAATCCTTGTTGTCATCGGCGCGGCCGGGGACGGAAAGCAGCAGGGTAGGCTTATCTATTACCAGAACGGCTGCGTCCTGATAAATGATGCGGATGTTCGACAACGGCATGCAACGGCCTCGAAACGCTAGGAACGCCAACGGCGGTAAGGGCGCAGCTTCCTGAGAAGTGCGCCGATACCGCCGCAAGCGACTGCCTGATCAGCGATCTGGCAGGGTGATATTGAGTTCCAGAATCGAGCAGCTGCCTTGGCTTTCCAAAGCAACCTGAACTTGATCGGACTCGATATTGACGTATTTACGGATCACTTCCACCAGCTCTTTCTGCAGTGCAGGAAGGTAGTCCGGCGTACTGCGCTGGCCGCGTTCGTGCGCAACGATGATCTGCAGACGCTCTTTCGCTACCGAGGCCGTGCTTTCTTTTTTGCGGTCACGAAAGAAGTCAAAAATATTCATTAATTACCCCCGAACAGACGTTCAAAGAATCCTTTCTTCTGCACATCCAGGAAGCGATGTTCCCGGTCTTTGCCCAGCAGGCGGTCAACGGCATCGCTGTAGGCCTGGCCAGCGTCGCTCTGGTCATCGAGAATGACCGGCACGCCCTGGTTGGAGGCTTTCAGGACAGCCTGGGATTCGGGGATCACGCCGAGCAGGGTAACAGCAAGGATTTCCTTGACGTCTTCCACACCGAGCATTTCACCCTTGCTGACACGCTCAGGGTTGTAGCGAGTGAGCAGCAGGTGCTCCTTGATCGGATCTTCGCCGCGTTCGGCACGACGTGATTTGCTGGCCAGCAGGCCCAGCATACGGTCGGAGTCACGCACAGAGGATACTTCGGGGTTGGTCACGACGATCGCTTCATCGGCGAAATACATGGCCAGGTGAGCACCGGTCTCGATGCCGGCCGGTGAATCGCAGACGATGTATTCGAACGATTCCTTAAGCTCCATGAGGACTTTTTCAACGCCCTCCTTGGTTAGTGCGTCCTTATCACGGGTCTGGCTGGCGGCCAGCACGAACAGGCCTTCGATCTTCTTGTCCTTGATCAGCGCCTGTTGCAGGTTGGCTTCGCCATTGACCACGTTGACGAAGTCATACACGACACGACGCTCGCAACCCATGATCAGGTCGAGGTTACGCAGGCCGACGTCGAAGTCGACGATGACTGTCTTGTGACCACGCAATGCGAGACCGGTACCGATAGCGGCGCTGGTGGTGGTCTTGCCCACACCACCCTTGCCGGATGTAACAACGAGAATCTTGGCCAAGGTGTATCACCCCTAGAGGAAAAGGACATTAAGTCCCTGAAGAGCATCTCCTTGCGTCGCGCCCGTCGAAGCATTGTGTCAATTCTGGGGTCTGATTCCGGAAAGGTAGCGTTAAGCTATTACTTTCAACTCATATACCCGCTGAAAAGCAGTGCTTGTCAGAACTTCCTGCCGCCTTCACGACGGTTTCGCGACGAATCAGAGATACTTTGAAAATTGCGGCAGTATCCGTTAAAGACGAATGATGTTCAACACATCACCTGACAGGCTGACCTGGACCGGCGAGCCCCATAGCGGGTCCCGGCGCAAGTCTTCGGAAACCTTATATTGCCCGGCAATCGAAATCAGCTCTGCACTCAACTGCTGACAGAAGATTCGTGCTTTCGTGTCGCCTTTTATTCCCGCCAGTGCCCTGCCGCGCATCGGGCCGTACACATGGATGTTTCCATCGGCCAGAAGTTCCGCACCTGGACTGACCGGCGCGACCACAACCAGATCGCCGCCCTGGGCATAAATCTGCTGACCGCCGCGCACCGGAGCGGTTATCACGCGGGTCGGTTTGATGAGCGGTTCGGGCGGTTTTTCCGGGATCTTTTTCGGCGCTTCGGCTTCAACCGGGTCGATTACGCGCTCACGTGCGCCGGACGGCGGCAGCACCGGAAGATCAACGGCAATGGCTGCAGCGATGTCTTCGATGCGGTTGGCACGGATCGCCAGGGTGCGCAGACCGTGCTGGCGACAGATACGCACCAGCCCGGGGAGATCCACCGGGCCTTCGTTCGGCGCAAGTTTGTCCAGAGCCAGGATCAATGGCGTATTACTGAAGAAGTTGGGGGCTTGTGCCACTTTCGCCGCCAGTTGCCTGTCGAGCGCTTCAAGGTTGGTCCGGGCCAGCTCCATCACAGTGATGGCGAGCATGCTGCCCTTGAGCTGAAATACAGGTTCCGGGTTTTGCGATTCAATCTGGCTCATGGTTGATATACACAACAGCTTGTCGCTAAAAGTGCCGAGACTTATAGCGAGAACGCCCGCGAGCCGCAAGCAGGTAGAACCGTTGTAGAATGCGCGGCCTTTGTTCTGACGGAAGCCCAAATGGATCGCCCGCGCTTTAAAGCCAGTTTCCTTCACCCCCGTTTCTGGCCGTTGTGGCTGGGGCTGGGGCTTTTATGGCTGGTTGTCCAGTTGCCGTTTCGTGCCCTGCTGGCCATCGGTCGGGCATTGGGTGCGGTCATGTACCGAGTGGCCACTGATCGAAAAAATATCGCGTCACGCAATCTTGAGCTGTGTTTTCCTCATTTTTCTGCGGCCGAGCGCAAGCGTCTGCTCAAGGAAAACTTCGCCTCCACCGGGATCGCCTTCTTCGAGATGGCCATGAGCTGGTGGTGGTCGAAAAAACGTCTGGCCAGGCTTGCCCATGTCGAAGGACTTGAGCATTTGCAGAATGCCCAACAAAAAGGCGAGGGCGTGATTCTGATGGCGCTGCACTTCACCACGCTGGAGATCGGCGCGGCGCTGCTGGGCCAGCAACACACCATCGACGGCATGTACCGCGAACACAAGAGCCCACTGTTCGATTTCGTCCAGCGTCGCGGACGCGAGCGGCACAACCTTGATTCGCTGGCCGTCGAGCGCGACGACGTGCGTGGCATGCTCAAGTTGCTGCGTGCCGGCCGGGCCATCTGGTATGCACCGGATCAGGACTATGGCGCGAAGCAGAGCATCTTTGTGCCGCTGTTCGGCATTCAGGCCGCGACCGTGACCGCTACCAGCAAATTTGCGCGTCTGGGCCGTGCTCAAGTGGTGCCCTTCACTCAGCAGCGTCTGGCAGACGGCAGCGGTTACAGGCTGGTGATTCACTCACCGCTACAGGATTTTCCGGGTGAAAGCGACGAAGCCGATTGCTTGCGTATCAATCAATGGGTAGAAAGTGCTATCACTGAATGCCCGGAACAGTATCTTTGGGCGCATCGGCGCTTCAAGAGTCGACCGGCCGGCGAACCGAAGCTATATAACAAACGTAGATAAAAAGCGTCGTTGACCACTGAGGCCAGTTGTAGATGCCAGATACCGCAGTAGTGACCCAGGCTGTAACCGAAGTCGAGCCCGTGACCGGGCTTATTTTGTCAGGTGGCGGTGCGCGTGCTGCGTATCAGGTTGGCGTACTTGCAGGCATTGCCGACTTGCTGCCTCCCGGTTCTCCCAATCCCTTTCCGGTCATTGTCGGTACGTCGGCCGGGGCGATCAACGCGGTGAAACTGGCCAGCGGTGCGCTGCACTTTCGCATTGCAATTCATCAGTTGACCGAGTTCTGGCAGTCGTTCCGCAGCCATCAGGTGCTGCGCAGCGACTGGTCTGGTGTGATTCATCAGGCCAGCCGTTTTTTCGGCCGCAGCCTGATGGGCCTCGGGCGAAATATCCCGGTTGCCTTGCTCAACAGCTCGCCTCTGCGTGAACTGCTCAACGAGCGGCTGGACCTGTCCGGAATCGAGGCCGCCATTGATGCCCATCACCTGCGCGCCGTGGCGGTAACAGCTTTTGGCTATGAATCAGGGCAGGCAGTCACGTTCTATCAGGGCCGCGGCACCATCGAGCCCTGGCTGCGCCATCGGCGTATCGGCCGTCCGACCCAACTGACCGTGGATCACTTGCTCGCCAGCTCAGCCATTCCCTTGCTGTTCGCCCCGGTGATGCTGGATCAGGAATACTTTGGTGACGGTGCCGTGCGTCAGTCGGCACCGATCAGTCCGGCGCTGCACCTGGGCGCCAATCGTGTTCTGGTCGTAGGCGTGAGTGGCAATCCGCGCGGGCTGAAAACCGAAAGACCGGCGCCGCGTGCGCCAAGCGGCATACAGCCAAGTCTGGCGCAGATCAGCGGCCACATGCTCAACAGCACGTTCATCGATAATCTGGAAAGCGATATCGAGTTGCTGGAGCGCTTGAACATGGCCAGCGCGTTGCTGCCTTGCGATCAGATCAGGCTGCCTGGTATGGAGCCGGTGGAAGTCCTGGTGATTTCCCCAAGCCGCCCGCTGGACGAAATCGCTGCCCGGCACCGCCGTGAACTTCCGCCCGCATTGCGCACGTTCCTGCGCGGGCCGGGCGCGACCAAGAGCAGTGGTGCCAGTGTTCTGAGCTATCTGTTGTTCGAATCGGGTTATTGCAGCGAACTGATCGAATTGGGCCGACATGACGCGATTGCCCAGGGTGCGGAACTGAAAAGGTTCCTGCGCCTCACATGACGCCTCCACGGCAGGAGCGAATCCTGCCGTGGGACGCGCTTCTACCTCAGTCGCCGAACCTGCAGGTTGCCACAAGGCGGGCCGCTCAATTGCTCTCCGGTTTCGAGGCTGAACACCGAGAAGTGCAGGGGGCAGGTAATGGACCGGCGTTTCTCATTGACCACTCCATGCTCCAGCCACCCCTCACGATGCGGGCAACTACTCGGTACCAGGTATTGCTCCTGGCCGATATGCACGGTGAACGTGTCGGGACGACGAAACTCAGCAGGCTCGTTCAAGGTTGATCTCCTTGTTGAAGTGCTTGAGTCGACGAGCTTTCTCTACGGCCAGGTCGAATGCCAGATTGGTGATCTCGCGCCCCATGCAGATGCCGCGCCACGCTTTCACCGGGTCCAGATCACCGCTGACGTCCATGGCCTTGAGCAGGCGCTGCCCCTCGATGGCATGGAAAACGTCTATATGAACGTGTTCGGAATAGTAGGTATGAGCCTGGATCTGCAAGCGCTCGCAGAGTTGGGTGTAACACTCGAAAAAGAACGGCACCACGGTCTCGAAGTAGGTAATGACCCCGGCAAACCATGATGGATCATCAGCGCGCATGGCCAGCCAGCAGAACATGTTGGGAAAGGTGAAACCGGAGCTTGAGTTGGCCTCCACGTAGAATTGCAGTTTCAGCGGCATGTCCAGTTCGCGCAGCAGGTCCTGATACAGCGTGGTATGCGAGCGCTTGAGGTTTCCCGAGCCGAACTCGTCGATCATCATGCGCAGCATCGGCATTTGCGCAGGCAGGCTGAGCCTGGGCATCAGATGATAGAAAACCTGCGCTTCGGTCAGACCATCCAGCGCAAACTCCTGAACCAGAATCCGGAACTCGTCGAGCGTCATGTCGCTGCCGACATATTGCGCGCTGGGCGGTACTTCGCTGCTCTCCAGTTCGACCAGTTCGGCCAGCATTCTGCGCAGACCGGCGAGATCACCTGGAACATCCGCAGTCATGCTGCGTTCGATGGCGTCGTCGATCCAGCGCTGCTCGAATGCCAGGAGCTCCTGTGGGATAGGCACGAGTTTTTCGATAAGCGCACGATTGGCCAGAAACAGTTGCTTTTGCATGTTTTCCATTAGGCAGCCTCCTCGGTCATAACCCGGTCGCTGTCGATCACGCCACGGGCTTTAAGCTCGCGCTTGACGTGGGCGTACCAGTCGGACGCACTCAGCAGATACCGTTCATTGAGCGTCGCGATTTCCTGACTGAGCGCTGGCTGTTGGCGGGCAGCCGCCTGCCGACAGAGCTGCGGTTCCAGGTTGGCGAGGGACACCACATTGCCGTCGGACTCCAGTTCGCCAGCCAACTGCATTTCCCAGCCGATAAAGTAGTCGACGCCCTGATGCCGAATGGCATCCACCTGATCCTGCGAGCGAGACATGGATGGCGAGTCCTTGAGGCCAATCACCCTGGGTAACTGCGCGATGGCCTCGAGGGTGGCGAAGGTCTTCTCGTTGCCTGACAGGGCGGCCTCGTTGTACATGAAGATATCCAGACGGGTCGCGTCATGAATGGTCTGGTAATGGTCGATGATCGCCTGCTGACTGATACCGGGAGTAAACGGCGAGGTGAACATCACCGCTTGCGCGCCGGCATCCTGAGCCATCAGGGCAAAATCCAGTACCTCCTGCGTCGAACTGCGCTCAATCCCGGCGATGACCAGCTTGTCGCCTGCATGGCGTAGAGTCAGCTCCAGCATCTGTAGCCATTGCTGGCGCGACAGCCGCCAGCCTTCTCCGGAGGTCAGGCATGGAATGTAGCCGTCGACGTGGGCTGCGAGGCTGCTCAAAAGACGTTCAAGACTGGTTTCGCAGACCTGCGCCTGTTCGTTCAGAGGCGTTACCAGCGGCACCAGAATGGTTTTACCAGACATGTTCAAAGTCCTCGTTGCGGATCACCATGGCACTCGACTGGTCATAGAGACGTTGCAACATCTCCGGGAACGCAGGCTGTCTGACGGGGCTTTCGAACGGCTGCAGGAAAGGCTGCAGGAAAGGCTGCAGGACGTGCAGGCGCAGCAGCTCCGGATCGTGGGTATAAAACGGGATTTGCTGCTCCAGTACCTGCGCCGCCAGCAGTTTCTTTTCGACGGGCAGGCCTTTGAGCAGTGTGTCCGTCGCGGCGCGCTGGAGTATGTATTCGCTGCAACCCTGGCGCTGGATGGCCATGTCGGTGTGCAGTACATCCATGAACGGGTAGTACACGTCCTGCAAGGCACGGCTTTTCTTCCAGATAATGGCGTCGCAAATGCCTATCTGGGCGAAATTCATCTGCACGCTGCTTTCGTAGAACCGGGAAAAGAAACCCAGGGATTTGTCACGCACACCGGGATCGGCGTGGTGCATGCCCATGAACACTGTTGCGTCGATCATCGGCAGGTCGAAGTCAGACATGGAAGTTCTCCAGTGCCTTTGCGATGACCTGAACGGCAGCCGCGAATTCGTCCGGTTTGCGTGCCAGTGCCAGACGGATGTAACGCTGGCCTTTCTCGGGCTGGCTCCAGTAGAAATATTTGCCCGGCAGCACGTACACGTCCCATTGCAGCAGATAAGCCTGCAACTCATCGGCGTTAATGCCTGGAGGCAGGATCTCGAACCACGCCATGCTAGTGTCGATCATCGGTTTCACATATTGCAAAAACCTGCCCTCAAGACCCGCCCGGGCCATGCGGCGGTTGACGTCCAGCACCGAACGCACGGAGTTGAATTCATCGTCGTTGCTGTCCTCGATGTAGCGGGTCACTACATTGAGGATGAACGGCGAGACGTTCAAAAGGACGCTGGTGACGATGCTGTAGATATCGGCGTTGATGTCCTGGCTGGCCATGAGGGTGGCGCATTTGGTGTCTTGCAGCGGCCAGGTCTTGCCAGTGTCTTCCATGACCAGGTATTGCGTGCCGATATCGTCGAGAATCGCGTAGGCGTCCACGCGTTCCCGACCGGCCGCCTTGAAGAACGAGGCGAAACAGAAATCAAGTATCAGCAGTTTGTCGTAATCGCGGCAGTATCTGGCCACTTCGACGAACGTATCCGGCCCGTCGGCAAACAGGCTGGAACCGGTCGGGTTATTGGGGTCGACCAGAAAGATCGCATCCAGCCCGATGGCCGCTTTCTGCAAGTTTGCGTACACCTCGGTCGATGAGGTGAACAGACTTTCATCGAGTGCCGACATAGGCACTTCCATGTGTTTCAAGAGATCGTGCAGGTTGTCGAAGCAAGGCTCGATCAGCCCGACACTCATGTTCTGTTTGCGCAGGTAGGTCGCGGTAATGTGCATGGCGATGGACGCTGCGTAGACGAGATAGATTTCGTCGTGGCGTTTCAGCGCATGGTGCTGGCCATGGAAGGTGAAAAAGGCATGAATGAAGGCCTGCTCACTCTGGTATTGGGTCTGGTTCTGCGCCTGATACCACAGCTCGGGCAGGCTGGCGACGATCATGCGCTGGGTGTCGCTCTGATCCTGATGAGTGTGCGCATCGGCCAGGTTGAAACGGGTTTTGAGGGCAGAGATTTCGTGTTGGGTAATATCGTCCAGAACAGGAACCGCGTTCAAGGTGTCGATACCGGCATATAGACTGTTCATACCATTATCCCTATGGAGTCATTATTGTTTGGGGCGCAGCCGTCCTGGATATCCAGAACGCCGAAGCAGATTTCCTTATTTTCGGCTGAAATAACACTGTACCTAAGTGCAAATAACAGAACGTTATATTTCAAGGTATTGACCTGTTCTTAGGTACAGTAGATTTACCGTTTTAAATACGCGATGCTTCACGCTGGTTGTGCAAGGTGGAGTTTATATGTCGAGCGGGTTTGAGTTTCAGCTAGCCAGTTACACGACGATACCCGTTACGTTGCTGGAAACGCTATATTCCATGCGCAAGAAGATTTTTTCAGATCGGCTTGAGTGGAAAGTTCGTGTGAGTCATGCATTTGAATTTGATGAATACGACAATGCCAATACCACTTACCTTGTTGGAAGCTGGAACGGGGTTCCGCTGGCCGGACTAAGGCTGATCAACACCTGTGATCCCTACATGCTGGAAGGTCCATTCCGCAGTTTTTTTGACTGCCCTGCGCCCAAAAATGCTGCCATGGCGGAGTCGAGCCGGTTCTTTGTCGACACGGCTCGCGCACGCTCGTTGGGTATTCTGCAAGGGCCACTGACCGAAATGCTGCTGTTCTCCATGCACAACCATGCTGCGTTGTCCGGTTTGCAATCGATCATCACGGTGGTCAGCAAGGCAATGGCGCGGATAGTGCGCAAGTCCGGCTGGGAGCACCATGTGCTGTCGACCGGTGAGGCATCGCCAGGCGAGACGGTGCTGCTACTGGAGATGCCGGTGACGGCCGACAACCATCAGCGGCTGCTCGGGAATATTGCCCTCAGACAGCCTGTCACGGATGACCTGCTGCTTTGGCCGATAGCGCTTGGCGTATCAGACCCCGCACCGCCAGCCTGCATGCACAGCGCTGCCTGAGTCAGACCATGCCCATGTTGATGGCTTTGTAGACTGCCTGCTTGGCAGTGCGCACTTCGAGCTTGCTGGAGACGTTGGACATGTGAAACTTCACGGTGCGTTCCGAGATGGAAAATATTTCAGCGATTTCGCTGTACGACTTGCCCATGGCCACCCATTTCAACACACCTGTTTCGCGGGTGGACAACTTGCACTGGGCGGGCTGCGGAAAGAGTTCATGGGGCGCTCGGCTCTTGATCAGGCGGTCATGGAAGCGGATGAGGCTCATCTGGATATCGGCGGCTTTTTCGCGGATTCGCTGATCGAAATCATTCTGCTGCCGGGCATTGCAAAGACTCAGTGCGGCAAAAAGCCCGCTGGCATCGTGCAGGGTGAAAGTGGCCCCCGAGGACAGCTGATATTTGGCCGATCGTTTCAGGAAATCGTCGGTTTCGACGCCTTGAACGGCATTGCGGGCCTCTCTCCAGAAGAATGGCGTAATGCTATGCCAGGCATGTTTGATGATTGGATCAATGAGGTGATAGTTAGAGGCTACATAAGATTTCAGCCAGGAGTCAGGGTAATTGGACAAAATGACGGGTTTGACGTTACGGGTCTTGGGCGTGGAAAAGTAGGCATAGGTGAAGTCGCCAATGTGGTGCAGATCGTTTTCAAAGTCTTCGATCAGTTGACGGAGAGGGGCAGGGGTCCCGTTGATTTTCAACGGTGGGCAGTCAAGTTGGGCTTTCACGGTACGAACCTCCATGTAATACCTTGTTTATTGTTCTGTTCTCGGCCTGGCTGTACTCATTATCCTCATTTGTAATTTAAGTAGTACATGAAAACATGGACTACCTGTGTCTTTTGATTTTGAACACAGGTTAAGGCTGTAAAAAAGTGCTCTTGTTGAAGCATTCGCATGCGAGTGCACGCGTGTTCGGGCGTTGGGCTCTGCACCGTGATCACGCACATTAGGCGGGATTTTGTTGCGATTGCAATCATATTCTTCGTTCCATTAAGGTGCAAGGACGCTTGTCCGACAGCAAGGAGTAGAGATGAACAGCGCAAATGGCCACCAGTTGGCGCCGCAAACCCGGGTCGCAGCGTTGGCTTGCATGGAAAAGATTCAAGCGGCTGCGGGGCTTGCACTGCGCGGGTGCTGTTCACCCCTGTTTGCGATGGCCGACATCGTTGAGCGCCTGACGCGAGACCCGTCTACCTCGCGGCGCATATCGGTAGTGCGAGCCAGCAAGCACATGGTCTGCGAGCAGGAGGGCGTGCTCGCCAGCGCCTGGCCTTTGCGATTTGCTGCACAGGCCGGCAAGGTCGAATTGCCACTGATCTACATGATCAGCAGCGAAACCTCTGCCGAACTGAGCGCGCTGGCATCGGAATCATCCCAGCGTGGAATTTTCTGCAACGACATCGAGACGTTGCCATCTCGCTGGCCCAAGGGCGCTCATCCGTGGCTGCCGTTGTGGCTCCTTTCAAACCGCAAGTGTCAGCCTTACGACCCTGCGGATGCCGCGGAGGCTCGGGCTATCACGCTGCACGCCTTGCACAGCCTGTATGTTGAGGGCCGGGCCGGTTTCTATTACATGGCGTTGCATGACGAATCCAATGATCAGGTCAGTGCGTTGAGCGAGACGCAGGCTGCGGCGGCTGTGCAAGGTATGTATCGGGTTGGCGATGCCGTTTCCGGCAATGACGGCCGTCGTGTGCGCCTGCTGGGCGCGGGCCTGGCCTTGCGTTCGGTGCGTCAGGCGGCCAGCCTGCTAAAGGAGCACTGGAATGTCGATTGCGAAATCTGGAGCTGCCCCAGCTATACCCGACTGGCGCGCGATGCCGACTCTGGCCGACGCTGGAATCGCTTCCATCCCTTGAAGACCCCTCGGTCCTGGCACTTGCGTGATTGCCTCGGGGAAGGGCACGACGCCGTGGTGGCGGTCACCGGTTATCCGCAGGCCGTGGCCGAGCAACTGCGTGAACATGTCCCCGGACGGTTTGTTGCCTTGGGAGCCGATTCCGCTGCGCCGCAAGGTAAGCCTGCAATCAGCCCCGAGTGGATTGTCGTTCAGGCCCTGACCGCGCTTGCGGAGGGCGGGCAACTGAGCTACGAGCCGCTGAAACTCGCCCTGCAACGCTATCGGCTGGTCTGATGTCAGCTTTTACTGCCACTTTGTCGGGCTGCCAGTGCGGCACGCTCCAGCGCATCAGCAAACACGCGGCGCTGCGGGGCGTCGAATTGCGCCAGAAACAGCTCGTCGACCGCCGTTTCGTAGATCTGCCACATCTGTTTGCGCAGTGCCCGGCCCTTGTCTGTGATCGCTGCCACCGCGCCCCGGCCGTCGCTGTCGGACCTGTGGCGCTCCACCAGCCCTTCGCTTTCAAGGCGGTCGATGAGGCGGGTCAGGTTGTAGCGTTCGATGGCCATGACATCGGCCAGTTCATGCATGCGGCGCATGCCCTGAGGCCCGCTTTCCACACCCCAGAGCGCGTCATACCAAGCGTATGGGGGCAGCTCGGCCGCCGCCAGACGTCGTTCGATTTCGCGAATAAGACAGCGGTGCGCCCTGACGAATCTGAACCACGTATCCGGTTCGGCTGACGACATGAATCACCTTTGTCTGAAATTCTTGAGGGTTGCAATAGTAACCGAGCACGGGATAAATTCCGGCATGTGATTGCAATTGCAATCAGATTTTTCAAGGCAGACGCCTGTCCGGCGTCCACTGCCGCATCATAGTAGGAGACGACGATGGCACAGCAACCCCGGTTTCTTGACGAGGATCCGCAAGAAACCCGCGAATGGCTCGAATCGATTGAGTCTGTACTCAACAGTGAAGGGCGCCCGCGCGCGCACTACCTGATCGATCAGTTGCTGGACTTCGATGTCGCTCAACACGGCGATTTCTATGGTCGGGTCACGACGCCCTACGTCAATACCATTCCCAGCGACCGTCAGCAGCCTTATCCGGGTGACCTCCAGGTTGAAAAGCGTATCAACGCGTTCATCCGCTGGAACGCCCTGGCGATGGTACTGCGTGCCGGCAAGCATTCCGGTGTGGGCGGCCATATCGCCTCCTACGCGTCTGCCGCCGTGCTCTATGACGTGGGGTTTGATCACTTCTTCCGTGGCCGTACCGAGCAGTTCGCGGGCGATCTGGTTTACATTCAGGGCCATTCTTCGCCGGGCATTTACGGCAGGGCGTACCTGGAAGGTCGCCTGAGCGAAGAGCAACTGGACAACTTCCGTCGCGAAACGGATCGTGATGGCATTTCGTCCTATCCACATCCGCGTCTGATGCCGGACTTCTGGCAGTTCCCTACGGTTTCAATGGGGCTTGGGCCAATCACGGCGGCGTATCAGGCGCGCTTCATGCGTTACCTGGAAAATCGCGGGCTCAAGGAACATCAGGGCCGCAAAGTCTGGGCATTTCTCGGCGATGGCGAAATGGACCAGCCCGAGTCTCAGGCAGCCATTGCGCTGGCCGGGCGCGAGAAGCTCGACAACATCATCTTCGTGGTCAACTGCAACCTGCAGCGTCTCGACGGCCCGGTGCGTGGCAACAGCAAGGTCATTCAGGAATTTGAAAGCTTGTATCGCGCCGCTGGCTGGAACGTAATCAAGGTCATCTGGGGCAGTGGCTGGGATGCGTTGCTGGAGAAGGACAAGAGCGGACTGCTGCGTCAGCGCATGATGGAATGCGTGGACGGCGAGTACCAGAACTACAAATCCCAGAACGGCGCCTACGTGCGTGAGCATTTCTTCGGCAAGTACCCTGAGTTGCTGGAGCTGGTCAGCGACATGAGCGACGACGATATCTGGAAGCTCTCGCGGGGCGGGCACGATCCGGAAAAAGTCTACAACGCCTACGCTGCCGCAATGCGTCACAAGGGCGGGCCGACCGTGATTCTGGCCAAGACGGTCAAAGGTTTCGGTATGGGCGAGGCGGGAGAGGGGCAGAACATCAACCACCAGTTGAAGAAACTCGGGGCAGAGGCAATCAAGGCCTTCCGCGACCGTTTCTCTCTGGACATCACCGATGATCAACTGGGCGACATGCCTTATCTGAAACCCGCCGAGGGCAGTACCGAAGCGCTGTACCTCAAGGCACGCCGTGCTCAGCTGGGCGGTTACATTCCGGCGCGTTTCAGTGACGCGGCCACCTTGCAGGTTCCGCCGCTTTCGGTGCTGGATACCCAACTGAAAAGCACCGGTGATCGCGGTATATCGACGACCATGGCCTTTGTGCGCATCCTCTCGACGCTGCTCAAGGACCCGAACATCGGCAAGTTGATCGTGCCGATTGTGCCGGACGAGTCGCGAACCTTTGGTATGGAGAACCTGTTCCGCCAGATCGGCATCCATTCCCATGTTGGTCAGTTGTACACGCCACAGGATGCAGGGCAACTGAGCTACTACAAGGAAAGCACCGACGGGCAGATCATGCAGGAAGGGCTGAACGAGTCCGGCGCCATTTCCTCATGGATTGCAGCCAGTACGTCCTACGCCAACCATGGCGTGATGACCGTGCCGTTCTATATCTTCTATTCGATGTTCGGTTTTCAGCGTGTTGGCGATCTGGCCTGGGCGGCGGGTGATGCCAGGGCCAGGGGCTTTCTGCTGGGGGCCACCTCAGGCCGGACCACGCTGATGGGCGAAGGCCTGCAGCATGATGACGGGCACAGCCACGTGATGTCGTCGACGATACCGTGCTGTGTGTCTTACGACCCGACGTTTGCCTTTGAACTGGCGGTGATCATTCAGGACGGCATGCGCCGCATGTTTGCCGAAAATGAGGACATTTATTACTACATCACCTTGCTCAACGAAAACTACCCGCACCCTGATCTGCCCGAGGGCGCCGAAGCCGGCATTATCAAGGGAATGTACCCATTGCAGGCCAGTGCATCGGTCAACTCCGGCAAACACGTGCAATTGATGGGCTGCGGGTCGATCCTTCTGGAAGTCATCGCGGCCGCCAGATTGCTGGAGGACGACTTTGGTGTGAGCAGTGAAATCTGGAGTGTTACCAGCCTCACCGAGCTGCGCCGTGAAGGCCAGGACGTCGAGCGCTGGAACCTGCTGCACCCTGAGCAGGAGCCGCGCCTGAGCTACGTTGAAAGCTGTCTCGCCGACAGGGAAGGGCCGGTCGTGGTGGCAACGGATTACATGAAGATCTTCGCTGACCAGATCCGTCCATTCGTCCCCCTGCGTCGTTTCGTGGCGCTGGGTACGGATGGTTTTGGTCAGTCCGATACCCGTGAATCGCTGCGTCATTTCTTCGAGGTAGACCGTTACTTCGTGGCAGTGGCTGCGCTCAAGGCGCTGGCCGATGACGGCAAGGTCGAGCGTAAAGTCGTTGCTCAGGCAATCGAACGCTACAAGATCGACCCAGACAAGCAGGACCCTGTGCTGGTATGAGTCGCGCCCGTCTCTCTGTCACCAAACCGTAGACAGCAAACCGTGCACTTCAAGCGAAGTGCACGGTTTTTTGATTACCTGAGTGAGAATACCTGCCTGCTTCAGATTTTCACGCCGTCAGACGATCTTCCCGGAAATCACGCAACGCCTGGTCAATCTCTTCGCGGGTGTTCATCACGAACGGCCCGTACTGCACAATCGGCTCGCGCAAGGGCTTGCCTGCAATCAACAAGACGCGCGCACCCTTGGTGCTGCTGATCTGCAAATCACCTGTGTCAGACAGGCGCGCAAGATGGCGCTTGCTCACTGACTGTGCGCTGCCCTCTATTTCGATACTGCCTTCGTAAACGTACAGCAATGCAAGATGCCCGTCGGGCATGCGCGGGCTGATACGACTGCCGGTTGGCATGTCGAAGTCAAAGTACAAGGGCTCGGTATCCGGGCGCTGTACCGCGCCGACCTGTTGAACCTGGCCATCGTCGAAATGCCCGGCCAATACCACCACCTGCACACCGGCTGCAGTGGTCAGGCGAGGAACGTTTTCAGGCTGGATGTCCTGATAACTGGCGTCGTTCAGCTTGTTCTTGCCCGGCAGGTTCAGCCATAGCTGAAAACCTCGCATGCTGCCTTCTTCCTGTTCAGGCATTTCGCTGTGAATGATCCCGCGTGCGGCGGTCATCCACTGTACGCCGCCGCCCTGCAGCAGGCCCACATTGCCCATATGGTCTTCGTGACGCATGCGGCCTTCAAGCATGTAGGTCACCGTTTCGAAGCCACGGTGAGGATGAGGTGGAAAGCCCGCGATATAGTCATCAGGCACGTCCGACCCGAACTCGTCCAGCATCAGGAATGGATCGAATTGTTCCACGCCCCGTCCGCCGAAAACACGTGTCAGTTTGACTCCCGCGCCGTCAGAGGCAGGTTGGCCTGCCTGAATTGACAGGACTTTACGAAATTGAGTCATGGAAAAAGAGCACTCCTTATCAGGTGGCCTTTTCAGGCGCCAAGGAGTGTCATGGTATGCCTGTCCAGTCGATAAACTGATTCGAATCCCGGAACGGAATGATCGTATTTATCGATGTGTTGTCTGCCGATACGTATTGGCGTCAGTAACAGGCAACCTGCCCGGAATAGCCTCCGGGCCAAGCGTGAGAGCACTGGGTGATCAGTGTTTGCTGCCCTGTGTCGACATGGCCAGCAGTTGCTTTTCCTGGTTCCAGTCAAACGGTTCGTCGTTTTGCTCGGCTTCGTAACGGCGCTCTTCCAGCGCCTGATAGAGCTCGATTTCATCATCCGGCATGAAATGCAGGCAGTCACCGGCGAAAAACCACAGCAGGTCGCGAGGCACCAAGTGGGCGATTTGCGGGTAGCGCTGGATGACCTGACACAGGATGTCCTGGCCCAGGTACTGGCTTTCTATCGGGTCTTGCGGCAGTTGCTCGACCAGTTCGTCGAAGCGCTCCATGAACAGCGCGTGGCTTTCTTCCGGAACCTGCTCGGCCTCGCCCAGCGCGACCAGAATGCTGCGCAGGTGTGCGAGCAGGCCAAGTTGGTGATCGAGAGTGGCGTCGGCCATCGGGTAATCCTCAAATGCAAAAACAGGCGCGAGAGTATAAAGCTCTACGCGCCTGCTGTGTGGTGTGACCTGACTATCAGCGAATCTTGCCCGCTGCCAGGGTCAGTTCTTCCTTGTCGAAATCATCCACGTCGATCACCTTGCGACGGGCGGTTTCGGCTGTACGCAGTGTCTGTGCTTCTTCTGCTTGCAAGACACCGATGCGCAACGCAGCGTCGATGGCGTGCTCGCCTGCGGTCGGTTTGATCTGACCACTCTTGAGCGCCACTTGCAGCTTCTTGTGCAGCGGGTAGGCGGCGCTCAGCAAGTCGATGGCATGTTGCAGCGCGCCGACCGGATCTTCTGCCGATTGCGGGCGATAGCAGCCTGCCAGCAACTCTTCCAGTGTCGGATCGCCCTTGGCGCGGCCCAGTACCTGTGCAACTTCGGCGTCCAGTTTGTCCGACGGGCCCTTGTGGCGACGACCGAACGGGAACACCACTGCACGCAACAGTCCACCCAGCACACGGTTGGGGAAGTTGCCGAGAATTTCGTCCATGGCACGTTCCGAATGGCCCAGACTTTCTTCCATGGCCCAGCGAAACAGCGGGCTCATGTGATCCGGCGAGTCAAGATCGTGGTAACGCTTGAGTGCCGCCGAAGCCAGATACATATTACTGAGCACGTCACCGAGACGCGCCGACAGGCGTTCGCGACGTTTTAACTCACCGCCCAGCAGCATCATGCTCAAGTCCGCCAGCATCGCGAACGCTGCTGCCTGACGGTTCAACGCGCGGAAGTAGCCTTGGCTCAGGTTATTGCCCGGTGCTCTTTCGAAATGGCCAAAGCCCAGATTAAGAATCAGGGTGCTGGCAGCGTTGCTCACCGCAAAACCAATGTGCTTGAGCAGGAGCGTGTCAAACTCGAGCAGCGCCTGCTGCTTGTCTTCGCGCCCGGCCAAGGCCATTTCCTTGAGCACGAATGGATGGCAGCGAATGGCACCCTGGCCGAAGATCATCAGGTTGCGTGAAAGGATATTCGCCCCTTCAACAGTGATGAAAATCGGCGCGCCTTGCCAGTTGCGGCCCAAGTAGTTGTTCGGGCCCATGATGATGCCCTTGCCGCCATGCACATCCATGGCGTGACCTATACATTCGCGGCCACGCTCGGTCAGGTGGTATTTGAGGATCGCGGAGAGCACCGAGGGCTTTTCGCCCAGATCGACCGCATTGGCGGTCAGCATGCGCGCGCTGTCCATCAACCAGGCGTTGCCACCGATACGCGCCAGTGCTTCCTGAATGCCTTCGAACGCCGACAACGGCACATTGAATTGCTCGCGTACCTTGGCGTACTGGCCGGTGACCAGGCTGGTGTACTTGGCGGCGCCGGTGCCGACCGCAGGCAGCGAAATCGAACGTCCCACCGACAGGCAGTTCATCAGCATCATCCAGCCTTTGCCGAGCATTGGCTGGCCACCGATCAGGTAGCTCAACGGGACAAAGACGTCTTTGCCCGAATTCGGGCCGTTCATGAACGCTGCGCCCAGCGGCAAGTGGCGACGGCCGATTTCAACGCCTGGTGTGTCGGTCGGAATCAATGCTAGGCTGATGCCAAGATCTTCTTCTTCGCCTAGCAGATGCTCGGGGTCGTAAGCCTTGAAGGCCAGGCCAAGCAGGGTGGCGACCGGGCCAAGGGTGATGTAGCGCTTTTCCCAGGTCAGGCGCAGGCCGATGACTTCTTCGCCTTGCCACTGGCCTTTGCAGATAATCCCGGTGTCGGGCATCGCGCCCGCATCGGAACCTGCCAATGGGCCCGTCAGCGCGAAGCAGGGGATATCTTCGCCACGTGCCAGACGTGGCAGGTAATGGTTACGCTGTTCGTCGGTGCCGTAATGCAGCAGCAATTCGGCAGGGCCGAGGGAGTTAGGCACCATCACGGTTGAGGCCAGGTCGCCGCTGCGGGTGGCCAGCTTCATGGCGACCTGAGAGTGGGCGTAGGCCGAGAAGCCCTTGCCACCGAATTCTTTCGGGATGATCAGGGCAAAGAACCCGTGCTCTTTCATGTGCGCCCAGGCTTCAGGCGGCAGGTCCATTGCCTGACCGATTTCCCAGTCGCTGACCATCGCGCAGAGTTCTTCGGTCGGCCCGTCGATAAAGGCCTGTTCTTCTTCGGTGAGCTGGACTTTTGGATAGGCCAGCAGCTTGTCCCAGTCCGGGCGACCGCTGAACAGCTCGCCATCCCACCAGACGGTACCGGCGTCAATCGCATCCCGTTCGGTTTCCGACATGGGTGGCAGGACTTTCTGAAACCAGCTGAACATGGGCGCAGTGAAGTGCTTGCGGCGCAGTTCAGGCAGCACAACAGGTACGAACACTGCCAGCCAAAACACCCAGAAAACGGTCAGTAGCCATCCTGGCGCGTGGCTGAAAATGCCCATGGCCAGCAGGTAGACGGCTACCACGCCAAGCGCCGGGAGCGGGGCGGTACGCCGATGGGCCAGCCAGGCAATTCCGACGACCAGCACTACAATCCACAACAACAGCATAGGTATTCCTCCGTGATGAGCGCCGCCGTGGCCGCGATCAAGAACTGGTCGCCGGGCAGTGGTGAGGCGACATCGATAGTGACCCCTGGTTGACGAGGAAGTTGCCGCCGCTTCGGGGTAGACTGTGAGCCTTTATTTATCAGCGACTGCGAGGGGAACGCAATGCTCAAGATCTGGGGACGGAAGAATTCCAGCAATGTGCGCAAGGCACTCTGGATTGCCGAGGAAACAGGCGTACCCTACGAGACGCAGGACGCCGGTGGGGCATTCGGGCTGGTCAATGAAGCGGCTTACCGCGCGAAAAACCCCAATGGCCGGATTCCCATGATTGAAGACGGCGACTTCGTGCTTTGGGAGTCGAACGCGATCGTACGCTACCTGGCCGCCCGCCATGCCCCGGACTCGGACCTGTACCCGGCTGACCTTCAGGCCCGCGCCAACGCCGACAAGTGGATGGACTGGACCTCTTCGACTATCGCGGCCCCGTTCAGCCCGGTGTTCTGGGGCGTGGTACGCACGCCGCCCGAGAAACAGGACTGGCCAGCCATCGAGCAAGGCATCAAGACCCTGCACAGCCTGCTGCTGGTTGCCGATGAGGCCCTGTCTCGCCAGCCTTACCTGTCCGGCGAGGCTTTCGGCATGGGCGACATTCCCCTGGGGTGCTTCGCCTACGGCTGGTTCGAAATGCCGATTGAACGTCCGCCGCTGCCCCACCTCCAAGCCTGGTATGAACGCCTCAAGACGCGCCCTGCTTATCGCAAGGCCGTCATGAGTCCGCTGACCTGAGCATGCAGTCCGAGCTTTTAAAGCAGTTGACCGGGCTCATGTCCGGCTCATGATATTTACTATTAACAGATGTGTCTGTACTTGAATGACCCAGCCGAGCACCATTGCATGCCTGGGTCGTCATGACAGGCGTGTGTTCCCGGTCTGCTTCATTCCTTTTTCCTGATGAGTACTCTTTCCGATATGTCTTCCGCTCTGTCCATTCGGCAGCTAACCAAAACCTACGGCAACGGTTTCCAGGCCTTGAGTGGCATTGATCTGGACGTGGCCGAAGGTGATTTCTTCGCTTTGCTTGGCCCTAATGGCGCAGGCAAGTCCACCACCATCGGTATCATCTCGACGCTGGTCAACAAGACCAGCGGCACGGTGAACATTTTCGGTCACGATCTGGATCGCGAGCCCGCTGCGCTCAAGCGTTGCATTGGCGTGGTGCCGCAGGAGTTCAACTTCAACCAGTTCGAGAAGACCTTCGACATCGTCGTCACCCAGGCAGGTTACTACGGCATCCCGGCAAAGATCGCCAAGGAGCGCGCCGAGCAGTACCTGACTCAACTGGGCCTGTGGGACAAGCGCGACGTGCCTTCGCGGTCGTTGTCAGGCGGTATGAAACGGCGCTTGATGATCGCCCGTGCGCTGATTCATGAGCCGCGTCTGCTGATCCTCGATGAGCCCACTGCTGGTGTGGACATCGAGTTGCGCCGTTCGATGTGGACGTTCCTGACCGAACTGAATCAAAAAGGCATCACCATCATCCTGACCACGCACTACCTGGAAGAGGCCGAGCAGCTGTGCCGCAACATCGGCATCATCGACCACGGCGTGATCGTGCAGAACACCGGCATGAAACAATTGCTCAGCACCCTGACCGTCGAAACCTTCGTGCTGGATTTGAAGGCGTCCTGGCAGACTGCGCCGCAGTTGCCCGGTTTCCCTTGCCGGTTGCTCGACAGCCACACCCTGGAAGTCCAGGTCGACAAGAACGTCGGCATTACTGCGTTGTTCAGCCAGCTCGCTTTCCAGAACATCGAAGTCTTGAGCCTGCGCAATAAATCCAATCGCCTTGAGGAGTTGTTTGTGTCCCTGGTGGAAAAAAACCTTGCGAAGGTGGCGCTATGACCGTGCAGAGCGGCGAGTTGCGCCCCAACCTGATTGCCTTGAAGACCATCGTTTTCCGCGAGGTCCATCGCTTCATGCGGATCTGGCCGCAGACCCTGCTGCCGCCAGCCATCACCATGGTCTTGTACTTCGTGATCTTCGGTAACCTGATCGGCCGTCAGATCGGCGACATGGGTGGCTTTACCTACATGCAGTACATCGTGCCGGGGCTGATTATGATGTCGGTGATCACCAACTCCTACGGCAACGTGGTCTCAAGCTTCTTCGGCGCCAAGTTTCAGCACTCCATCGAAGAACTGATGGTGTCCCCGGTCTCGCCGCACACCATCCTGATCGGCTATACGCTGGGCGGCGTGTTGCGCGGGCTGATGGTGGGTTTCATCGTCACCATGCTGTCGATGTTTTTCACCGACCTGCAAGTGCATCACCTGGGCGTCACCATTCTTGTGGTGGTGTTGACCGCCACCATCTTCTCGCTGCTGGGCTTCATCAACGCAGTGTTCGCGCGCAACTTCGACGATATTTCGATCATCCCGACTTTCGTCCTGACCCCACTGACCTATCTGGGAGGCGTGTTCTACTCGATCAACCTGCTGCCGCCGTTCTGGCAGACCGTATCGCTGGCCAACCCGGTCCTGCACATGGTCAATGCCTTCCGCTACGGCATTCTGGGCGTCTCCGACATCAAGATCAGCATCGCCCTGGCGTTCATGATCGTGGCGACGTTTGTACTGTACTTCGGCTGCGCACGGTTGCTGGTGAGCGGGCGCGGTATGCGTCAGTAACATCGAGTGACGGTGACCCGCTTGTGTGGCGGGTCACTCGTTTATGGGTTGGCTCCCTGCATGGCGGGCCATGGCAATTTCCAGCTCCGCAGAGCGGGTTGCCCACTGTTCGGGTGGTAACGGTTTTGACCATTCGATGATGTCTGGGTGTTCAAGGTCCGGTGGCGGTGATAGCTTCCAGCGTTCCAGCGCGTCGATCAGTAGCGTGTTGAAAATGAACAGGCCGAAAAAGCCTTCCCATAGCAGAGTCAGAAACCAGCCTTTTCTTTGTGCAGCTGCAACAAGATCGTCCAGGTAGCTCGCCCATATACCTTTTGGTCGGTTGAATCTGGATGTTCTGTCGGATACGGCATCCGGTCCGATTTCCATATAACTGCGCATACACTCCCAAAGTGCCATGGTAGTTTCGCCCCCGCCGCAATTGAAACCCATGCTGAAGTGCCTGTGGTCTTCTGTTGCTTCGGCGTCAGGCTTTTCAAATCCGATGAAAAGCAGCCCCATTGTGACGCGACCTGCCTGACTGATGCTGGAGCACTGGGTGGCAGCCGCTGTGACTGACTTCCACGGGACGATCCAGTAGGCAGCGGCAGTGGTGCCAGATAATCATTTTGTGAAAACAGTTTCTTCTGGCGGGTGCCGGCGGGATGGCTGCTCACCGTCTGGTTCCAGGTTGCAGGTACACAGAGCACTTCTGTTCGCCCAGTTTGTAGACCTGAGCACTGTCCAGTTTCGGAGTGGGATCATTGCGCAGGGCGATAACGCTATTTTCGGGCGTTACAGTAAAGGCCAGACCTCGCGCGCCGCCGATGAAGCCCTGAACACCGTATAGCGCGGTGAATGGTGTCCCGTAGCGCACGCGCAACGACACGCCGCGTGGCAATGAGCCGAGTTCGCGATCGACACGCTTGAAAACACCGGTAAGACGCAGCCCTTGGCCCTGTGCTGCGGGAATCCACTCGCAAGCGCTGTTTCTCAGCCAGTGAGCGGCCATGTTGCGCACGGTGTAAGGACGTTCTGTCAAGCCAGGCGCGCCACGTGTTTCCAGCCAGAGCTGATAATCCATCGGGTCGCCGATCATCGACAGGTCCAGCCGGATGTTGTTGGGTGTCGCGCCGGGCTGACAAGCGGGATGAGTGGCTGCTTGCTCCGCAAGTGCCTAACGCACAGGCACCACAAACACCTTTGGCTGGCTGGCCGGACAGCTTGCCACCCGGCTGTTGATATCGTCGTGAGGTCTTGTGCTGGCTGCGCGGTCGGCGGCAGCCAGACGGATGATCGCGGTGTGGCTTTCCCGGTTACTCATACGGCAGACTCCATGTTGCGGATGAGTTGGCGGGGCAGTTCAGCAAGCAGATCGTCCAGGCGCTCTTCGGGCGACATAAACCGCTTTTCGAGAATGGCCTGATAAGGCGCATGAGTGTCGCCGTGAGGAAAGTTCGCACCTAGGCAAGCGAAAAGCGCGACCCAGCGGGTGACCTGACTGTCGGTGCTGTAGCCATGACGTGCCGCGCTTCTTCGGCAGGCTTTTGCCCACTGATGTCTTTCGTCGGGGCCAAGCCCCTCAAGTGTTTCAGGAAAGAAACGTTGGCGGTGAGGTGCGGTGTGCCAGATAGCTGAAGTGGGGAGCCAGCGTGACGCTGTAGTGCGCCAGCCGTCTGCCCGAGTCACGTTACCTGACTTGATAGATCTGCCCATGGATGCCTGATTCCATGCCGTCGAATGCCAGGAATGCCTGTTTGTGCAAAAGCTGCTCAAGGTCTGGGTCAGGGTCAGGGTCAGTGCATTCGCTGACCAGATCTATCGTGAACGCGTAAGGCCTGCTGATGCCTTCCGTACCATCGAAGGCAAGCACTTGAAATGCGTAGGGCGCATCTTCGATAGTCAGACCGAAACGATGTTCTGGTGCAGGCATTTACGTGTCCCGGTCTACAGTTATTTTTGGCGGGAGGCACGCTAACAATCCATCGCCGAAAAAAATGCAGGAAATTTCCGAGTTTTAGTGCGGATAATGGATAGTTCATTTCAAGGGTGGGTTTTTACGCTGTTGAGGCGCGCTAAATGACAGGTTTTCAAATCCCGCAACACACCATCGCTTCCGACATTTCAAGATTGCGCTGATCCTTGAAGCTTTCCGCTTCAAGGAATCACCATGCGCACAGGGATGATCGCGCTCGCGTCAGGGCTTGTGGCCTTACGCTTTCTGCCTGCTTTGCCGCCGACCTGGCTGTTGCTGCTTATGCCGATACTGGCGTTGATGCTGCTGCCGTTTCGTACCTATCCGCTGGCGCTGTTCCTGCTCGGTCTTACCTGGGCGTGTGTTTCTGCGCAGTGGGCGTTGAATGACCGTCTGGCGCATCGTCTGGATGGTCAGACGCTGTGGCTGCAAGGCAAGGTAGTCGGTTTGCCCAGTGTCGCCGAGGGCGTGGTGCGTTTCGAGCTGGAAGGGGCCAGGTCGCGCAGGGCGATACTGCCTGCACGCATCCGGGTGGCGTGGTACGGCGGTCCGCAGGTCAACAGCGGTGAGCGCTGGCGCATGGCGGTCAAACTCAAGCGGCCAGCCGGGCTGGTCAATCCTGACGCTTTTGATTACGAAGCCTGGCTGTTGGCTCAGCGCATCGGTGCCACCGGTACGGTGGTGGATGGTCAATTGCTGGTACCTGCGCGTGGGGCGTGGCGCGATCTTATTCGTCAGCGCTTGCTGGCGGTTGATGCGCAGGGTCGAGAGGGCGGTTTGGCGGCGCTGGTGCTGGGCGATGGCTCCGGGCTGTCGAGTACCGACTGGCAGGTGCTGCAGGACACCGGCACGGTGCATCTGCTGGTGATTTCCGGCCAGCATATCGGTTTGCTGGCCGGAGTGATTTACGCGCTGGTCGCAGGCCTTGCACGCTGGGGACTGTGGCCACGGGCTTTACCCTGGCTGCCTTGGGCCTGTGCGCTGGCGTTCATCGCTGCGCTGGGTTACGGGCTGCTTGCCGGTTTCGAAGTGCCGGTACGGCGTGCCTGTGTGATGGTTGCGATGGTGCTGCTGTGGCGTTTGCGCTTTCGGCACTTGGGCGTGGTCTGGCCGTTGTTATTGTCATTCAACGCGGTGCTGATTTTCGAGCCGCTGGTGACACTGCAGCCGGGGTTCTGGCTGTCTTTCGCGGCGGTCGGCATTCTGGTGCTGATTTTCAGTGGCCGTCTCGGTGCCTGGAATTGGTGGCAAAGCTGGACGCGTGCGCAGTGGCTGATCGCAATTGGCTTGCTGCCTATTCTGCTGGCGCTGAACCTGCCGATTAGCCTCAGCGGACCGTTTGCCAATTTGCTTGCCGTGCCTTGGGTCAGCTTGATAGTTCTGCCGCCTGCGTTGCTCGGAACACTGCTGCTGCCGGTCCCTGTTGTCGGCGATGGCTTGCTCTGGCTGGCCGGAGGAGCGCTGGAGTGGCTGTTTATGTTTCTCGGCTGGGTTGCTGCGGTCTTGCCCGCCTGGTTGCCCAGTGCAATGCCGGGCTGGGCGTGGTTGCTGAGTCTGCTCGGGACCTTCATTTTATTACTGCCCAAAGGCGTGCCGATGCGTCCGCTGGGTTGGCCATTGCTGTTGCTGTGCGTTTTTCCGCCGCTCGACTCAGTGCCTGCAGGCCAGGTAGAAGTATTGCAGCTGGACGTGGGGCAGGGCCTGGCCATTCTCCTGCGCACTCGAAATCACACACTGTTGTACGACGCAGGTCCACGTTTCGGCGAGTTCGATATCGGTCAGCGTGTGGTCGTGCCCGCCATGCGCAAGGCTGGTGTGCGTCATCTGGACCTGATGTTGATCAGTCACGCCGATTCCGATCATGCCGGGGGCGCAGCGGCAGTTCATCAGGCATTTCCGGTTGACCGTGTATTGGGCGGTGAGCTGGCCAGGCTCGCGCCGCAACTCGACGCGCGCTTGTGTGTGAGCGGTGCGCGCTGGGAGTGGGATGGGGTGGTGTTCTCCACCTGGCGTTGGGAGCAGGGGCCTGATGGCAATCCGGCATCCTGTATCTTGAGTGTCGACGCCGGGGGCGAGCGTCTGCTGCTGACAGGTGATATAGACGTCGACGCGGAACGTGCGGCAATCGCCAGCGGTTTTGACCTTCGTGCCCATTGGTTGCAGTCCCCGCATCACGGCAGCCGGACCTCGTCATCCAAAGTGTTTCTTCAGGCCGTCGGACCGGTTGGCGTGCTGATCTCCCGTGGCCGTAACAACGCCTTTGGTCACCCGCATCCGTTGGTCATGGCGCGTTATCGATGGCTGGGTATGGCCATTTATGACAGCGCCGAGCTGGGCGCTGTCAGTCTGCGGCTGGGTACGTTCGGCACGCCGCAGGCAGAGCGCGCAAAACGGCGTTTCTGGCGTGACTGAGTGAATGGATATCGATCTCGGCGTTCGGCACTTGGCGACCCTATGATAGAGTGGCGCCAATTTTTCGAGGGAGTGATCACTGTGTGGGAACTGGTCAAATCTGGCGGCTGGATGATGCTGCCGATTATTCTGAGCTCCATCGCCGCTGCTGGCATTATCATCGAGCGTCTGTGGACGCTGCGTGCCAGCCGCATCACGCCGCCGCATCTGCTCGGACAGGTCTGGCAGTGGATTCAGGAAAAGAAGCTCGACGGCGAAAAGCTCAAGCAACTGCGCGCCGACTCGCCTCTGGGTGAAATTCTCGCCGCAGGTCTGGCCAATTCCAGGCACGGTCGCGAGATCATGAAGGAATGCATCGAAGAAGCCGCCGCCCGGGTTATCCATGAACTGGAACGCTACCTGAGCGCGCTGGGTTCGATTGCCGCCATGGCACCGTTGCTTGGCTTGCTGGGTACGGTGCTGGGCATGATCGATATCTTCGGCTCGTTCAACAGTTCGGGGGCCACGGCCAACGCCGGTGTACTCGCCGGTGGTATTTCCAAGGCGCTGATCTGTACCGCGTCGGGTCTTATCGTGGCTATTCCGGCAATCTTTTTTCATCGTTTTCTGCAAAGTCGCGTCGATGAACTGGTGGTCGGCATGGAGCAGCAGGCCATTCGTCTGGTTGAAGTGGTGCAGGGTGACCGTGATGTCGATCTGATTGACGCCAAAATCGATCTCAAGTCGCTGGCCAGAGCGGGCGGGGGCAAGAAGAAGTGAAATTTCGCCGTCGCAGACCCCGGGAAAACATCGACATCAATCTGGTCTCTCTGATTGATGTGGTGTTCATCCTGCTGCTGTTTTTCATCGTGACGACCACTTTCACCCGTGAAACCCAACTGCGGGTGGATCTGCCACAGGCGGTCACCGGTACGCCGGAGGTGGACGCCAGCGCGAAGCATCTGGACATCGCCATCAACGCCGACGGGATCTTCTCGCTGAACAACCAACTGTTGCCCAAGAACGACCTGGCAACCCTGATCGAAGCGCTGCAACGCGAGTCGGCGGGCGATACCAGCCTGCCGTTGTCGATCAGTGCCGACGGCAAGACCCCGCACCAATCGGTGATTACGGCCATGGATGCGGCGGGCAAACTGGGTTTCAGCCATTTGCGCATGACCACTGTCGAGGCCACACCGGCTAACTGATGGCATTTACCGACCGTTTGCTTGATGCCTGGTACAAGGGCCACCCGGCGCTTGCGCTTTTGCGTCCGCTTGAAAGCCTTTATCGGCGCGTCGTAGAGGGCAAGCGCGCGCGTTTTCTGGCGGGTGAGGGCAGCATCTACCGGGCTCCAGTGCCGGTTATTGTGGTGGGTAATATCACCATCGGCGGCACTGGCAAGACGCCACTGATTCTATGGATGATCGAGCACTGCCGTCGTCGTGGCCTGCGCGTCGGAGTTGTCAGTCGCGGGTACGGCGCCAAACCTCCCAGCCTGCCTTGGCGCGTCAAGGCCGACCAGAGTGCCAGTGAGGCGGGCGACGAGCCTTTGCTCATCGTCAAACGCAGTGGCGTGCCGCTGATGATCGATCCGGATCGCAGTCGCGCCGTGCAGGCCCTGCTCGCTGCCGAGCCGCTGGATCTGATTCTTTCCGACGATGGCCTGCAACATTATCGTCTGGCCCGCGATCTGGAACTGGTGCTGATCGATGCCGCCCGTGGGCTGGGCAACCGTCGGTGTCTGCCTGCCGGGCCATTGCGCGAGCCGGTTGAGCGGCTAGGCAGTGTCGACGCCTTGCTTTACAACGGCGCGGCGGCTGATCGCGACGATGGCTACGCATTTATGCTCAAACCTTCAGCCCTGATCAATCTGCGCAGTGACGAACGCCAGCCGGTGGATTATTTCCCGGCCGGGCAGGCGCTGCATGCGGTCGCCGGAATCGGCAATCCTCAACGTTTCTTCAATACCCTCGAAGGATTACACTGGCGGCCAGTGGCTCACGCGTTCGCCGACCATGCGGTCTACAGTGCCCAGGCGCTGACATTCACACCTTCATTACCCTTGGTCATGACCGAGAAGGATGCGGTGAAATGTCGTGCCTTTGCAGCCGATGACTGGTGGTATCTGGCAGTGGATGCAGTACCGTCCGATGCTTTTGTCGACTGGTTCGATGAGCAACTGCTACGTCTCTCTCCATGATTGCTTCAGGATCTCCTATGGACACCAAACTACTCGATATCCTCGCTTGCCCTGTCTGCAAGGGACCATTGAAGCTCAGCGCCGACAAGACCGAGCTGATCAGCAAAGGGGCAGGCCTTGCCTACCCGGTTCGCGACGGTATCCCGGTGATGCTCGAAAGCGAAGCGCGCACCTTGAGCACCGATGAGCGGCTGGAAAAATGACAGCAGCGTTCACCGTTGTCATTCCTGCGCGTTATGGCTCCAGCCGCTTTCCCGGCAAGCCACTGAAAACCATTGCCGGCAAGGCCATGGTCCAGCTTGTCTGGGAGCAGGCGTGCAAAAGCAGCGCCGAGCGTGTGGTAATTGCTACCGACGATGCGCGCATTGTCGAGGCCTGTCAGGCTTTTGGTGCCGAAGTGCTGCTGACCCGCGAGGATCACAATTCCGGCACTGATCGTCTGGCCGAGGTGGCTGCGCAACTGGGGCTGGCTGCTGATGCGATTGTGGTTAATGTGCAAGGCGACGAGCCGATGATCCCGCCTGCGGTGATCGATCAGGTGGCGTCCAATCTGGCGGCTCATCCCGAAGCCAGAATGTCTACGCTGGCCGAGCCTATCGATGACGTAGCGGCATTGTTCAACCCCAACATCGTCAAGGTCGCAACAGACATCAATGGCCTGGCGCTGACGTTCAGCCGTGCCCCCTTGCCGTGGGCACGTGACGCATTGGCCGTAAACAGGGACGAGTTGCCTGCTGGCGTGCCTTATCGTCGTCATATCGGTATCTACGCCTATCGTGCGGGCTTCCTTCATGACTTCGTCAGCTGGGGCCCGTGCTGGCTGGAAAACACCGAAAGCCTGGAGCAACTGCGTGCGTTGTGGAATGGCGTGCGAATTCACGTTGCCGACGCGCTTGAAGCGCCACCCGGTGGTGTCGATACACCTGAAGACCTTGAGCGCGTAAGGCGCTTGTTGGAGGGTTGATGCGGTTTATCCAGTGGCTCGGGAAGGCAGGGTCATGACCTTGCAGGTGCAGTCCGCGATTTCCCTCAAACCTTTCAACACCTTTGGCGTGGATGTTCAGGCCCGCTTGTTTGCCGAAGCGCACAGCGATGACGATGTTCGCGAGGCGCTGGCGTATTCGGTCGAGCACGATGTGCCGCTGCTGGTCATTGGCGGTGGCAGTAACCTGCTGCTCAGCGGTGACGTGCAGTCATTGGTGCTGCGCATGGCCAGTCGCGGCATTCGCATTGTGCGCGAAGATTGCCTTGAAGCAGTTGTCGAGGCCGAGGCGGGCGAACCCTGGCACCCATTTGTGCAGTCCTGTCTGGAGCTGGGGCTGGCCGGGCTGGAGAATCTGAGTCTGATTCCCGGTACTGTCGGCGCAGCACCGATGCAGAACATTGGTGCATATGGCGTTGAGATCAAGGATGTATTCCATAGCCTGACTGCGCTGGATCGTGAAACAGGCGAATTACGCGAGTTCTCTTTGCAGGACTGTAAGTTTGGCTATCGCGACAGCGTCTTCAAGCACCAGGTGGCACGCTGGTTGATCCTGCGGGTACGCTTCAAGCTCAGTCGCGTAGCCAATCTGCAGCTTGAATATGGTCCGGTTCGTCAGCGTCTCGACGAGTTGGGAATCGATAAACCGACGCCTTTCGATGTCAGTCGGGCAATCTGCGCCATTCGCAGTGAAAAACTGCCTGATCCAGCGGTGCTGGGCAATGCCGGCAGTTTCTTCAAAAACCCGATTATCCCTGTCGAACTGTACGCAACGATCAAACAACAGCACCCGGGCGTCGTCGGCTACTCGCAGGACGATGGTCGGGTGAAGCTGGCGGCTGGATGGCTGATCGAGCAAGCGGGCTGGAAGGGTTATCGCGATGGTGATGCTGGTGTGCACAAGCTCCAGTCGCTGGTGCTGGTCAACTATGGGCAGGCCAGTGGCTTGCAGTTACTGAGTCTGGCGCGCCGCATCCAGAGCGACATCGTCGAGCGTTTTGGCGTTGAGCTGGAGATGGAGCCTAATCTCTATTGAGATCGTAGCGTGAGCAAAGAGCGATCCTGAATCGCAGATGTGAAAAAGCCCCGCCTGTTTGCACAGGCGGGGCTTTTTCATGGGCCGGAGTTAAACGAGTGGTTTAGGCTCGTTTTCTTTATCGGCGTCATGTTGCGGTTTGACTGCTGGCTGCTCCGTCGCCGCTTCTTCAGTCTTTTCCTCGATAGCCTGAGAAGGCTGGACCGATTCTGCTTCAGCGGCAACAGGTGCTGCTTCGGCGATGACGACTGGAGTGCTGGCAGCAGCGGCTTCCTGCTGACGGCGTGCTTCTTCTTCACGCTTGCGACGACGAACTTCACGAGGATCATTCGGTGCACGGCCGGTGCTGCTGACCGGTGCTGCCGGTGTTTCCACGATCGCAGGGGCAGGCGCTGCTTCCTCGATGGCCTGAGGCGCGACGTAAGGAGCAGGCTCCTCCTTCACGACGACAGGCTCGGCAGCAGCAGGCGTTGGCAGTTCGGACGATTCAGTGGCTGGCACTTCTTCATGAGCCGCTGCTTCGACCGGCGCTTGTGGCGCTGGCGCTGGCTCTGGCGTTGGTGTGAACGGGACGACGCGCTCGGCATGCGGCGCTTCGAACAGCTCGGTCTGCGCGGCAATGGCAGGTGCTTCGACCGCAGCAGGCTGAACCTCTACTTCCGGAGCCGGTTTGGCGACTGGCGCATTATCCGCAACCGGCGCTTCAATGGCAGGCGCTTCAACGACCGGTTCTGCTGCTACCGGAGTTTCTGGAGTGGATGCTTCAATTACCGGTGCGTCAGCTTCCGGTGCCTTGGCAGCAGTTGCTTCGGCAACAGGCGCTTGCTGCGCGGGCTCTAGGGCTGGAGCGTCTACAGCAGTGCTGTTGGCCCGCTCGGCCTGCTGGTGTGCATCGGCTTCTGCTGTAGCGCTGATCACGCCGCCAGCCGCAGCTGCTGCGGTGAATCCCAGGCCAGCCGACAGATCGGTGGCGCTGCTGCCTTCTTCAGTATTTTCTGCCGAGCCGTTTTCTTCGGAACCGTTTTCTTCAGAGCCTTCGATCACGTTGCCATTGGCATCACGTTGACGCTCACGACGGTTGCTGCGACGACGCTGACCGCGGGAGCGGCGGCGAGGGCGGTCGCCTTCGCTACCGTCGTTGCCGTCCTGGTTCTCATCGTTCACCTGCTCTTCGTTAAGCAGCACTTCCTCTTCTTCGCTCACGGCGGCCGCGGCCTGTTCGGCGCGTGGTTGACGTTCTTCGCGAGGTGCGCGCGGCTGGCGTTCTTCGCGTGGTGCGCGTTCAGGACGCTCTTCACGAGCAAGGTTTACGGCAGGGGCTGCATCCAGAGGCTCGCGCAGTTCGCGGACCGGACGATCTTCGCGTGCTTCACGTGGCTTGCGCTCGCGGGAAGTACGGGCTGGACGCTCTTCACGTGGTGCCGAATCTTCGCGGGCTTCGCGCGGTTCACGAACGGTACGCTCTTCACGAGGTGCGCGTTCTTCACGAGGCGCACGTTCCTCACGTGGGGCGCGCTCTTCGCGCGGCGCGCGTTCGGCACGTTCCTCGCGGGGGGCGCGTTCTTCACGAGGCTTGCGCTCTTCGTCACGACGGTTGTTGCGGCCACGGCTCTGTTGGCGACCGTTGCGGCGTTCCTCGTTACGGGCCGGACGCTGTTCGGCAGCAGGTTTTTCAACCACAACCGGAGCGGCAGGCTCTTCCTTGGTCGCAAACAGGCTGACCAGGGATTTCACCAGGCCCTTGAACAGGCTCGGCTCGTGAGCGACCGGTGCAGGCGTTGGGGCAGGCGCAACGGCTTCTACCGGAACCGGCGCATTGGCACGGGCAGGTGCAGTCTTGACGGCTGCTTCCTGGCGAACCAGGGTGCGGGTTGCGGCAGCCAGCGGGGCGATTTCTTCCACTTCGGCTGCAGCCGCGGCGATTTCGTAGCTGGTCTGGCTGTTGTGTGCTTCCGGGCTGTCATCACGCAGACGCTGAACTTCGAAGTGCGGGGTTTCCAGCTGGTCGTTCGGCAGGATGATGATGCGCGCACGGGTGCGCAACTCGATCTTGGTGATCGAATTGCGTTTCTCGTTGAGCAGGAACGCAGCGACCGGGATCGGCACCTGAGCGCGCACTTCTGCAGTGCGGTCTTTCAGGGCTTCTTCTTCGATCAGGCGCAGAATGGCCAGAGAAAGCGATTCGACGTCACGGATGATACCGGTGCCGTTGCAGCGAGGGCAGACGATGCCGCTGCTTTCGCCCAGCGATGGGCGCAGACGCTGGCGGGACATTTCCAGCAGACCGAAGCGTGAAATGCGACCGACCTGAACGCGGGCGCGGTCGGCTTCCAGGCTTTCGCGGACTTTTTCTTCCACGGCGCGCTGGTTCTTGGCCGGTGTCATGTCGATGAAGTCGATGACGATCAGGCCGCCGATATCACGCAGACGCAATTGACGGGCGATTTCCTCAGCCGCTTCAAGGTTGGTCTGCAGGGCGGTTTCTTCGATGTCGCTGCCTTTGGTGGCACGTGCCGAGTTGATGTCGATGGACACCAGGGCTTCGGTCGGATCGATGACGATGGAGCCGCCCGAAGGCAGTTCGACCACGCGCTGGAACGCGGTTTCGATCTGGCTTTCGATCTGGAAGCGGTTGAACAGTGGAACGCTGTCTTCGTACAGTTTGATCTTGCTGGCGTACTGCGGCATCACCTGACGGATGAAAGTCAGGGCTTCTTCCTGGGCTTCGACGCTGTCGATCAGGACTTCACCGATGTCCTGACGCAGGTAGTCACGAATGGCGCGGATGATGACGTTGCTTTCCTGATAGATCAGGAAAGGGGCCGAACGGTCCAGGGACGCTTCCTTGATGGCGGTCCACAGTTGCAGCAGGTAATCGAGGTCCCACTGCATTTCTTCGCTGCTGCGGCCCAGGCCGGCAGTACGAACGATCAGGCCCATGTCGGCTGGAGCGATCAGGCCGTTGAGGGCTTCACGCAGCTCGTTGCGCTCTTCGCCTTCGATACGGCGCGAGATGCCACCGGCGCGAGGGTTGTTCGGCATCAGGACCAGATAGCGGCCTGCAAGGCTGATGAAGGTGGTCAGGGCTGCGCCCTTGTTGCCACGTTCTTCTTTCTCGACCTGAACGATGACTTCCTGGCCTTCGCTCAGGACGTCCTTGATGTTGACGCGGCCTTCAGGGGCTTTCTTGAAGTACTCGCGGGAGATTTCCTTGAGGGGCAGAAAGCCGTGGCGCTCAGAGCCGAAATCGACAAAGGCAGCCTCAAGGCTGGGTTCGATGCGAGTGATTCGGCCTTTATAGATGTTGGCCTTCTTCTGCTCGCGTGCACCTGACTCGATGTCCAGGTCGTAGAGGCGCTGGCCGTCTACCAGTGCAACACGCAACTCTTCGGGTTGAGTTGCGTTAATCAGCATTCTTTTCATGTAGTACCGTCGGTTTCCGGGCTGCCGGAAACGGCGTTCGGCACACACGACTTCTCACGGTCGGTGTCAGGGCGCGTCAGGAGTGGTTGGACACTCCAGTGTCTAGCGAGGTCCTCGCCCAGAGGGGGCGGAGGGTCGCGACGACGTTTCCTGCTTGCTGTGGTGGCGTAAGACACCCTTTCAGCAAAAGCTTTGTCAGGAGGAGGAATCGACCATCGGTAGCGGACGAGATGAAGCGTCTAGAACAAGCCTTGTGCTACACAGTCCGATGGTTGTGCGTCTCCACCCTACACGTATCCCTGATAATTCGGGTGCTGCCGCGCGCAGAATCCGCAGCGGGTTGGCATTTACCGCGATCTTCGATAGGGAAGGTCGCGCATCATGGCTTGAGGCGTTGTTCCCGAAGCATTCGCTCGTAGCGTCTGAAAGCGACTGCACTTTGTGAACTGGCCATGAACTGTCCGCACCGTCAGCGAGCTGTCTGCTCTGCTGTCAGGCGTGTTTCCGGCCTCATGTCACCTGCGCTCGTTACGTTTTCAGCGTGCTCCGTTGTCACCGAACACTGCGTAGGACGGCCTCCCGTCCTTGTGAATTGCGTTGGTCAGGGCCGGTTGTCAACCGTTGGTCCGCTGTCCGGCCGCTTTTGGCGGCGTTCGCGACTATAGCAGCAATCATTAAGTGCTTCAAATCCATAAAAAATTGTTATCATTTGCGGCATGACGAATATTGCCCCTCCAACCCCCGGCGTCCAGCTGGTTGAGGTTGCCCCGGAACTTGCCGGTCAACGCATCGATAATTTTCTGATTACTTATCTCAAGGGTGTGCCCAAAACCTTGATTTACCGCATTTTGCGCAAAGGCGAAGTGCGTGTGAACAAGGGGCGGATCAAGCCGGAGTATAAGTTGCAGGCAGGCGATATCGTGCGCATTCCTCCTGTACGCGTGCCTGAGCGCGACGAGCCGGTGCCGGTTGCGCAGGCTCTGCTGCAGCGCCTCGAGGCTGCGATTGTCTACGAAGACAAGGCGCTGATCGTGCTCAACAAACCTGCGGGTATCGCTGTGCATGGCGGCAGCGGCCTGAGTTTCGGGGTAATCGAAGCATTCCGTCAGTTGCGTCCGGATGCCAAGGAGCTTGAACTTGTGCACCGTCTGGACCGCGATACGTCGGGCCTGCTGATGATTGCCAAGAAACGCAGCATGCTGCGCCACCTGCACGAGGCCTTGCGCGGTGACGGTGTCGACAAGCGCTACATGGCGCTGGTCCGCGGTAACTGGGCAACGGCTCAAAAGCAAGTGCGTGCGCCACTGATGAAAAGCAATCTGCGTTCCGGCGAGCGCATGGTCGAGGTCAATGAAGAGGGCAAGGAGGCCCTGACGATTTTCAAGGTGCTGCGTCGTTTCGGTGACTTTGCCACCATGGTCGAAGCCAAGCCGGTGACCGGGCGCACGCACCAGATCCGCGTGCACACGCTGCATGCAGGGCACGCCATTGCAGGCGATACCAAATACGGTGACGAGAATTTCAGTCGCGAGATTCGCGATCTGGGCGGCAAGCGTCTGTTCCTGCACGCCTACATGCTGACGGTGCCGATGCCCGATGGCAGCAAACTGAATGTGCAGGCGCCTGTGGATGAAATGTGGGCCAAGACAGTGGAGCGTTTGAGTGCGCCGTAATTACGATCTGTTGATTTTTGACTGGGACGGCACGCTGGCCGACTCTGTGGGGCGAATTGTTCTGGCCATGCGTACCGCGGCTATCGAGACTGATCTGGAGGTTCGTGACGATCCGGTGATCAAGGGCATTATCGGTCTGGGTCTGCCGGAGGCGATTCGAACCCTTTATCCGCAGATCAGTGACAATCAGGTGATCCACTTTCGGCAGCGCTACGCTGACAGCTATATGGCGATGGATAGCGTGCCTTCGCCGCTGTTCGAGGGTGTGCTGGAGTCGATGCAGGCGTTTCGCGAGGATGGCTATCGTCTGGCGGTCGCTACCGGCAAGGCGCGCCGTGGGCTGGATCGGGTGCTGCGGGCCAAAGGCTGGGGGGATTACTTCGATGCTACCCGGGCTGCCGACGAAACCGCCAGCAAGCCGGACCCGCGGATGTTGAACGAGATCATGGCGCATTGTGATGTTGCGCCGCAGCGTTCGTTGATGATCGGCGATGCGTCATTCGATCTGCTGATGGCTCGCAACGCAGGTATGGATTCGGTTGCGGTGGGTTATGGCGCTCAGTCGCTGGAGTCGTTGCGCCAGTTTCAGCCACGGTTGGCTATTGAGCATTTTTCCGAGCTGCGCACCTGGTTGAATGGGCGCGGCGTCTAGTTTTAGGGTTGGAGTGATTGGAGCATGTCTGACGAATGGAAGGCACCCGTCTCGCAAAGTGCGGACGAGGGCGTCAACGGCAAGGAAGAAGCAAAAAGCTGGAAACTTCTTGAAAAGACGCTGCTGGCCAGTGTTCAGGAGCAGCGTCGCGCGCGCCGCTGGGGAATCTTCTTCAAGCTTCTGACATTCGCGTTTCTGTTTGTTGCAGTGGTCGTTCCGATGCTGGATTTCGAAGGTGGTACATCGCGCCGCTCCAGCCACACAGCGTTGATTGATGTGCAGGGTGTGATTGCCGACAAGGAGTCGGCCAGTGCCGAGAATATCGTCACGGCGCTGCAAAAGGCGTTCGAGGATGAGAAGACCAAGGGCGTGATTCTGCGTATCAACAGCCCGGGCGGTAGTCCTGTTCAGTCGGGCTATGTCTATGACGAAATCCGTCGTCTGCGTGCTGCAAAGCCGGACATCAAGGTTTATGCGGTCATCACCGATCTGGGTGCTTCGGGCGCTTATTACATTGCCAGTGCAGCTGACCAGATCTATGCCGATAAGGCCAGTCTGGTGGGGTCGATAGGTGTGACGGCGGCCGGGTTCGGGTTTGTCGGTGCCATGGACAAGCTCGGCGTTGATCGTCGTACCTACACATCGGGCGAGCACAAGGCATTTCTTGACCCGTTCCAGCCGCAGAAGGCCGATGAGACGCAGTTCTGGCAGGGTGTGCTGGACACAACGCATCGTCAGTTCATTGCCAGCGTCAAGCAGGGGCGTGGCGACCGTCTGAAGGACAAGGATCATCCCGAGCTGTTTTCGGGGCTGATCTGGACCGGTGAGCAGGCCGTTGCGCTCGGTCTGGTGGACGGTCTGGGCAGCGCCAGTTATGTCGCGCGGGATGTGATCAAGGAAAAGGATATCGTTGAATACACCGTCGAAGAGTCGCCTTTTGATCGCTTTTCGAAAAAGCTGGGCACCAGTATCGCCGAGCGCATTGCCATGCTGGTCGGCTTCAACGGTCCAAGCCTGCGCTGACGGCTTGATGCAGAAACAAAGAACCCGGCCAATGGCCGGGTTCTTTGTCTGAGCGTCAGGGTACGCTGACCCCTTCCTTTATTAGCATGTCCACAAGGCGTATCAGTGGCAGGCCGATCAGGCTGGTCGCGTCGCTGCCTTCTGTGCTGCGAAACAGGCTGACCCCCAACCCTTCAGCCTTGAAGCTGCCGGCGCAGTCATAAGGTTGCTCTGCATGCAGATAGCGTTCGATGCTGGTTTGATCGAGTTCGCGCATGTGCACGGTAAAGGGCACGCAATCGACCTGGTACTTGCCTGTCGAGCTATTAAGCAGGGCCAGTCCGGTCAGGAAGGTCACGCTGGTGCCACTGGCAGCCGTCAGTTGCTCAAGTGCACGCTCGAAGGTGTGGGGCTTGCCGAGTATCTGTCCGTTGAGGACGGCGACCTGATCGGAGCCAATGATCAGGTGGGCCGGATATTCGCCCGCCAGCGCCTCGGCTTTCTCTAAGGCAAGGCGCCGAACAAGGTCGTGTGCGGTCTCATCCGGTCGGTGACTTTCATCAATGTCCGGGGACTTGCAGGTGAATGGCAGGCGCAGACGAGTGAGCATTTCGCGCCGGTATGAAGAGCTGGAGGCAAGGAGCAGGGATGGCATGCGGATCTCCGTAGGCTGAGCGTCGATTCTAAAGAGTGGCCGGAGTGACGAACAGGCCTGAATTTCCTTTGACATGCCAAGGGGTCATCCCTAGAATGCTGCGCCTATGTTGAATGACCCGATTCCATCTCACGTTGATCCGCGCAAATTGTCTGATCGCGGCACTACCCTTCAGGGTGAAGTGCTGCTGGGCGATTTGAAGAGACTCTGCGACCCGCTTGCCGACACTGTCGGTACGGTGCAGGCGAAATTCGTTTTTGAGCGTGACGAACGCCGCTCTGTGGTTATCCACAGTTCGATAGACGTCCCGGTCAAGATGGTTTGCCAGCGTTGTCTTGAGCTGGTGACCCTGCCGATCCACAGCGAATGCAGTTACGCCGTGGTGAAGGAGGGTGCGAATACCCAGTCGTTACCGAAAGGTTATGACGTGCTGGAACTGGGCGAAGATCCTTTGGATCTGCTGGCATTGATTGAGGAGGAGCTATTGCTCGCCTTGCCCATTGTGCCTGCTCATCATCCTGAAGAATGCCAGCAACCGGCGGGTCTCGATGAGCCCGAACCGAGCGTGGACGAGGTAACGCGGTCCAACCCGTTCAGTGTATTGGCGCAGTTAAAGCGTGACCCAAACGTTTAGGAGTTAATCAATTATGGCTGTTCAGCAGAACAAAAAATCCCGCTCTGCCCGTGACATGCGTCGTTCGCACGACGCTCTTGAGGCAAGCACTCTGTCGGTAGAAAAGACCACTGGTGAAATTCACCTGCGTCACCACGTATCGCCAGAAGGCGTATACCGTGGTCGTAAAGTGATCGACAAGGGCGCTGACGAGTAATTTCTTGTCCGCTCCGATCATCGCGATCGACGCAATGGGCGGGGACTTCGGTCCTCGCAACATTGTTCAGGCAAGCCTCGCGTGCCTGACAGCTACGCCCTCGCTTCATCTGGTCCTCGTCGGCCAAGCCTCCCTGATTGAAGAACTCATTGCCCATCATGGTGCCGTGGATCGCTCGCGCCTGCGTGTCGTAAACGCCAATGAAGCCATAGCGATGGACGAGCGTCCGTCCCAGGCTCTGCGTGGCAAGCCTGACTCGTCCATGCGCGTTGCTCTTGAGCTTGTTGCAAGCGGACAGGCCCAGGCATGTGTCAGCGCTGGTAATACCGGTGCGCTGATGGCGCTTTCGCGGTTTGTGCTCAAGACGCTGCCCGGTATCGACCGTCCCGCGATGATCGCAGCCATTCCCACTCGGTCTGGCCATTGCCAGTTGCTCGACCTGGGTGCGAATGTCGATTGCAGCGCCGAAGCGCTTTATCAGTTTGCGGTAATGGGTTCTGTTCTTGCCGAGACCCTGGGCGTCATAAAGCCCAGGGTCGCCTTGCTTAACGTGGGCACGGAAGACATAAAGGGCAATCAGCAGGTCAAGCTTGCCGCCGGCCTTTTGCAGGCAGCCCTGGGGCTCAACTACATTGGCTACATCGAAGGCGACGGCTTGTACCGGGGTGAGGCTGACGTCGTGGTGTGTGATGGCTTTGTCGGCAATGTACTGCTCAAGTCGAGCGAGGGGCTGGCGACCATGATTGCCGCCAGAATCGATACACTGTTCAACCGCAACCTGCTGAGCAGGGCGGTCGGAGCGCTGGCGTTGCCGTTGCTCAGGCGACTGCAGACTGATCTGGCACCTGCCCGTCATAATGGCGCGAGCCTGCTGGGGTTGCAGGGGGTTGTGGTGAAAAGCCACGGTTCTGCCAGTGTTTCAGGGTTCCAGAGTGCGATTCAGCGAGCGATCGTCGAATCCCGTGAAAACCTGCCACAGCGCTTGAAGGGGCGGCTTGAATTGCTGCTTCAGAACGGCCAAACCTGAAAATGTGACGCATCAGACTGGTCAGTCATCCAACCGATCAGTCATGTAAATTTGAATACCCGCGTTCGGCCTGTCCGGACGCCCATTTTGGCGACAATAATTCAGAGGCTTGTCAAATGTCTGCATCCCTCGCATTCGTCTTTCCGGGTCAAGGATCGCAATCTCTCGGCATGCTCGCCGAGCAAGGCGCGCAACATCCGCTGATTCTCGACACTTTCGAGCAGGCTTCCGAAGCCCTTGGCTATGACCTGTGGGCGTTGACCCAGAACGGTCCTGCCGAGTTGCTCAATCAGACCGACAAGACCCAGCCTGCCATTCTGACCGCTTCCATAGCCTTGTGGCATGTGTGGCTGGCCGAGGGCGGCGCCGTTCCTGCGTTCGTCGCAGGTCACAGTCTGGGTGAATACAGTGCGCTGGTAGCTGCGCAAAGCCTGAGCCTGGCTGATGCGGTGAAGCTCGTTGAGCGTCGCGGCCAGTTGATGCAGGAAGCGGTGCCGGCCGGTCAAGGCGGCATGGCCGCAATTCTGGGTCTTGATGATACCGACGTTATCGCTGCCTGTGCCGAAGCAGCGCAGGGCGAAGTTGTCAGTGCGGTTAATTTCAACTCGCCGGGCCAGGTGGTGATCGCCGGTTCCGCCGAGGCCGTCAAGCGCGCCATGGAACTGTGCAAGGCGCGGGGTGCCAAGCGTGCATTGCCGTTGCCGGTCAGCGTGCCGTCGCACTGCGAACTGATGCGCCCGGCCGCCGAGCGTTTCGCCGAGGCTGTTGAAGCCATTGAATGGCAAGCACCTGAAATCGCATTGGTACAGAACGTCAGTGCCAGCGCGGTCAGTGATCTGGCGACGCTCAAGCGTGACTTGCTGGAACAACTGTACAAGCCGGTTCGCTGGGTTGAATCCATTCAATGCCTGGCGAGCCGTGGTGCGACCCAGCTCGTGGAATGCGGTCCGGGCAAAGTCCTGGCCGGTCTGAACAAGCGTTGCGCCGAAGGCGTGATTACTTACAACCTTGATACCCCGGACGCCTTTGCCGCCGCGCGCGCGGCACTGGCCTGATTAGGAGAAGCCTGTATGAGCCTTCAAGGTAAAGTTGCACTGGTAACCGGTGCGAGTCGCGGTATTGGTCAAGCCATCGCCCTGGAATTGGGGCGCAATGGTGCTGTCGTTGTGGGCACCGCGACCTCTGAGTCCGGCGCCGAGCGCATCAGTGCGACGTTCAAGGAAAGCGGCGTCGAAGGCTTTGGCCTGATGCTCGATGTCTGCGATGCCGAGTCTGTGAATTCGGTCCTGTCGACCATTCAGGAGCGCGTCGGCGCACCGTTGATTCTGGTCAATAATGCCGGTATCACCCGTGATAATCTGATGATGCGCATGAAAGATGACGAATGGTATGACGTCGTCAACACCAATCTGAATAGCCTTTTCCGCCTTTCCAAGGGTGTTTTGCGCGGCATGACCAAAGCGCGTTGGGGCCGTATTATCAGCATTGGTTCGGTTGTGGGTGCCATGGGCAACGCCGGTCAAGTAAACTATGCTTCCGCGAAGGCCGGGCTGGAAGGTTTCAGCAGGGCTCTGGCCCGTGAAGTGGGCTCGCGGGCAGTAACCGTGAACTCGGTTGCGCCTGGTTTCATCGACACCGATATGACGCGTGAGCTGCCTGAGGCTCAGCGTGAGTCACTGATTACCCAGATACCCCTGGGCCGTCTGGGGCAGGCCGAAGAGATTGCGCATGTAGTCGCTTTTCTTGCCTCCGAAGGCGCAGGGTACGTTACCGGGGCCACAATCCCTGTTAACGGCGGCATGTACATGAGCTAATGTGACCATCTGTTTCAAAAAAATGTCATACGAGCTGTCTAAAATCCGTTATAAAGCTGCAATCTATGCATGGGCAAAGGTACGGTTGGGCATAAGGGGAGAGCGTTAAGCTTGAAATTCGCAAAACCTCTTCTATACACTTACCCACTGGCCAGATGCCTGAACATTTCCACTAGGAGTTAAAACTAGGTATGAGCACCATCGAAGAGCGCGTCAAGAAAATCGTTGCAGAGCAACTTGGCGTCAAACAAGAAGACGTTGTCAACACTGCTTCTTTCGTTGAAGACCTGGGCGCTGACTCCCTGGACACCGTCGAGCTGGTAATGGCTCTGGAAGAGGAATTCGAGACCGAAATCCCTGACGAAGAAGCGGAAAAGATCACGACCGTTCAAGCAGCAATCGACTACGTCAACAGCCATCAGGCTTAAGATTTGTAATCGCTGACTGCTGTCACGGGAAAACCGCACTGCTTTAACCGGCGTGCGGTTTTTTCTTTAGAAAACGCTGCGATTGTTCGTAAATGATTGTTCCGTAAACAAGAGAGAAGGAGAGTCCTGTGTCGCGTAGACGCGTCGTGGTCACCGGGATGGGCATGCTTTCGCCACTGGGCAATGACGTGCCCAGCAGTTGGCAGGGCATTCTGGCGGGCCGCAGTGGCATTGGCCTTATCGAGCACACGGACTTGTCGGCCTTCACCACCCGTTTCGGCGGTTCGGTCAAGGGTTTCAACGTCGAAGAATACCTGGCGCCCAAAGAAGCGCGTCGGCTCGATCTCTTCATTCAGTATGGCCTCGCGGCCAGCTTTCAGGCGGTGCGTAATGCAGGCCTCGAAGTCACTGATGCAAACCGTGAACGCATCGGTGTCGCGATGGGTTCGGGTATCGGTGGTCTGACCAATATCGAAAACAGCAGTCGTCTGCTGCACGAGCAAGGCCCAGGACGGATTTCACCGTTTTTCGTGCCGGGCTCGATCATCAACATGATTTCCGGTTTCCTGTCTATCCATCTGGGTGCACAGGGGCCTAACTATTCCATCGCGACGGCTTGCACCACGGCAACCCACTGCATCGGCATGGCGGCTCGTAACATCGCCTATGACGAAGCTGACGTGATGATTGCCGGTGGTGCTGAAATGGCTGCCTGTGGCCTGGGGCTGGGTGGATTCGGTGCTGCGCGTGCGCTGTCCACACGCAACGACGACCCGACCCGTGCCAGCCGTCCCTGGGACAAAGGCCGTGATGGTTTCGTCCTGTCCGACGGTGCCGGTGCGATGGTCCTTGAAGAGCTTGAACACGCTAAAGCACGCGGCGCGACCATCTACGCTGAACTGGTCGGGTTCGGCATGAGCGGCGATGCCTATCACATGACCTCACCGCCCGATGACGGTGCCGGTGCCGCACGCTGCATTGTCAATGCTCTGCGTGACGCGAAGGTCAATGCCGATCAGGTGCAGTACATCAACGCACACGGTACGTCGACGCCTGCGGGCGATTTGGCCGAGGCCTCTGCGATCAAGTCAGTGTTTGGTGATCACGCCTACAAGCTGGCTGTCAGTTCGACCAAGTCGATGACCGGCCACCTGCTGGGCGCCGCCGGTGCTGTCGAGGCGATCTTCAGCGTGCTGGCAATGGTTGATCAGGTGGCTCCGCCGACCATCAACCTGGATGAGCCAAGCGAAGGCTGCGATCTGGACTTCGTGCCTCACGAAGCGCGCCGCATGCCGATCGACGTTGTTCTGTCGAACTCCTTCGGTTTCGGTGGCACCAATGGCTCGCTGGTATTCCGTCGGTTCGCCGAGTAATGCCTGGCTGGGTCGATGGCTGCCCCGCAGACGCCTTGCCCCTCAAGGATCGCGGGCTGGCCTACGGCGATGGGTTGTTTGAAACCATCGCCGTCAGGGCCGGGCAGCCATTGCTGCTGGAGCGTCACCTGCAGCGTCTTGAAAGCGGGTGCCAGCGCCTGTCGATTGCAGTCGATCATGCACTGGTTCGCGCAGAAATGACCCGCTTCGCCGCTAAGCTCTGCGACGGCGTCATGAAACTGATACTCACCCGTGGCGATAGCCAGCGCGGCTATGCGCCGGCCCCCGATACCCAACCCCGCCGAATCCTGCAAGGCAGTCCTGCACCGGCCTACCCCGCTGCACATGCCGAGCAGGGCGTGCGCTTGTTTGCCTGCCAGACTCGTCTGGCAGAACAACCACTGCTGGCCGGACTCAAGCATCTGAATCGCCTGGAACAGGTGCTGGCCCGCTCGGAATGGAGCGATAGCGAGCATGCCGAAGGCTTGATGCGCGATACCTCCGGGCGATTGATCGAGGGTGTCTACAGCAATCTGTTTCTGGTCAGTCAGGGACGCCTGCTGACTGCCGATCTGAGCCGCTGCGGGGTTGCTGGAGTGATGCGTGCCGAGTTGCTGGATCAGGCACGAAACCTGGGGCTGGTTGTCGATATCCGTGATTTGCACCTGTCCGACCTTGAATCGGCGGACGAAGTGTTTCTATGCAATAGCGTCTACGGCGTCTGGCCGGTTCGCGGCTTTACAGTCTTGAGCTGGCCGGTCGGGCCGCTCACCCGTAAACTGCAAGGTATTGCTCGCACCCTTCTGGATATCTGATTTGTGATCCGAAAAATATTGGTGTTGCTGGAAACAGCTGTCGTTCTGGCAGGCCTTCTGCTCGGCTTTGCGTTCTGGCAGCAATATCAGGCGCTGAACCAGCCGCTCGAAGTGGCTCAGGAGCAACTGCTGGATGTTCCGGCCGGTTCAACGCCGACCGGCGTACTTAATCGACTGCAGGCCGATGGCGTGATCAAGGACGCCTTCTGGTTGCGTCTTTACTGGCGTTTCAACCTCTCCGGACAGGCTCTGCACAGCGGCGAATACCGCATGGTGCCGGGCATGAACGTCAAGGGGCTGTTCGACGTCTGGAAGCGCAGGGAGGTCGTGCAATACAGCCTGACCCTGGTCGAGGGCTGGAATTTCCGTCAGGTGCGGGCTGCGCTGGCCAAACAGGCCAAGCTCGATCAGACGCTGGCTGGCTTGTCCGACGGCGAGCTGATGGCAAAAATCGGCCATCCCGATGTATTCCCTGAAGGCCGTTTCTTTCCTGACACCTATCGCTATGTGCGCGGCATGACCGATGCTGAATTGCTCAGGCAGGCTTACAGTCGTCTGGAAGAAGTGCTTGATGAGGAATGGAACGCCAGGTCTTCGGAGGCTCCCTATTCCAACCCTTATCAGGCCCTGGTCATGGCGTCGATGGTCGAGAAGGAAACCGGCGTACCTCAGGAGCGCGGCCAGATTGCAGGTGTGTTCGTGCGTCGCTTGAAACTGGGCATGCAGTTGCAGACCGATCCGACCGTGATCTATGGCATGGGCGAGCGCTACAACGGCAAGTTGACCCGGGCCAATCTCAAGGAGCCCACGCCGTACAATACCTACGTGATAGCCGGTATGCCGCCGACACCGATTTCGCTGGTGGGGCGCGAGGCGATTCATGCCGCGCTCAACCCGGTAGCGGGCAGCAGCCTGTATTTCGTGGCCAAAGGGGACGGCAGCCATGTGTTCTCGGACGATCTGGATGCCCACAACGCAGCGGTGCGTGACTATCAGCTCAAGCGCCGCGCAGATTATCGCTCCAGCCCGGCACCTGCTGCGCCAGCACCATCAACCGATTCTCCCGCTTCAGAGCCCGAGCCCGCGACTGCACCGGACGCCCCGCAGCCCGAGCCGAATGCGCAATGATGGAAACAATTAAGGATTACCTGTGACTGGCTTGTTTATCACCCTTGAAGGCCCGGAAGGTGCTGGCAAAAGTACCAATCGCGAGTACCTGGCGGCGCAGCTTCGCGCGCAGGGCGTTCAGGTATTGCTGACCCGCGAGCCGGGCGGCACTCCGTTGGCCGAGCGCATTCGCGAACTGCTGCTGGCCCCCAGTGATGAAACCATGAGCGCCGACACCGAACTGCTGCTGGTCTTTGCCGCGCGCGCACAACACCTGGCTGAGGTCATTCGCCCGGCTCTGGCGCGTGGCGAGGTGGTGCTTTGTGATCGCTTTACCGATGCAACCTACGCGTATCAAGGTGGAGGCCGCGGCCTGTCTCACCAGCGTATTGCCGTGCTGGAAGAATTTGTTCAAGGCGATCTGCGGCCTGATCTGACGCTGGTGTTTGACCTGTCGGTGGAAATCGGTCTGTCACGCGCCGCGGCACGTGGCCGACTGGATCGCTTCGAGCAGGAAGGCCGCGCGTTCTTCGACGCGGTGCGCTCGACTTATCTGCAGCGGGCGAAGGCTGATCCTGCGCGGTATCGTCTGGTGGACGCGGCCCAGCCGCTGGCCGACGTTCAGGCTTCCCTTGATACATTGCTGCCGCAGTTGCTGGAGCTGCGACGTGGCTGAAGCCTACCCCTGGCAGGCTTCACTCTGGCAGCAGATGGCCGGTCGTGCTCAGCACTCTCATGCCTATCTGTTGCACGGTCCGGTCGGTATCGGCAAGCGGGCACTGGCCGAGCGCCTGATGGCCAGCCTGCTGTGCAAGGCTCCCGAAGGGCTTGAGGCCTGCGGGCATTGCAAATCCTGCCTGCTGCTGGCGGCTGGCAGTCATCCGGACAACTATGTGCTGGAGCCGGAAGAAGCAGACAAGCCGATCAAGGTTGATCAGGTTCGTGATCTGGTCAGCTTTGTGGTGCAGACCGCACAGATGGGCGGTCGCAAGGTGGTGCTTGTCGAGCCGGTGGAAGCGATGAACATCAATGCTGCCAATGCCTTGTTGAAAAGTCTGGAGGAGCCTTCGGGCAATACCGTTCTGTTGCTGGTCAGCCATCAGCCGAGCCGCTTGCTGCCAACGGTCAAGAGTCGCTGTGTGCAGCAAGCCTGCCCATTGCCCAGTGAACAGATGAGCCTGGACTGGCTGGGCAATGCCCTGCCTGATTGCACGCAGGAAGAACGGTTCGAATTGCTGACGCTGGCAGCCGGATCGCCGCTGGCTGCCGTGGCACTCCACACGCAAGGCGTTCGCGAACAACGCGCGCTGGTGGTGGATGGCGTCAAGAAGCTACTCAAGCAGCAGCAATCGGCTACCCAACTGGCCGAAGGCTGGAAGGACATCCCGTTGTTATTGTTGTTCGACTGGTTCTGCGACTGGTCGCACCTGATCCTGCGCTATCAGATGACGCAGGACGAGGAAGGCCTTGGCCTGGGCGACATGCGCAAGGTCGTTCAGTACCTGGCGCAGAAGTCTTCTCGCGCAAAAGTGCTGGAGATCCAGGAATGGATTCTGGCACAGAGGCAAAAAGTCATGTCCAAGGCCAATCTAAACCGGGTCTTGCTGCTTGAAGCATTGCTGGTGCAGTGGGCAGGCCTGCCGGGACAGGCGTAGACTCTGCGTTATCCGGAACCGTTGAGGTGTTGTCATGAGTCTGCCGCTGAACACAGGTCCACGTAATGGCATTCTGTCCCTGACCATCAAGGACAAATCCGTGCTTTATGCTGCCTACATGCCATTCATCAGAAACGGCGGGCTGTTCATCCCCACCAGCAAAAGCTACAAGCTGGGTGATGAAGTGTTCATGCTGCTCAATCTGATGGACGAACCGGAGAAGGTTCCGGTAGCTGGCCGCGTCGCCTGGATTACGCCAAAAGGTGCGCAAGGCAATCGGACTGCCGGTGTCGGCGTGCAATTCAATGACGGCGACAATACCGCGCGCAACCTGATCGAAACTCATCTGGTCGGAGCTCTGAAGTCCGATCGTCCAACCCATACGATGTAGTTGTGTTTTAACTCATGCTTGTAGATTCCCATTGTCACCTTGATCGCCTTGACCTTGCCCAGCACGACGGCTCGCTGGATGCAGCCCTTGAAGCCGCCCGGGGCAGGGGAGTCGGGCATTTTCTCTGCATCGGCGTCAGCGCCGACAACGCTGGCGCGGTCAAGGCGCTCGCCGAGCGCTACGCCGATGTCGACTGCTCGGTAGGCATTCATCCGCTGGACGTGAAGCCTGGTGAGATGCCGCCTCTGGACTGGTTGCTCAAGGAGCTGGATCATCCGCGAGTGGTCGCGATAGGTGAAACCGGTCTGGACTATCACTACGAACCCGAAGCTGCCGAGTTGCAGCAGGCTTCTTTTCGGTTGCATCTGGAGGCAGCCAGTGTCACTGGCAAGCCGGTGATCATCCATACCCGTGGCGCGCGCGCCGATACATTGAGCCTTCTGCGTGATGCGGCGCTGCCTCAGGCGGGCGTTCTGCATTGCTTCACCGAAGACTGGGAGATGGCCAGGGCGGCGCTGGATATGGGGTACTATATCTCGCTGTCCGGCATCGTGACCTTTCGCAACGCCGACGCCCTGCGGGATGTCGCAAGGCAAGTCCCCGCTGATCGGCTGCTGGTCGAGACCGACTCCCCATACCTTGCGCCTATCCCTTATCGGGGCAAACCGAATCTGCCGCAGTACGTACGTGAAGTTGCCGAGTTTCTGGCAATGCTGCGGGGCGAGTCCTACGAGCATTTCGCCGAGCAGACCACCGCTAACTTCGCTCGCCTGTTCCCGCTGGCGCATGTTCAACGCTGAGTGGCGTGCACGTCGACCGGCGGCAAATCGCGGGCAAAAAAAACCCGGATTCTGGGGGGGTGAAGCCGGGTTAAGACCATTAGGAGTAAAACAAAGGCACGCTATTCCTTAGGCACCTTTACTGGCGAGTCATTTGGGGAATGATGACCCGTCAGCGGCTTAAGTATTGCCCAGCATGGCGTACCGTCCAGTGCCTTTTGATCGTTTTTTAAACAGTTTTGGAATACTAAAGCGATTCTTGAGTCCTTGATGAGCACTTTTTGCCGGACGGGATACAAGGCCATCGTATCAAATTAGCCCGTGTAAGCCAGCAGATCAGGCATGCCGAGGTTTTTCAGTGCCTGGTCGGAGTGTTCGAGTGGAGTTTTCCAACGGTTTTCTACTGAGTCTGTCGTTATGCCTGGATATTGGCCTGGCAAACATAGCCATGATCACGCTGTCCATGCAGCGCGGCTTTTCCAAGGGCCTATGGCTTGGGTTGGGAACCTGTGTCGGCGATCTGGCCTATGCGGTCCTGGCCATGCTCGGCATGGCGGTGCTGCTGCAATATGAAGCCGTACGCTACGTGCTCTGGCTCGGCGGTACGGCGGTGTTGGCCTGGTTCTGCTTCAGGATGGTCATGAGTGCCACCGCAGTCAGCGCCGGCCTCGATAATCAGGATGTTCAATCGGAAAAATCCAGCCTGGCGTTGTTCCTGCGCGGAATTTTTCTGGCGATGTCATCACCCAGCGCCATTCTCTGGTTTGCTGCAGTCGGCGGTGCGCTGATTGCTCGACAGGGTTCTGATCTTGCCAGTGCCTCGACCTTTCTTGCCGGGTTCGTTGCGGCGGGCGTGGTCTGGTCGATCTCGCTGTGTGCGCTGGCACATCAGGGTGGGCGTTTCATGGGGGAGCGTATGTTGCGCTGGTCCTACATTGCCTCGGCGCTGATCTTTGCCTATTTCACGTTGTATGTAGTGATCACGGGTTACCTGGAGTTTGTCGCTGCATCCCCGGTACTGCCTGCGTCGTAGCATACCGTCGTGTGTCAGGTTTGCGAAGCGGACGCCAAAATGCGAATTTTTCGCCGGTTTCGTTCATAAAGGTCGACAAGTAAGGATGATCCGTGCAATTTAGCGCCGATTGGGCATAATACCCGGCTTCGATTTCGATCCTGACAGACCTCTCTATGCAGAAAGAACCTCGTAAGGTCCGTGAATTTCGCCGCCGTGAGCAGGAAATTCTCGACACCGCGCTAAAGCTGTTCCTGGAGCAGGGCGAAGACAGCGTCACTGTCGAGATGATCGCGGACGCCGTCGGCATTGGTAAAGGCACCATCTACAAGCACTTCAAGTCCAAGGCAGAAATCTATCTGCGCCTGATGCTCGACTATGAGCGGGACCTGAACGAGCTGCTGCACTCCGCTGATGTCGACAAGGACAAGGAGGCGCTCTCACGTGCCTACTTCGAATTCCGTATGCGTGATCCGCAGCGCTATCGCCTGTTCGACCGCCTGGAGGAAAAAGTGGTCAAGGGCAATCAGGTGCCCGAGCTGGTCGAAGAGCTCCACAAGATCCGCGCCTCCAACTTCGAACACCTGACGCTGCTGATCAAAGGCCGCATCACCGAAGGCAAGCTCGAAGATGTCCCGCCTTACTACCACTACTGTGCCGCCTGGGCGCTGGTGCATGGCGCCGTTGCGCTGTACCACTCGCCGTTCTGGAGCAATGTGCTGGAAGATCAGGAAGGCTTCTTCCACTTCCTCATGGACATCGGCGTGCGTATGGGCAACAAGCGCAAGCGCGATGCCGACGTCATCGCCGAGCCCAAACCTGACCCTGCTACGGAATAACGCCCCGGCCCGGTCTTGAGCATCTGCTTCAAGGCTTTGGTGCCTGCTGTGCCAGAGATGGCGCGGAAGCTGCATCCGACGACCATTCGCCGGTTTTCCGTCACCGGTATTTGGGAGGGGATGATGCGTAGCCTGGTTATGCTGCTCGCGCTTTTGGCGTTGAGTGGCTGCATGAAAGTCAGTGACATGGGCGAGGGGGTTCGCGAGCAATTCAGCGATGCGGGTCTGCTCGATCACAGCGACACTCGCCGTACTGCCAACTGGCGTGTGCAGCCCGACTCGTTCATTTACATCGCGCAAGGTGCCTTCGTGCCGCCAGGCAATGCCTATCCGCGGCCCAACGTGGTGGCTGAAGAGGCCTTCAAGGGGTTCATTGAGTACTTCCCGATGGTCCGCCGTGCCCGTGGGCCAATGGGCCTGGATGAGGCCATGATCGAGGCGCGCAGTGCGGGCGCACATTATTTGCTCTACACCCGTTTCGCCAAGGCCGATGATCGCATCGGCACCGGCGATCAGTGGGCCGATCAGGAAGCTGTGGACCGTCTGGGTGTCGACAGCGGTGTCATTCAACTGATGCTGATCGAAACCAGCACCCGTTATCTCATCGACAGCGCGCGTATTCGCAGCCGTGGCGGATTGCTGACGCTGTACGACAAAAGCCCCGAAGATTTGCTGGGTCCGCCTCTTGAGGACTACGCTCGTACCTTATTGGGCGTCGAACGTTAGGCCAGCGTCAGGAGAGTGGAGTGACCGATTCAAACAAGGCGGGTGATCTGTTTGCGCAGATCCCCAAAACCAAGGGGTTGCCGCCTGTTCATTTGTGGAATCCGGATTTCTGTGGCGATATCGACATGCGTATCGCCCGAGACGGGACATGGTATTACCTGGGCACGCCGATCGGCCGCAAACCGATGGTCAGGTTGTTCTCGACCATCATGCGTCGCGACGGAGATGACTATTTTCTGATCACACCTGTCGAGAAAGTCGGCATCAAGGTCGATGACGCGCCTTTTGTCGCCGTCACCCTTGAGGTGCTGGGAGAGGGCGAGGGTCAGGTGCTGCGCTTCCTGACCAATGTCGAGGATCAGACTGAGGCGGGGCCGGAGCACCCTTTGCGGGTTGTGACAGACCCTGGTACCGAGGAGCCAGCGCCGTATATCCATGTGCGGAGCAATCTTGAGGCGCTGATTCACCGCAATGTGTTCTATCAACTGGTCGAGCTGGCGGTCTCTCGCGAGATCGACGGACAGCGCTGGTTGGGTGTCTGGAGTCACGGCGTGTTTTTCCCGGTGGGTCTCGAACCTTGAAAAGCACGGCTATTTGCCGGCTTGAATTGCCTGTCGCCAGTGCGACAGTTAAAGTGCCGCTCCCTGATTTTCCTGAGGTTTTTGCATGAGCCAGTCCTTTGATATCGCCGTAGTCGGCGCAACCGGTACTGTCGGCGAAACCGTTGTCCAGGTGCTGGAGGAGCGCAACTTCCCGGTCGGCAATCTGCACCTGCTGGCAAGTATCGAGTCTGCTGGTCACTCGGTGCCGTTTCGGGGCAAGAATGTGCGCGTACGGGAAGTCGATGAGTTCGACTTCAGCAAGGTGCGCCTGGCGTTCTTCGCCGCTGGCCCGGCTGTCAGCCGCAGTTACGCCGAAAAGGCGGTGGCGGCGGGGTGCTCGGTCGTCGACTTGTCCGGCGCATTTACCTCCGTGCAGGCACCTAATATCGTGCCGGAAATAAATGCTACGCTTTTGCACAGCGGCGCGGCGGCCTCGCTGGTGGCCAGCCCGAGCGCCTCTGCCACTGCGGTCGCACTGGCTCTGGCGCCGTTGCGCGGGTTGATCGATATCCAGTCCGTGACAATCACGGCCTGTCTCGCGGTCTCAGCACTCGGGCGCGAAGGTGTCAGCGAGCTGGCGCGTCAGACTACCGAGCTGTTGAATGTCCGTCCGCTGGAAACCCGCTTTTTTGATCGTCAGATGGCGTTCAACGTATTGGCCCAGGTGGGTACGCCTGACGAGTCGGGGCATTTGCCGCTGGAAAGGCGTCTGGTTGATGAATTACGCGAACTGCTGACGCTGCCATCGCTCAAAGTCTCTGCCACCTGCATTCAAGTGCCGGTGTTCTTTGGCGACAGCTTTACCGTAACGCTGCGCACCGCAGGTTCGGTCGATGTTGCGGCGATCAATGCGGCACTCGAGTCTGCCGCCGGAATCGAACTGGTCGATGCGGGTGATTACCCTACGCCGGTGGGTGATGCTGTGGGGCAGGACGTGGTTTATGTGGGACGCGTTCGGGCTGGAACCGACGATCCCGAGCAGCTGAATCTGTGGCTGACGTCAGATAATGTGCGAAAAGGCGCTGCGCTGAATGCTGTGCAGGTTGGCGAATTGTTGATAAAAGACTATGTGTAAAAGATACTTGGCAACAATTTGAATAATTGTTTTAGCGGCGATACGCCTTACACCCAAACGCAGGACCACCTCCCCGGATCTCGGGGAATCTTTAAACAAGGGATGGGCTATGGTTCAGGTTCGTAAACTGGTATTAGCAATCGCTGCGGCTTCAGCGCTGTCATCGGGTATGGCGCAGGCGCTGGGGCTCGGGGAATTGTCGGTCAAGTCGACCCTGAATCAGCCCTTGGTAGCGGAAATCGAGTTGACCGAGGCGCAGGGGCTTAACGCAACGCAAGTTGTGCCGAGCCTGGCGACCACTGCCGACTTCGCTCAGGCGGGTGTTACCCGTCAGGCGTTTCTTAACGATCTCACTTTTACCCCGGTTATCAACGCCAGCGGTAAAAGTGTCCTGCGCATTACTTCCAGCAAGCCGGTGCGCGAGCCTTATGTGAAGTTCCTGGTTCAGGTGCTCTGGCCAAATGGCCGGTTGCTGCGTGAATACAGCCTTCTGCTCGATCCTCCGAAGTTTTCTCCAGAGGCCGCCGCTGGGGCCGCCGCCCCGGCGCCAGCTGCTGCTCCTGCCGCACCCGCGCAACTGGCGACAGTCGCGCCGTCGGCAGAAGCTGCGGCACCCGAGGCTCCCGCACCTGCCGTCAGTGCGCCAGCATTGCCGCCGCCAGACGCGGACAAACAGGCACAATATGTCACCGCCAATAACGATACCTTGTGGGAAATTGCCGCGAAGGTACGTACTGGCGGCACTGTCCAGCAAACCATGCTGGCCATTCAAGCGTTGAATCCGGAAGCGTTCATCGGTGGCAACATTAACCGCTTGAAGAAAGGGCAGGTGCTGCGCCTTCCGACTCCGCAGCAAACCACCGCGTTGCCACAACCGCAGGCAGTTGCAGAAGTTTCCCGGCAGTACAGCGCCTGGCGTGAAGGCCGTCGCCTGCCTGCCGGCACGCGCCAGGTCGATGCCACCCGTCGTGATCGCGCTGGCGCTGCTCCTTCCAAAGTCGATACCTCCGACAACCTGAGCCTGGTTTCGGCAAGCGGCAAACCTGCGGCAAAAGGTGCAGCGGGCGACAGTGATCTTGGCAACAAGCTGGCGGTGGCTCAGGAAGCGCTGGACACCACGCGTCGTGATAATGCCGAGCTGAAAAGCCGCATGAACGACCTGCAAAGCCAGCTCGACAAACTACAGCGCCTGATTGAGCTGAAAAACGGTCAGTTGGCCAAAATGCAGGCCGCCGGTGCAACTGTGCCTCCGGCTGCTGCCACCCCGCAAGCCACACCGCCTGCCAATGCGGCAGTGCCTGCTTCGCTGGTCGATGCCAATGGTGCTCCGGTCAAACCGGCTGGCGAGATTGCTCCTGAAGATGCATTGCCGGCAGGTGCCGCCGAGGTTGCGACTCCGGCAACCGATCAGCCGCTGGCTGTGGAGCCGGTGGCTGCAGCCGAAGATGAAGACGCGCTGCAGAAGATCCTCAACAACCCTGTACTGCTTGGCCTGATCGGCGGTGCTGCATTGTTGATTCTGGCCTTGTTGCTGTTGTTCCTGGCGCGTCGTCGCGCTGCGAAGGCCGAAGCCGAGAAGCACAAGCGCATGGCGCGTGCTCTGGCTGAGGAGTCGGATTTTGTTTCAGACATGGACATGAATGCACCGCCAGCCAGCTTCGACGGCCTGGATGTGCCACCACCGAATGTTCGCATGGGGGCCGCTGGTGCCGCCGCCGCTGCCACCGCGGCTCGCGAGCGTCCTGCCGATCCGTTGCTTCAGGCCGAGATTCATATTGCTTACGGGCGCATGAATCAGGCTGTCGAACTGCTTGAAGAAGCGGTGAAGGAAGATCCGAAGCGCGATGATATTCGCCTCAAGCTGATGGAAATCTACGCCGAGCAGGGTAATAACAAAGCCTACGCAGCCCACGAACGCAAACTGGTGGCAGCGGGAAAGCGTGAAGCTGAGGTCGAGCAGCAGGAAGAACTTAACTCGACCCTGAAACCGGTAGCGCCTGTTGCTGCGCCAGCGGTTTCTGAATCTGCCACTGCGTCGGCTGCTCCGGCAGTGGCCGCGGCGGCGGCAGCTGCCAGTGCTGCTGCGCTGGTTGCAGAGCTTGACGCCAAGTATGTTGAAGAGCTGTTGGCCGATGATTCGGCAGAGCAAGAGGTCGAACCTGAGCCTGAAATCGCTGTAACAGCAGATCCCGAGCCCGAACCTGAAGTGGTTACGCCGCTGGCCGCTGAGCCTGCCGAAGAGGCGGATCCGTTCGATCACGATTTTGATTTGAGCCTGGACGAGTTCGAAGAAGCGCCCACGCCTGAAGTCACCACTGTGAACGAGCTTGACGACTTGATGCTGGATGAGCCGAAGGTGTCGGCAGCAGCAGATGACGAGGAGCTGAGCTTCGAGTCGATCATGCAGCAACAGGAAGAGGCCCGTGCGGCGACAACGCCGGAAGACCTTGCCGACTTCGATCTGGACCTGTCGGAGGAAGATCCTGCGCTCAAGAACGAAGATGACTTCCTGCTCGGCCTTGGCAGTGACCCGCTTGATCTGGGTGAAACGCCGTCTGTGCCGCCTGTCAGTGATGACCTTGAGCTTCCGGAAGACTTTGATCTGTCGCTGGCGGACGAGATTGAAACCGATCAGGCCAGTCAGGCATTCGCGACCGAAATCGACGACGTCAATGCCGAGCTGGATCGCCTTTCGCAGAATCTCGAGCATCCGCCGCTCGATGAACCAAGGTTCACGGCCGAAGATGCCGCGGCACTGGATGACGAACCGGACTTCGACTTCATGGCCGGCACTGACGAAGCAGCGACCAAGCTTGATCTGGCGCGCGCCTATATCGACATGGGCGATGCAGACGGTGCCCGGGATATTCTTGACGAAGTGGTCACTGAGGGCGATGACGGACAGAAAAGCGAAGCGCGGGAGATGCTTTCGCGGCTGGCCTGATCCCATTAAGGCAACCTGCAAACGGCCGCTTATGCGGCCGTTTGCATTTCAATTGTCCGGCTTGGTAGCGTGTTTTTCTTGCGACCGTATAATGACCGACTTTTCGCGAACCGACAGGCTGTACCACTTTGGCGAACATAGACAACCCGGCATCTGAAATGGCTGCCGAGGGCTTTTCCCGAATCGCGCTGGGCGTTGAATACAAGGGCTCGCGCTATTGCGGCTGGCAACGTCAGGCGTCCGGTGTGCTGACCGTGCAGGAAACTCTTGAAGACGCTTTGTCAAAAGTGGCTGCGTCACCGGTATCACTGATGTGTGCCGGCCGCACAGATGCTGGTGTGCATGCCTGCGGGCAAGTGGTGCATTTCGATACGCAGGCCGAGCGCACCGTGAAGGCCTGGGTCATGGGCGCAAATATCAATCTGCCCCATGACGTTAGCGTAACCTGGGCCAGGGTCATGCCCGCGACGTTTCATGCCCGCTTCAAGGCCATTGCCCGTCGTTATCGCTACGTGATCTACAACGATCAGATTCGTCCGGCGCACCTGAATCAGGAAATCACCTGGAATCACCGTCCGCTGGATGTGGAGCGGATGGCACTGGCAGCCGAGTATCTGGTAGGTACTCACGACTTCAGCGCTTTTCGCGCCGGCCAGTGTCAGGCCAAGTCGCCAGTCAAGCAGTTGCACCACCTGCGCGTGACCCGTCACGGCAAGATGATCGTGATCGACGTGCGTGCCAATGCCTTCCTGCATCATATGGTGCGCAACATCGCCGGTGTTCTGATGACCATCGGCACTGGCGAACGTCCGGTCGAGTGGGCGCGGGATGTGCTGGAAAGCCGGGTTCGGCGTACCGGTGGTGTGACTGCCCATCCCTATGGTCTGTACCTCGTTCAGGTCGAGTACCGTGATGAATTTCCGCTGCCCGAGCGGTTTGTAGGTCCGCATTTTCTTACGGGCTTTGCGGAACTGGACGGCTGACGACCCGAGCAGCATTTGCTAACATCCGGGACTTTCCGAAAGGTCTGAGGTTACTCACTATATGTCAGCCGTTCGCAGCAAGATCTGCGGGATTACCCGCATAGAGGATGCTCTGGCTGCAGCCGAGGCAGGAGCCGATGCAATTGGCCTGGTGTTCTACCCGAAAAGTCCGCGTGCAGTAACTGTGTTGCAGGCCCGCGCCATCATTGCGGCGTTGCCGCCGTTCATCACCACTGTCGGCCTGTTCGTAAACGCCAGCCGCTGCGAACTCAACGAGACGCTGGATGCGGTTGCGCTGGACATGCTGCAGTTTCATGGCGATGAAACGCCGGATGAGTGCGACGGTTATCATCGTCCCTACATCAAGGCTTTGCGAGTCAAGGCGGGGGATGACATCGCTCAGGTTTGCCGTACCTATCGCAATGCGCGAGGCGTGCTGCTCGATACCTATGTAGAGGGTGTTCCTGGCGGTACCGGGGAAACCTTCGATTGGACGCTGATTCCGGATGATCTGGATAAGCCGGTCATTCTGGCGGGCGGGCTGACATCGGCGAATGTGGCACAGGCCATTGCCCAGGTCCGGCCCTACGCCGTGGATGTCAGCGGCGGTGTCGAAAAGAGCAAGGGCATCAAGGATCGGGAAAAGATCCTTGCGTTCATGAGTGCAGTGCATGGCACCTGATGTGACGGTTGCCGGTCGGCCGCCGTCCATAAGCCTGTCCCTGCCACAAGGCATGCGGGTCGAATCAAGTAAGCGGTGGTGCCAGGGTGCAACGCCGTCGTTGTGAAAAATCGGGGTGAGGGGTGCGCAGGTCCGGCCTTGGGTCGATCGCTATCCTTTCATCGTCGTCCATATACGAATTTATCTGAGGGCATGCGACTGGCGTTTGATTTGTCAGTCGTTCGAGCCACACCGGTACTGGAGATATAAAGCATGAGCAACTGGTTGGTAGACAAACTGATCCCATCGATCATGCGTTCCGAGGTCAAGAAGAGCTCGGTTCCCGAAGGCCTCTGGCACAAATGCCCGTCCTGTGAGGCGGTGCTGTATCGCCCTGAGCTGGAAAAGACCCTGGACGTCTGCCCCAAGTGCAACCACCACATGCGTATCGGCGCGCGCGCGCGCCTGAACATTTTTCTGGATGTAGAAGGCCGCGAAGAGCTGGGTGCCGATCTTGAGCCGGTCGACCGCCTGAAATTCCGTGACGGCAAGAAATACAAGGACCGCCTGACCTCTGCGCAGAAACAGACCGGTGAAATGGATGCGCTGATTTCCATGAGCGGCACGTTGCTGGGCATGCCGGTTGTGGCTTCAGCGTTCGAGTTCTCGTTCATGGGCGGTTCTATGGGCGCCATTGTCGGCGAGCGTTTCGTGCGCGCCGCCAACTACGCCCTGGAAAATCGTTGCCCGATGATCTGCTTCGCCGCTTCCGGCGGTGCACGCATGCAGGAAGCACTGATCTCGCTGATGCAGATGGCCAAGACCTCGGCCGTTTTGGCACGTCTTCGCGAAGAAGGCCTGCCCTTTATCTCGGTGTTGACCGACCCGGTCTACGGCGGCGTTTCCGCCAGTCTGGCCATGCTGGGCGATGTCATCGTTGCCGAGCCCAAGGCGCTGATCGGTTTCGCCGGTCCTCGCGTTATCGAGCAAACCGTTCGCGAGAAGCTGCCTGAGGGCTTCCAGCGTAGCGAATTTCTGCTGGATCACGGTGCTATCGACATGATCATCTCGCGTGGCGAGCTTCGTCCGCGTCTGGGCAATCTTCTGGCGCAGATGATGAACCTGCCGACGCCTCGCTTTGTAGCGCCGGTCATCGAGCCTATCGTTGTTCCACCGGCACCCACCACGATATGACCTCTACATCTCTGGGCGACTGGCTCGCTTACCTGGAACAACTGCATCCATCTGCCATCGACATGGGGCTGGATCGTTCTCGGCAGGTAGCGCTGCAGTTGGGGCTGACGCGTCCGGCCCCCAGGGTGATCACGGTGACGGGCACCAACGGCAAGGGGTCAACGTGTGCCTTTGTCGCTGCCTTGTTGCAGGCTCAGGGCTTGAAAGTCGGTGTCTACAGCTCCCCACATTTGATTCGCTACAACGAGCGGGTGAAAGTGCAGGGTGTCGAGGCAACCGATCTGGAATTATGCGATGCCTTCGCGGCGGTTGAAGCGGCGCGTGGCGATGTAACCCTGACTTATTTCGAAATGGGCACGCTGGCGGCATTCTGGCTGTTCGAACAGGCCGGGCTGGATGCGGTCGTTCTGGAAGTCGGTCTGGGTGGTCGCCTGGATGCGGTAAATCTTGTTGATGCGGATTTCGCGCTGGTCACCAGCATCGGCGTTGATCACGCCGAGTATCTGGGTAACACCCGTGAGTCGGTCGCCTTCGAAAAGGCCGGAATCTTTCGTGCCGGTTGCCCGGCGTTGTGCGGCGATCCTGAACCACCCGAGCCGCTGCTGGCCAAGGCTCGCGAGCTGGGTTGCCCGCTGCTGATACGTGGTCGGGATTTCGACCTTACGATAGGCAAAGACAGTTGGGACTGGCGTGGTGTTGCTCACGGCGAACAGGTTGAGCTGCGCGGTCTGCCACTGCTGGACCCTATGCAGAACGCAGCGTTGGCACTTCAGGCGTTCGCCTTGCTGGGGTATCCGCTGCAAGCGGATGCAGTAGGGCAGGTTCTGGCGCAGACCCGGCTCGCCGGTCGTCTTGATCGCAGAACGTTCAGTTGGCAAGGCAAGCGGCTTAACCTGCTTCTGGATGTGGGCCACAACCCCCATGCGGCGCAATTTCTGGAGCAATGCCTCGCGCGCCAGCCGGTTGCCGGCAAGCGTCGCGCTGTGTTCGGCCTGTTGAGCGACAAGGACCTTGAAGGTGTAGTCGCGCATCTGGTTCCGGCCATCGATGAGTGGGCCGTTGCGCCGCTTCCTACCTCGCGCAGTCGACCTGCAGAAGAGTTGCATTCGGCCTTGCAGAACCTTGGCGCCTGCGTGACGTCCTATCAGAGTGTTGCGTTGGCGCTGGAAGCTCAGTGCGCGCACGCCACGCCCGATGACGAGATTCTGCTGTTCGGATCATTTTACTGTGTTGCCGAGGCCCTGGAATGGTTGGCCCGGTACACCGATGAGGACGCTGCAAATGGCTTTGCTGGATAACGTATTCAAGCAGCGAATGGTTGGAGCACTGGTACTGATCGCTGTGGCGGTCATCTTCTTGCCCATGCTCTTCACACGTGAAGATGAAACGCGTCAGGTGCAGGTCGATGCACCGTCCGCACCCCAGGCGCCTGCTGCTTCGCAGATTCGTGTCGACCCGGTGCCTGTTCCGGAGCCTCAGGCCCTGCCTCAGGAGCCCGTGCCCAACGACGATGACATAAGCAGCAGCCTGCCGCCTTCCATGCCGATCGCACCTGCCCCAAGTACTCCGGCTGCACCCCCGGTTGCCAGCGCCCCGGCCCCCAAGCCTGCTGCCAAGCCGGCACCTGCGCCTGCTGCAACCCCGGCAGCCCCTGCGGCACCCGCCAAGCCGGCAGCACCTGCTGGCGTCGATGCCAACGGGCTGTCGATCAGCTGGTCGGTTCAATTGGCAAGCATGTCCAACCGTGCCAACGCCGACAACCTGCAAAAGACCCTGCGTACCCAGGGCTACAACGCCTACATTCGCACCGCTGATGGCGTGAACCGGGTGTTTGTCGGCCCGCTTATCGAGCGTGCCGAAGCTGATCGTCTGCGCGATCAGCTCGACAAACAGCAAAAGCTCAAAGGCATTGTGGTGCGCTTTCAGCCTGAGCGGGGCTGACCGTTCGGCACCTTGTGCCCTTGCATCAAAGGAAAATGCCTCGCGCCGGTAATCGCTGCTTACCGGCAGGCGGGCGCTCTGCTAAAATACGCCGCCTTATCCGTCTGCAGGCTGCAACGTGCCATTTACTCCGGTTGACTGGGCAATTCTGGGAATTGTCGCCATCTCCGCCCTGATCAGTCTGAAGCGCGGCTTCGTAAAAGAAGCACTGTCGTTGACGACATGGATCATTGCAGGCGTTGTGGCCTGGATGTTCGGCGCGGGGCTGTCGCAGTATCTGGTCAATTACATAGAAACACCCTCGGCCCGCGTGATTGCGAGCTGCACCATTCTTTTTGTCGCCACCTTGCTGGTAGGCGCCATGGTCAACTTTCTGATAGGCGAGCTGATTCGCGTCACCGGGCTTTCCGGGACCGATCGTTTTCTCGGCATGGTCTTCGGCGCAGCGCGCGGAGGCCTGCTTGTCGTTGTGGCGGTAGGGCTGTTGAGCCTGGGGCCGGTGCAACAGGATCAATGGTGGCAGCAGTCCAGGCTGGTGCCGCAATTTCTCATGGTCGCTGACTGGTCGAAAAACCTGATTCTAGGGATGTCCAGCAAGTGGCTCGCCAGCGGCATCAGCGTACCCGCTGATCTGCCGTTCAAGGAACAGATCCTGCCGTCTACAATGCCGCAGGATGTGCTCGGTAAATCCAGTTCCACTAAGTAGGGGTTGTGTCGCATGTGTGGCATCGTCGGTATCGTCGGCAAGTCGAACGTCAATCAGGCGCTGTATGACGCGCTTACCGTCCTCCAGCACCGCGGCCAGGACGCTGCCGGTATCGTAACCAGCCACGATGGCCGGTTATTCCTGCGCAAGGACAACGGATTGGTGCGTGATGTGTTTCATCAACGTCATATGCAGCGCTTGGTCGGGCATATGGGTATCGGTCATGTGCGCTATCCAACGGCGGGCAGCTCGACGTCTGCAGAGGCCCAGCCGTTCTACGTCAACTCGCCTTATGGCATCACGTTGGCGCACAACGGCAACCTCACCAACGTCGAACAACTGGCCAAGGAGATTTACGAATCCGACCTGCGCCATGTGAACACCAATTCCGATTCGGAAGTGCTGCTCAACGTCTTCGCCCATGAGCTGGCCGTGCGTGGCAAGTTACAGCCGACCGAAGAGGATATCTTCGCGGCAGTGACCGATGTGCATAATCGCTGCCGTGGCGGCTATGCGGTCGTGGCAATGATCACCGGCTACGGCATCGTCGGCTTCCGTGACCCGGACGCCATTCGTCCTATCGTGTTCGGCCAGCGTCATACCGACGAAGGCGTCGAATACATGATCGCGTCGGAGAGCGTGTCGCTGGACGTGCTCGGCTTTACCCTGATTCGCGACCTGGCGCCGGGCGAAGCGGTCTACATCACTGAAGACGGCAAGCTGCATACCCGTCAGTGTGCGGCCAACCCCAAGTATGCACCGTGCATCTTCGAACACGTTTATCTGGCACGTCCAGACTCGATCATCGACGGCATTTCGGTCTACAAGGCGCGTTTGCGCATGGGCGAGAAGCTGGCCGACAAGATCCTGCGCGAGCGTCCGGATCACGATATCGATGTGGTCATCCCTATTCCGGACACCAGCCGTACCGCTGCGCTGGAACTGGCCAACCATCTTGGCGTCAAGTTCCGCGAAGGTTTCGTCAAGAACCGTTACATCGGCCGGACCTTCATCATGCCGGGCCAGGCAGCACGCAAGAAATCCGTGCGTCAGAAGCTCAACGCAATCGAGCTGGAGTTCCGCGGCAAGAACGTGATGCTGGTGGATGACTCCATCGTGCGCGGCACGACCTGCAAGCAGATCATCCAGATGGCCCGTGAAGCCGGTGCCAAAAATGTCTACTTCTGTTCGGCGGCACCTGCCGTGCGCTACCCCAACGTCTACGGCATCGACATGCCGAGTGCTCACGAGCTGATCGCCCACAACCGCTCCACTCAGGACGTTGCCGACCTTATCGGTGCCGACTGGCTGGTTTATCAGGATCTGAATGATCTGATCGAAGCTGTCAGTGGCAGCAAGAAGATCAAGATCGATAACTTCGACTGCTCGGTTTTCGATGGCAAGTACGTGACCGGTGACATCGACGAGCATTATCTGAACAGGATCGAGAGCGCGCGTAACGACGCCTCCAAGATCAAGACTCAGGCCGTGAGCGCGATCATCGATCTGTACAACAACTAAATTGGACAAGGAGTGGGCGGCATGACTCAGGAATGGGATGCAGGTCGGCTGGACAGCGACCTTGAAGGTGTGGGTTTCGATACCCTTGCCGTACGTGCCGGGCAACACCGCACCCCGGAAGGTGAGCATGGCGATCCCATGTTCTTTACCTCCAGCTACGTCTTTCGCACGGCTGCCGATGCGGCCGCGCGTTTCGCCGGCGAGGTGCCCGGCAACGTCTACTCGCGTTATACCAACCCGACCGTGCGCTCTTTTGAAGAGCGCATCGCCGCGCTGGAAGGCGCCGAACAGGCCGTCGCTACGGCCACCGGCATGGCGGCGACCCTGGCGGTCGTGATGAGCTTGTGCAGTGCCGGTGACCATGTGCTGGTGTCGCGCAGCGTCTTCGGCTCGACCATCAGCCTGTTCGACAAGTACTTCAAACGCTTTGGCATCGAGGTGGATTACGTTCCGCTCGCAGAGCTGAGCGGCTGGGACGCGGCGATCAAGCCCAACACCAAAATGCTGTTTGTCGAGTCACCGTCCAATCCATTGGCCGAGCTGGTGGACATCGCGGCATTGGCTGAAATCGCTCACGCCAAAGGTACGATGCTTATTGTCGACAACTGTTTCTGCACGCCGGCCTTGCAGCAGCCGCTGTTGTTGGGTGCCGATATTGTCGTGCATTCGGCTACCAAGTTCATCGACGGCCAGGGTCGCTGCATGGGCGGCGTGGTTGCTGGCCGCAGCGAGCAGATGAAGGAAGTGGTCGGTTTCCTGCGCACCGCCGGGCCGACACTCAGCCCGTTCAACGCGTGGATCTTCCTGAAGGGCCTGGAAACCCTGAACCTGCGGATGCGCGCTCATTGTGCCAATGCCCAGGCGCTGGCCGAGTGGCTCGAGCAGCAGGACGGTATCGAAAAGGTCCATTACGCCGGGCTCAAGAGCCATCCGCAGCATGAGCTGGCGCAGCGTCAGCAAAAGGGTTTTGGCGCGGTGGTGAGTTTCGAAGTCAAGGGCGGCAAGGATGGCGCGTGGCGCTTCATCGATGCCACGCGGCTGATCTCCATTACAGCCAACCTGGGCGACAGCAAAACCACGATTACCCACCCGAGCACCACGTCTCATGGTCGTTTGGCGCCTCAAGAGCGTGAGGCCGCGGGTATTCGCGACAGTCTGATACGGGTTGCTGTGGGCCTGGAAGATGTGGCTGACCTGCAAGACGACCTGGCTCGTGGTCTGGCGGCGTTGTGAGTGACAAGGCCGGTAACAAAAACAGTGGCGAGACGGGCGAAGAGTGGGCGTTGAAATTTGCCAGTACCCACAACGGCCGTGTCGCACTGGTGACGGGTGCCGCGCGCGGCATCGGGCTTGGCATCGCGGCGTGGCTGATTGCCGAGGGCTGGCAAGTAGTGCTGACCGATCTGGATCGTGCAAGGGGCTTCAAGGTGGCGGGTGCGCTGGGTGAAAACGCCCTGTTCATTGCCATGGACGTTGCCAGTGAAGAGCAGGTTGCGGCAGGTGTGGCCGAGGTGCTCAGGCAGTTTGGCCGTCTCGATGCGCTGGTGTGCAACGCAGCGATTGCCGACCCGCATAACACTACGCTGGAAAGCCTTGAACTGTCGCACTGGAATCGGGTGCTGGCCGTCAATCTCGGTGGCCCGATGCTGCTCGCCAAGCATTGTGCGCCTTACCTGCGCGCGCACTGTGGCAGCATCGTCAACCTCACATCGACTCGTTCCCGCCAGTCCGAGGCCGATACCGAAGCTTATGCGGCCAGTAAGGGCGGCCTGATGGCGCTGACGCACGCGCTGGCAATCAGTCTGGGCCCGGAGATACGTGTCAACGCCGTCAGTCCCGGCTGGATTGATGCGCGCGACCCATCGTTGCGCAAGGCCGAGCCGTTGTCCGAGACCGATCACGCCCAGCATCCTGCCGGCAGGGTAGGGACGGTGGAAGATGTTGCCGCGATGGTTGCGTGGTTGTTGTCCAGAAACGCCGGTTTCGTGACCGGGCAGGAATTTGTGGTCGACGGTGGCATGACGCGCAAGATGGTCTATGCCGAATAGTTTTGTGCAGTCTGCCGACATTGACTCTTTGTTGGGCTTTTGATGTGTGGTAGCGGTTTTGCGATTGAGCCTGTTTTTTAAAAAACTTCAATCAGGCTATTGACTTAGGTTCGTTAGGTGCGTAAATTTCGCGGCCTCAACGAAGCAAAGGGTGATTAGCTCAGCTGGGAGAGCAGCTGCCTTACAAGCAGCGGGTCGGCGGTTCGATCCCGTCATCACCCACCATCGTTGAGTTTGAAAGCTGAAGTACGAGGGCTTTCAAAGTATAAAAAGGACGCAAGTCCACAATGCGCAGCGGTAGTTCAGTCGGTTAGAATACCGGCCTGTCACGCCGGGGGTCGCGGGTTCGAGTCCCGTCCGCTGCGCCATATTTGTACAGATCGGGTTCGCCGGGTCTGCGATTGAAAAGCCCAAGGGTCTTTCAGTCACAAGTACAGGAAGCAAACTACCGAAAGTTTGTTTCAAACAGGTTTACAGCGATACGCAGCGGTAGTTCAGTCGGTTAGAATACCGGCCTGTCACGCCGGGGGTCGCGGGTTCGAGTCCCGTCCGCTGCGCCATACACCGCTTCAAGGCCCTTGAACTCCTTGAAGCAAACACGAAAGCGACCCTCGGGTCGCTTTTTTGTTGTCTGCGTTTTGTCCGTAGGCGAGTAGGGTGGTTGACCTGAACACGTGTTGTATCCAAATCCTTTTGATCTGTACGTTGATCCAGCGTCGGCCTTGTTGCAGACTTACCGCCATTTCCCAGTTCGCAGTCTTGCTGGCAGTCTTTTCCTTCCTCAGGATTCTCGATGTTTAAGCTACTGAACGTTCGTACCGCATTCTGGATCTCTGCCGTGTTGATGGCAGCTGGTTGTTCATCGCCGAAGCAGGCGGTTTATGACCACGAACATTTCGATGACGCCGGGACCTTCTCCCGTAGTTATCCCGCCACCGACCTGGCTTATTGCGAAGCGGGGCGGCGTGCCTTGTTGAGCCAGGGCTATATCATCACCAGCAGCGACCCGAAGATGATTGCCGGTCGCAAGAGCTTTCAACAGACCGGCGATGCGCATATTGAAATCAGCTTCAATCTGGTGTGCGCCGCTGATGCGAAGGACGGCAGTTCCACCATGTTCGCCAACGCTCTGCAGGACCGCTATGCGCTGAAGAAGACCAACAACTCGGCCAGCCTCGGGGTTGGAGTGCTGGGTTCCGTCTCGATGCCGATAGGCTCCACTGATGACTCGATGGTCAAGGTGGCCAGTGAAACCGTGTCATCGGCGAAGTTCTACGAGCGCTTTTTTGGTCTGGTGGAAAACTTCCTGCCACCGGAAGTGAAAAAGGCTGCGCATATTGTCGAGAAGCCCAAAGCAGATCTGGGTGTTCCTGATGTAGCCCCTGCCGCACCCGAGGCGGCCAAGGCGGCCGAACCCGCCAAACTGGCTCCAGCAGCAACGGAGTCGCCCGCCAAGGCCGAACCCGCTGCCGAATCAGCCACGCCGCCCGCGGCAAGCGAACCACTACCAGCGCCAGCCGAGCCTGCATCGTTCAAGGCGGAAACGGTCGACACACCGGCAGCCGAGCCAGCAGACAGCGCCATGCCAGCCGAGGCTGAGCCCGCTCAATAACGGCTGTCGTGATCATGCACAGCGGACGCAGAGCGTCCAGAACTGCATCCCCACGCAGAGCGTGGGGACGATAATCAAGGTGTCCAGAGAACTTATATCGTGCCCATGCTCCGCGTGGGGATGCCGGTCCGCATGAGGAGCGAGAGGTATCCACGTCCTCAGCCCAGAAACAACCGGTACGCCGGGTTCTCGCTTTCATCCCAATACGGGTAACCGATCTCGTCCAGCGCTGCGCCCACCAGGTGCCGCTCTTCCTCCGGCACTACCAGACCAGCGACCACACGGCCGTCTGCTGCGCCGTGGTTGCGGTAGTGGAACATCGAGATGGTCCAGCGCCCGCCCAGGCGGTTGAGGAAGTTGAACAGCGCGCCCGGTCGCTCTGGGAACTCGAAGCGCAGCACCACTTCATCGTCGACGCGCTCTGCATGCCCGCCAACCATGTGGCGGATGTGCAGTTTGGCCAGTTCGTTGTCGGTCAGGTCGAGCACCGGGAAGCCTTGCCCGGTCAGGCTGGCGATCAGGGCGCTGCGTGGGTCGTTCTCGGGATGGGTCTGCACGCCGACGAAGATGTGCGCCTCGCGATCGGTGTGGTAGCGGTAGTTGAATTCGGTGATCTGCCGCTTGCCGATGGCCTCGCAGAAGGCCTTGAAGCTGCCCGGTTGCTCGGGGATGGTCACGGCAATGATTGCTTCGCGGCCTTCGCCCAGTTCGGCGCGCTCGGCCACGTGCCGCAAGCGGTCGAAGTTGACGTTGGCCCCTGAATCAATCGCCACCAGCGTCTGGCCGCTGACGCCGCGTTGCTCGACATACTTCTTGATCCCGGCAACACCCAGTGCGCCTGCGGGCTCGGTGATCGAGCGGGTGTCGTCGTAGATGTCTTTGATTGCCGCACATATTTCGTCGGTGCTGACGGTGATCACTTCATCGACATAATGACGGCACACTTCAAACGTGTGATGGCCGATCTGCGCCACTGCCACACCATCGGCAAACAGCCCGACCTGGCTCAATACCACACGCTCGCCCGCCGCCATCGCCGCTTGCAGGCAGTTGGAGTCGTCCGGTTCTACACCGATGACCTTGATCTCCGGCCGCAGGTATTTGACGTACGCCGCGATACCCGCGATCAGCCCGCCACCACCGACCGGTACGAAGATCGCGTCCAGCTGCCCTGGCTGCTGACGAAGAATCTCCATCGCCACGGTGCCTTGCCCGGCAATCGTGTCAGGGTCGTCATAAGGATGGATGTAGACCAAACCCTGCTCGTCGACCAGTTTCAGCGAGTAGGCCAGCGCTTCCGGGAATGAATCGCCGTGCAGCACCACTGTGGCGCCCCGCGAGCGCACGCCTTCGACCTTGATTTCCGGCGTGGTGCGCGGCATGACGATGGTCGCCAGAATGCCCAGTTCGCGTGCCGCCAGTGCCAGGCCTTGTGCGTGATTGCCCGCCGAGGCCGTGACCACGCCGCGTGCGGCCTCTTCTGCGGTCAATTGCGCCAGCTTGTTGTACGCGCCGCGAATCTTGAAGGAGAACACCGGCTGCAGGTCTTCGCGCTTGAGCAATACCCGGTTTCCCAGTCGCTCGGACAGCTGGCGAGCGCCGTGCAGCGGGGTTTCGATAGCCACGTCATAAACGCGGGAGGTGAGGATCTTGCGGGCGTAATGGTTGAGCAGATCGTGCTGGCCTTGGCTCATCGCGTCGATCCCTCATACATGCGCAGTTCGGCAATAGATGGCAGACCGCTAATCAGGTTCAGGGAGGCGAGAAGGGCAATAGAGCGAGGGATAACGATCATGTGTGACTCCTGGTTCAATAATGTTGCCCAGGAGACAGAAGAAACCCGCCTCCAGGGCGGGTTTTTGCAAACGTCGGCTAACCCGCCATGACTGGAATGACGGTAATAATAATCTGGCCGAGGTTTTGCTTGATGAGGTTCATGGCCTTGAGGTTAGGTCGACACGGGCCTGCAAGTCAATAGTGCCTGACTGGCAGCGTATCGAGATACGTGCTGAATCGGCGACGATCTTTTTCGTCTGTTTGATAGGGATCAACATTTTTATTTCACATTGGCACTTTAATGTTGATCTTGCGGTCAGTTATTTCAGCTTTAATTATCACGCATACTCAACCAGCCAAGAGGGCGAAGAAATGGACGAATACCAGGAAGAACTACTTGAATACCGTGCATCGGAACTGGACCCGGTAGAGCCTGCCGACGACGCTACCGAGCTATGAACGGCTTCATGCGCTTTGGCGCTGGCTGCGGCGAAACTCTCCCGGAGTCTGTCCGTTCCAGCGTTTGAAGGCGCGTTGAAAGGCTTCGGCAGAAGCGAACCCCAGCAGGTAGGCGATCTCCCCGAACGCCAGTTCAGTGTCGCGAATATAAGTCATCGCCAGATCACGTCGCGTGCCATTGAGCACGGCGCGAAAGCACGTGCCTTCCTCGGCCAGCTTGCGTCGTAGTGTCCAGGTCGGCAGCTTGAGCCTTGCCGCCACTTCTTCCAGATCCGGTTCCCTGCCGCCGTTCAATAGCGGCCCAAGCAGTTGAATGATGCGTTCACGCAAGCTGCGGGTACGGGTCTGTTGCTCCAGCTCGGCTTCGCATAATTGCAGCAGATGCCGCCAGGTACTCGGGCAGTGGTCCGGGTTGCGTAATGCAAGGCAGTTCTGATCCAGGCGCAGTTGATTGGTGGCGGCGGCAAATATCACCGGGCTGTCGCTCAGGCTGGCGTATTGCGCGGCGTAGTCAGGCGCTTCGAATTCGATCTCGACGCGTTGTGCACGCAGCCCGGTGCCCGCCAGTGTCGAGAGCTGAGCAAGCCAGCCAGCCAAGATCGAGTCCACAACAAAGCGGTTGTACACGTTATAGGGACTGATTGAATAGAAGCGCATCCAGGCGCCTTGCGCATCCTCGTGAAAGCTCGACTGACCGCGATAGTTGGAGGCATACAATGGCTCGAAACGGATCAGCGTGCGGGCGGCCTCGCGCACTGTGGGGGCCTGCGCGGCGGTCACGCCCGCCAGACCTGCATGTGCGAAACGACTGAGCTGGCCCATGTACAAGCCGAACCCGGGCTGGCCGGTAAGCTGAATGGCAGCATGCCCCAGGCGCATATAGCGCGGGATCGACAGTCGCGCACCGGCCTGACTCAGGCGGGCGGGGTCCAGACCGTACTGCTCGAGCAACGGATCAGGATTCTTGCCCAAGCGAGTGACCGCACCGGCCAGACTCTGGATGTAGCCCACCGACAGGTCACCAAGGCGCAGGGTCAAGGTCGGCATCGTCAAAGCCAGAGGTTGATCAGACGGGCACCGCCAGCGGGGCCATTGTCAGACGACGGTTCGGCAATTGTCTGACCTGCGTGGCTGGCAAAACTTTGCCCGGAAACGCCCTGATTCCAGAATTGCCCGCGCATGAACACGCTGACTCCTGCCTGTGCACTGCTTTGCGCAGGACGGCCGATCAGGGTCAAGCGATGCCAGGCTTCGCCCTCGCTTGGATTGTCGGCTGCCATATCGATGTCTGAGTGCCGAGGCTTGCGCCACGGTTCGGACCAGGCGGCCTTGCCGATCACAAAAGCAGGCACCGCAATCAGCTGCGCGCCGCTCCGATTCAAGCGTGCGTAATTGTCCGCGTACCAACTGTCGCCGCCGATCAGCACGGCCAGACGCCCTGCGGGCGTGTCGAGCACATTCAATGGTGCGTCGCTCGCCGTGTGCACGTAGCGTTTCTGAAAACGGTCCGGGTACAGCTGACGCTGAGGCTGGCCGAGCGGCTGGCCATCGCTGCCGAATGTCAGGCTGCTGTTGTACAGGGCACCTTTACCGACTTTCAACTGACCGTTTTCAACGCTCGGTTCCGGCAGCACAATCGACCCTGCCACCAGTGTTACACCGAACTCCTTGGCCAGGCCGCCGAACAGTGCCTGATAGTCTCGCGCCATCGCTCGTGCCTTGAGGCGCAGATGGGCGTCATCCACACGGTCCCGGCCTTCGGCACTGAGCATTGCCGAGATGAATTGCAGCGGATTGCTCCAGGACAGCCAGTCCATCGCTTCATCGACTGTTGCGGCTTGATAAAGCTCATCCTTCTCGCCACTGGCGAACAGCCAGGTGCCTATATGCTCGGGGAGTACTACCACCGTTCTGTGGTTGATCAGCCCGTAATCGCGGGCCTGTTGCAGATAGGCGGCCAGCTTGCGGTGCAGTCGGTCAGTGTTCTGATAGTCCGTGGGGAACAGCTCAGGCTCGATGCCCAGCAGGTTTCCGCGTTCACTGGGCTCGCCTTCATTGATTGCCAGGCGAATGCGCAGATCGGACAGGTAATGGCCCGCCGGACGTTGTCCGGTCCAGACTGCGTAACTGGCAAGGCTGGTTACGCTCAGCAGGATCAGACAGATGGCGAAGAGTTTGCGCATAAAAAGGCCGGCTGGCTGCCATCAGGAAATTGTCGACTAGGGTAGGACGACGTCAGGCGCTTGCCAAGTGCCGCTGCGCGTTTGGATCAATAACTTGTCACTTTCGGTCATTGAGTGTGTGGCTGGATGCGTCTTTACTGTTGCCCATGAGAGGACCCGCAGAGGTCCTTGTTTTCACGTGATTGACTCGATGGAGCTTCGCCATGACTGCTGCTCATTACCCGCAACTGCTGGCCCCGCTGGACCTGGGCTTCACAACCTTGCGCAACCGGACCTTGATGGGCTCGATGCACACTGGTCTTGAAGAGCGGCCGGGTGGTTTCGAGCGCATGGCGGCTTATTTTGCCGAGCGGGCCCGCGGCGGGGTCGGGTTGATGGTCACCGGCGGGATCGCGCCAAACGAAGAGGGCGGCGTTTACGACGGTGCGGCAAAACTCACCAATGCCGAAGAGGCGGCGCAGCATCGCATCGTTACTCGTGCGGTCCACGAGGCTGGCGGCAAGATCTGCCTGCAGATCCTGCATGCCGGTCGCTACGCTTATAGCCGCAAGCAGGTTGCGCCAAGTGCCATTCAGGCGCCGATCAACCCGTTCACGCCGCGTGAGCTGGACGAAGAGGGCATCGAAAAGCAGATCGCTGATTTCGTGAACTGTTCCACGCTGGCCCGCAGTGCCGGGTATGACGGTGTCGAAATCATGGGTTCTGAAGGTTATTTCATCAATCAGTTCCTCGCCGCACATACCAACCATCGCACCGATCGCTGGGGCGGCAGCTATGAAAACCGTATGCGCCTGGCGGTCGAGATTGTTACGCAGGTGCGTGAGGCGGTTGGGACAGATTTCATCATTATCTTTCGCCTGTCGATGCTGGACCTTGTGGAGGGTGGCAGCACCTGGGAAGAGATCGTCCAGTTGGCCAGGGCGGTCGAACAGGCGGGTGCGACGCTGATCAACACCGGGATCGGCTGGCATGAGGCACGTATTCCAACCATCGCCACCAAGGTGCCGCGCGCAGCGTTCAGCAAGGTCACTGCCAAACTGCGTGGTTCGGTGAAGGTGCCGCTGATCACCACCAACCGGATCAATACCCCGGAAGTTGCCGAGCGCATCCTCAGCGAAGGCGACGCCGACATGGTCTCGATGGCGCGTCCTTTTCTGGCCGACCCTGAATTCGTCAACAAGGCTGCGGCGGGGCACGCCGAACGGATCAACACCTGCATCGGCTGCAATCAGGCCTGCCTTGACCACACCTTCGGCGGCAAGCTGACCAGTTGCCTGGTCAACCCGCGCGCCTGTCACGAGACCGAGCTCAACTACCTGCCAACCCTGCAGGTGAAGAAAATTGCCGTGGTGGGTGCCGGTCCCGCCGGGCTGGCCGCTGCAACCGTTGCTGCCCAGCGCGGACATGAGGTGACGTTGTTCGATTCGGCCAGCGAAATCGGTGGCCAGTTCAATATCGCCAAGCGCGTGCCGGGCAAGGAAGAGTTCTCCGAGACGCTGCGCTACTTCCGCAACAAGGTGGAGGAAACCGGCGTGCAGTTGCGCCTAGGCACTCGCATAAACGCCGACGACTTGCTGGGCGCTGGCTTTGACGAGGTGATTCTGGCGACTGGTATCGCGCCGCGCACTCCGGCCATACCCGGCATCGATCACCCCAGAGTGCTGAGCTATCTGGATGTCATTTTGCAGCGCAAGCCGGTTGGGCGCAGCGTGGCAGTGATCGGCGCGGGTGGTATCGGTTTCGATGTATCGGAATTTCTTGTGCATCAGGGCGTGGCCACCAGCCTGGACCGTGAGGCCTTCTGGAAGGAGTGGGGCATCGACACCACGCTTGAGGCGCGTGGTGGCGTGGCCGGGATCAAACCTGATGTCCACGCCCCGGCACGCCAGGTATATCTGCTGCAACGCAAGAGCTCCAAGGTGGGCGACGGCCTGGGCAAGACCACCGGCTGGATTCACCGCACCGGGCTGAAAAACAGGCAGGTGCAGATGCTCAATAGTGTCCAGTACCTGAAAATCGACGATGCCGGTTTGCATATTCGTATTGGTGAAGACGGCGAGGAAAAGCTGCTGGCGGTAGATAACATTGTGATTTGCGCCGGACAGGACCCGCTGCGTGAGCTGTATGACGATCTGGTCAGCGCCGGGCAAAGCGTGCATCTGATCGGCGGTGCAGACGTTGCCGCCGAGCTGGACGCCAAACGCGCTATCGATCAAGGTTCGCGTCTGGCCGCTGCGCTCTGATTCAGCTTGTCTGTAAACTGCGCGGATGATTGTTGACGCCCTTGACTGGCAGCCCACTGCTGCGCTGCAACGCTTGAACCTGCCCTGGCTGCAAGATGCCGGGGTGGAGGTGGCAATCCTGCGCCTGGACCTTATTGACTCGCTGATCAGCGGCAACAAATGGTTCAAGCTCAGCGAACACCTGACCCAGGCTGTCGAGGCGGGCGCAGATGGATTGATCAGCTTGGGCGGCGCACACTCCAATCATCTCCATGCGCTGGCGGCAGCGGGCAAGCGCTTCGGTTTCCCGACGGTGGGCCTGTTGCGTGGTCACGTCCAGCAGACGCCGACGGTACTGGACCTGCAAGCTTTTGGCATGCAATTGCACTGGCTGGGCTATGCGGGTTATCGAGCACGACATGCTGCAGATTTCTGGCTGCCCTGGCAGGCGCAATATCCTGCGCTGTATCCGATTGCCGAAGGCGGTGGCGGGCTTGCCGGTGCGCAGGGCTGCGCAAGGTTGCGGGAGATGGTCGATAGCCAGCTCGGGCAACTTGGCTGGGACGATTATCACGGCTGGTGGCTGGCAGTCGGCACCGGCACAACGCTTGCCGGTTTGCTGTTGGCCGAGGCCGGCGCCCATCCGGTATACGGCGCGATGGCGGTGCCGGACGATCATGGCGTCGCTCAAAATATCGTGGCTGTGTTGAAAGAAGCCGCAGGGTCGCAGGTGAGCGCCTCGCCGAACCTGCCCGCTGCCTGTGTTCTGCTGGAGGCCAGCTGCGGCGGTTTCGCCAGAACCGATGCCCCGCTGCTCGACTTTATCGCCAGCAGCGAGGCGCATAGCGGCGTACCTCTGGAGCCCTTGTACACCGGCAAGGCTTTGCTGGCCCTGCACGATGAGGTGCTGGCCGGTCGGTTCAAGTCAGGCAGCCGTCTGGTCCTCGTCCATACCGGTGGCCTGCAGGGGCGCCGCGCGATGGGCCTGTAAGCCTTGTGGCAGAGCCTTTGGCATGAATTCTGCGCAGATCGGTGGCGAGACGTCGGCCATGACTACGTGGATGACACTTCTGGAGTGAGGCATCCGGGTCGCTGTCTCGATAATCGATCCATTCCAGATCAATACGCCGAGGTCAGCCATGACAACTACCGCCGCAGAGCAAGTCGATCCTGCCACGCTGAAAAAGGTCATCGTCGCGGCAGCCATCGGCAACTTCGTCGAATGGTTCGATTTCGCCGTGTACGGCTTTCTGGCAACCACTATCGCGCTGCAATTTTTCCCTAGCGGTGACAGCAGTGCCGCGTTGTTGAAAACCTTCGCTGTGTTTGCCGTAGCCTTCGCATTTCGACCGTTGGGCGGGGTCTTCTTTGGCATGCTGGGTGACCGCATCGGGCGCAAGAAAACCCTGGCGATGACCATCCTGTTGATGGCAGGCGCGACCACACTGATCGGCTTGTTGCCGACGTATGCGGCGATTGGCGTGATGGCACCGATTCTGCTGACCGTGATTCGCTGTGCGCAGGGTTTCTCGGCCGGAGGGGAGTATGCCGGGGCCTGCGCCTACCTCATGGAGCACGCGCCGCGCACGCGGCGGGCCTGGTACGGCAGCTTTGTGCCGGTGTCGACGTTTTCCGCCTTCGCTACCGCGGCAGTGGTGGCTTACGCGCTGGAGTCGTCACTGTCGACCGAGGCCATGGGCAGTTGGGGCTGGCGTCTGCCGTTTCTGATTGCAGCGCCCTTGGGCCTGGTCGGCTTGTACTTGCGCTGGAAACTCGACGAAACCCCGGCCTTTCGGGCTGTCACGCAGGAGCACGCCGTGGCTCACTCGCCACTCAAGGAGACCTTGCGCCATCATGCAGCGGCCATGTGTTGTCTGGGAGCATTCGTATCGTTGACGGCGCTATCGTTCTATATGTTCACGACTTACTTTGCGACCTACCTGCAAGTGGCCGGCGGGTTGAGCAGGGCGACGGCGCTGCTGGTGTCGTTGATCGCACTGGCCTTCGCCGCTGCTCTCTGTCCGCTGGCCGGTGCTTATTCGGATCGGGTGGGCCGTCGGGTCACCATGGCAACAGCCTGTACTCTGCTGATGGTCGTGGTGTTTCCGTCATTCCTGATGGCCAGCTCCGGCTCGTTCATTGCCTCGATCGTCGGGGTCATGCTGCTCGCCGTTGGCGCAGTACTGTGCGGTGTAGTGACGGCAGCACTGTTGTCGGAAACCTTCCCGACCCGCACCCGCTATACCGCCTCGGCAATCACCTACAACATGGCCTATACCCTGTTCGGCGGCACCGCGCCGCTGGTGGCGACCTGGCTGATCGGTGTCACGGGCAGCAACCTGTCGCCAGCGTTCTACCTCATCGCCGTAGCCGTATTGGCGATTGCTGGGGGACTGGCCCTGCCGGAAACCTCGAAAATCTCGTTGCACGATGTACCCGGTGCAGGCGATGAGCCGGTGGTGGGGTCGATTGCCTGAGCGTCACGATCTGCATGCCGTCACGCAGCCGCTGCCAACGCAGTGCTTTTCAATCGCGATGGCACTGGCGACGCAGAGTGCGACGTTAGTGACAGGGCGAAGGAACCCGACGAAGTCGGGCCGGAAGCAGTAGCGAAAGGCTTTGGTTACTTTGGCCCCTCAAAGTAACTCGCCGAGGGGCGAAAAGGTGACTTGAGTCGAGCCGGAATCTCACTGAATCGCAGAGTTATGTGACGCGGAGCGTCAAGAAAGGCATTACCACGCGGAGCGTGGGAACGAGAGTCCGAGCCGAGCCACAAGCCACCTGATGTCGCAGAACCGCTGTGTGACGCGGAGCGTCAAGAAAGGCATTACCACGCGGAGCGTGGGAACGAGAGTCCGAGCCGAGCCACAAGCCACCTGATGTCGCAGAACCGCTGTGTGACGCGGAGCGTCAAGAAAGGCATTACCA
>NZ_JALHBH010000109.1:0-155155 GCF_022836805.1 Pseudomonas sp. RGM 3321
GCAGGAAATCCATCGGTTGTGCCGCCCTCTTCGCGGACAAGTCGGCTCCTACAAGGCATCGCAAACTCCAGTAGGAGCGAACTTGTTCGCGAAGGCTATATTCCTGACGCAGGAAATCCATCGGCTGGGCCGCCCTCTTCGCGGACAAGTCCGCTCCTACAAGGCCCCGCAAACTCCAGTAGGAGCGAACTTGTTCGCGAAGGCTATATTCCTGACGCAGGAAATCCATCGGCTGTGCCGCCCTCTTCGCGGACAAGTCCGCTCCTACAAGGCATCGCAAACTCCAGTAGGAGCGAACTTGTTCGCGAAGGCTATATTCCTGACGCAGGAAATCCATCGGCTGGGCCGCCCTCTTCGCGGACAAGTCCGCTCCTACAAGGCCCCGCAAACTCCAGTAGGAGCGAACTTGTTCGCGAAGGCTATATTCCTGACGCAGGAAATCCATCGGCTGTGCCGCCCTCTTCGCGGACAAGTCCGCTCCTACAAGGCATCGCAAACTCCAGTAGGAGCGAACTTGTTCGCGAAGGCTATATTCCTGACGCAGGAAATCCATCGGCTGTGCCGCCCTCTTCGCGGACAAGTCCGCTCCTACAAGGCCCCGCAAACATCCGTGGGAGCGAAGCTGTGCGGATAGAGGATTTGCCCTCTCCGGTCATTCTCGACATAGGTCAGGACGATAAACGCTTGGTCGCACGCCTGTCCGGCGATACCCATCTGCTGCTGGAAATCGGTGCGCCAGAGCTGGATCTGGTGCTGCGCCTGCGCGGCCATGCCTTGATGCTGGCGCTGGAGGCCAAGCAACTGGCGGGCGTGATTGACCTGACGCCAGGTATTCGCTCGCTGCAAGTCCATTACCGCCCCGAGCAACTGCCGCTTCGGCAATTGCTCGACATCGTCGCTGGAGAGTGGGACGCAGTGTGCGCAGCGAAAGACCTGCAAGTGGCGTCGCGCATCGTCCATCTGCCCTTGTCCTGGGATGACCCGGCCTGTCAGCTGGCCATAGAGAAGTACATGACCACCGTGCGCAAGGACGCACCGTGGTGCCCGAGCAACCTGGAGTTCATCCGGCGCATCAACGACCTGCCCAACCTTGACGAGGTGCAGCGTACGGTGTTCGACGCCAGTTATCTGGTCATGGGGCTGGGCGATGTGTACCTCGGCGCACCGGTCGCCACGCCGCTGGACCCGCGTCATCGATTAGTGACCACCAAGTACAACCCGGCGCGCACCTGGACCGCCGAGAATTCAGTCGGCATCGGTGGTGCCTACATGTGCGTGTACGGCATGGAAGGCCCCGGCGGCTATCAATTCGTCGGACGCACGCTGCAGATGTGGAATCGCTACCGCGACGTTGCCGCCTTCGAGGGCAAACCGTGGCTGCTGCGCTTTTTTGACCAGATCCGCTTCTACCCGGTCAGCGCCGACGAATTGCTACGCATCCGTCGCGATTTCCCGCTGGGCCGCTTCGATCTGAACATCGAACACAGCACCTTGAACATGGCCGACTACCAGGCCTTTCTGACCCGCGAAGCCGACGGCATTAAAGCATTCCGTGCTCAGCAAAAGTCCGCGTTCAACGCCGAACGCGAACGCTGGATCGCCAACGGCCAGGCCGACTTCCAGAGCGATGAAGGCGTCGCCCCAAACACCGAAGAATTGCCTCTGAAAACAGGCCAGCAAGGCGTCGACAGCCACATCGCAGGCAATCTCTGGCAGGTCCAGGTGCAACCCGGTGAGCGTGTCGAAGCAGGTGATGTGCTGGTGATTCTGGAGTCCATGAAAATGGAAATCCCCCTGCTCGCACCGGTCGCAGGTGTGGTGCAGGAGGTCCGGGTGCAACCCGGCTCGGCAGTACGCGCCGGACAACGGGTGGTGGTGCTGGCAGCAGGCTGAACCAATCAACTTTTCCAATTTTTCACTTTCAATGGAATCGCGTCATGAACGACACAGCACTGCCCAATGACCTGCGCCTGGATACCGTACGCACCACTTACCTGTCCGGCCAGATTTCCCCACGCCAGCTGATTCTGGCGCTACGTGAAAAAGCCGCAACGCTCAACGCGGATTATCACCTGTTCATTCACCTGCTAAGCCCGGCTGAACTGGAGCCCTATCTGGCCGCGCTGGAAAATCGCGATATTCATAGCCTGCCGCTGTACGGCGTGCCCTTCGCGATCAAGGACAACATTGATCTGGCCGCCATTGCGACCACCGCTGCCTGCCCGGCGTATGCCTACATGCCAGAGCGCTCGGCGACCATCGTCGAGCAATTGATCGCGCTGGGTGCGGTGCCCATGGGCAAGACCAATCTGGACCAGTTCGCCACCGGCCTGAATGGCAGCCGCTCACCCTACGGTGCCTGCCCTAACAGTGTCTTGAAAGAGTACCCGTCCGGCGGCTCAAGCGCTGGTTCGTCACTGGCCGTCGCGCTGGAAGTCAGTAGCTTCTCGCTGGGCACCGACACGGCGGGTTCGGGCCGCGTGCCCGCAGCATTGAACAATCTGGTGGGGCTGAAAGCCAGCAAGGGGCTGATTTCCACCGCAGGTGTCGTACCCGCTTGCCGTACGCAGGATTGCGTGTCGATCTTTACTGCCACAGCAAGGGAAGCCAGCCAACTGCTGGGGCTGGTTGCCACGCTTGATCCACGCGATGAGTACAGCCGATACAACCCGCAGTGGAATGACCTTTCGGCTTTCGGCGCACCTCGGCCGTTTCGCTTCGGCGTACCGCGCGCTGAAGACCTGGAATTCTTTGGTTGTACCGAAGGACAGAGGCTGTTCAGCGCGGCCATCGCCCATCTCACTGCGCTGGGCGGCGAAGCGGTCACGGTAGACCTGTCGCCGTTTCTCGAAGCTGCGCGGCTGTTGTATGAGGGCCCGTGGGTGGCAGAGCGCTACAGCGTAGCCGGGCAATTAATGGAAGAGCATCCCGACGCGGTATTACCGGTGATTCGCGACGTGCTGGCCAAGGCACCCCAGGTCAGCGGGGTCGATACGTTTCGGGCGCAATACCGTCTGCAGGCGCTCAAGGCGATGTGCGATCGGGCGCTTGAGGGGCTGGATTGTGTGGTAACGCCGAGCATCGGCCGCCCGGTAACTTCAGCAGAACTGGCTGCCGAGCCGGTGCTGCGCAATTCGGAGCTGGGCTATTACACGAATTTCGTCAACCTGCTCGACTACGCCGCCATCGCCGTACCCAGCGCCTTCATGAGCAACGGCCTGCCGTGGGGCATTACGTTGTTCGGACGGGCATTCACCGATCAATACCTGCTCAGCCTGGCCGATGCTTTCCAGCGGCACACCGAACTGCCTTTGATCGGCGGTGAAGCACCTCGATTGCCCGCGCCGAAGAGCGCAGCAGGTAACGATATGGCCCGGCTGGTGGTCTGCGGCGCGCACCTGGACGGACTGGCATTGAACAGGCAGCTCAAGCGACGCGGTGCCCGCTTGCTGGAGTCCACACACAGCTCAGCCGACTATAAGTTGTTCGCGCTGGCCGGTGGTCCGCCATTTCGTCCAGGGATGGTACGGGTGGCCGAAGACGGTGTGGCCATTGAGGTGGAAGTCTGGGAGTTGCCCAGTGTCGAGCTGGGGTCGTTTCTGACCGGCATTCCGGCACCGTTGGGCCTGGGTAAGGTGCAACTGGCCGATGGTCGCTGGGAGACCGGGTTTATCTGTGAAGCCTACGGCCTGACAGGTGCTCGCGACATCAGCCACCTCGGCGGCTGGCGTGCCCACTTGCAACAGATGTAAGCGAAAAGGCGGCATGCTCTGACGTGCCGCCCTGTCTGAAACGGCTCTGTTGCTTCAAAAGCCCTGTCACTACTACATAGTTATGTCATGTTCGGACGGCCTTGCCGACATAGTGCGCATCCACTCACTTCGACCGGCCGTCATGAACCACATCTGGAGTCCGCTTCGCCAGGACACCCTCTTTAAAGCCTCATCGTTTCTGCTGGAACAGCCAAGCGTTCTGCTGCCAGAGTACAGTAACAACCGACACGATACGCTCAATGCCTGGGTGCCCTTTGCACTGCCTGCGCTCCAGTTTCCACCCTGTGAACAGCCACTGCCGCCGCTGGCCGAAAAGCACGATACGCAAGATACGACCGCACGCATCGAACGCACGCTCGACGCACTGCGCAAAAGCCCGGGCTTCCATCTGATCGCCAACTCGGCCTTGCTCCTTGAAGCCTGCCAGCTGGATATGGACTTCCCGCCGACTCGAAAACACTATGTCCGCCAACAACTCGTCATGCTGCTCAAACAAAAGACCGGCAAGACGCTGGACCCGGACACGCTGCGGATCACGTTCAGCACGCAGACCCTGCCCGCACTGAACGACGAGGGGCATGAGCGTTACAGCATTGACATGTCGCTGACCAACGTAGCACTGGCGGTCTTCGATCCAGAACAGTTCGTGGCCCTGTATCGCAGTGAAATCATCGACACGCCTTTGTCCGAGGAAGCCCCGTCACTGAGCGCAAGGCAGGTGGTCAAGTGGCTCAGCGAGACACCGCTGGATCGCGACTACAGCATGACTCTGGAGGCTTTCAGGACACGATACACAGTCACCTGCCGCACTTTGTCTCGGTTGGGTTTTCTGGATGCGCTGGCTCGCCAGCTCTTCCACGGGCACATCAGCCGTGACGGCTATTTCCTGACGCTGGACGCCCTGGGGCTCAGCGAATTCCCAAGCGACATAGCGACACTGGAACAGAGCCGCCGCGGTGAGAAATCCGAGGTTCGAGTCTTGTCACTCAACGGCGAAACGGTGCCGGGAATTTTTCAGGTCAGGTCGAAAACCACCTCCCACTGTTTCATTCACATACTGGGTGCCAAGGGCAAAGTCATCGAATACATCAGCGATGATCCGGACCAGATGACCAACAGGCTGCTGGAGGCCCTGAATGCCTCAAGGCTCTATGGCTACGCGTTGCATGCGCTTGATCAGGACACAGGCATCGTTGCCAGTGCGCCGCTGCTCGCGGAAGACGTTTTTACCGAACTGACCCAGGCATTATTCGCCGAGGCACAGCTAAACAGCCAGAACATCGACCTGCTCAAGACTGTGTCGCGCAGCCTCAAGCTGGCCGGGGCGGTAGACCTCTGGCAGACCGCCCCTGACCTTCTGGAATACATCCCCTCGGCCTCCAGAATGGCTGCGCAGGTCATGGCAACTTATCTGCTGGAACATCACGGGCTGACGCTCAACCCCGACCACGTGTTCATCGCCTATCAACCCGGTAAATTGTTCAGCCCTCTGGGCGGAGCCCGCAATCCAGCCACGCATATTCACATGCCCGATGAAAAACCGATCAGCCTGAGCGAAGCGCTGGTGATCAACTACCGGGTGGATGCTCCCCAGGGCTATATTGATCACGACGGTATTACAGAGGTCTTTCTCGACACCACCGGCCAGGGCGTACGCGCTCAGGGCCAGAGTTTGGCGATCACGCCGCAGGCACTTGAAGACTATATCAAGGCATTCGATTTCCTGAGCTGGATGACCACACGTATTCAAGAATTCTGGGGACAACAAAAAGAAGCCATCGAACAGGCACTCAAATCAGCCTTTATCCATCAGGCGCTGATCAGCCTGAAGCGCGGCAGCCTCAAACGTAGCGGCTTCGATCAAGTCGTCGAAGCCCTCGCCCCCTCTGCGCCACATCACTGGCTGGCATTTGGTTTCTTCATTCAGGGCTCGCTGATCGACGGCATGGAACATCAATACACCGGGCTGTTGATTCTTGAGCAACCCGGTAAACCGAAGGTGCTCTACCAGCCAGGGTATCCCGAAGCCTTTATCGAGTTTACGGACGACGATGCACTTGAACGCTATCTGAACCTGAAGACCACCCACACGGACTGGCGTGAAGCCGTGATGCGCTACGTTCCTGTGCGCCATCACCAACGTCTGGACTACCTGTTCAAGCTATGGGGCGGCGTTCAGGCTCCCAGTCCGCCTGCCTCCATTTTGCGCCCGTGGACAGATGCGCTGTACAACCCTGACGCTCGAAAAGCCCTGCACCACTCATTGTGTGAAAAAAAGCTGGAGGGTTCGCCGTTCGGTTATCTGCATCAACTCCTGAAACAGAATTCGCTGGATGATGCAGAGGAGCAGATCGTGACCTCCGCACAGGTTTCGCTGGCGTACTGGACAGACCGCCTACACCACTTACAGCGTTTGTTGGTGCCCATGTCTCTGTTGCTGACACCGGCATTTGTTGCGTCGCTGGCAGCGGAAGTCGGCCTCACTGCACTGAGCGTTGCCTCCGCGCATTTGCCGGGCAGTCGTTACGCAGAAAGGAATCAGGCGCTGCTGGCAACATTATCGCTGGGCTTGTTACAGCTTGGGCCGCAGACACCCAGACTAGTACGCACACTGACTAAAATCGTCAAACCTGCTGGTCATACGGCGGGGGCGTTTTTAGCGTTGTCCGGTGGCTCACGAGGCTCCAGCCGTTTAGGCGCGCGGCCATTAAAACCGCGCCAGACACGACTGGAAAAATTCTTTCATACCGACGCCCTGCTAAAACGCTGGACTATCGCCAGCATAGCGTCGCCCGGTTTGGTGCCGGTTCATGCCTGGAAGCTGGGCCGCCATTTCCTGCTCTGGACGTCGGACAGAGGTCAGGCGCGGACACTGGTGGTCAGCACCCACGGGTACTACACGCCGTGGGCTGCAACAGTGAAGATCCCCAACGGCATAGAGATCCGAACCTACGCGCCGCATGGTTATGAATTGGTCGATCCCAAATTGCACCGTATCGTCAATAAGAATGCCCGGCCGTTTGCCATCTCTAATACAGCGGAAAATATTCTGATGCACTCAGTCGTCGCGCATGAGCCATTGCTGATGACTGACAAGATACTCGCGGGCACGTCGCTGCCTGGCAGGCTGAAAAACTACAGCCTGTCCAAGTTCCAGACAGCCAGTGACGAAACTTATGACGATATTGCACGGGTGGTAGGCAACTCGAACGCATCGCCCCTCAAAGGCTGGTTACCGCCAACACCAATGGATGTACTGACGGTACGCAACCGCTTCGGCAAGACGCCCCCGTCGTTGAGCGACCTGTTCAACAGCCTGTCGACACAGGGCATTCATTACGACAGGGTGCTGCTGGTGCACTGCCGGTGCGCAGCAATATCTGCACTGTTGCGCCGCGCACCGGTTTATCATCCCCCTGCAACATAGCCAATTGGCAGAAGCGCCTGAACCAACTGCCCCTATCATCGAGCAAGACAATCGCCATGAACGACACCCGCCTTTGCCCTCTGTGCGGCTTCAGCAACCAGTGCAGCCTGGCTGACCCGCGTACGGCAGACCAGGCCTGCTGGTGCTTTTCGGAAAGCATCGACCCTGCTTTGCTTGAAGCCTTGTCTGCGGACATTCGCGACAAGGCGTGTCTGTGTCCGCGTTGCGCAGGGATCCAGGAGGCCGCATCCGGCCAGCCTGCCGACCGGATCAACGAGTAAGATGCGCCACCCATCCCCTGCCAGCCACTATCGCCATGCGTCTTGATCGCTTCCTCAGTAACCTGCCAAGCCTCAATCGCAAAAGCGTGCGCCTGGCGCTGGCCAGCGGGCGGGTGCAGGTAGACGGGCAAACATCCAGCGACCCGCACCACGAAGTCCGCGAGTTCAGTTGCGTAGCGCTCGACGGGGAAATACTGCAAGCCGGCAAAGCTGCCCGCTATTTCATGCTGCACAAACCTGAAGGCTGCGTCAGCGCGACAGTTGATACACAGCACCCGACAGTCCTCGACTTGCTGGACGAGCCTGACAGACACGAGCTGCATATCGCCGGGCGACTGGACTTCAACACCACTGGCCTGATGCTGATTACCAACGATGGTCAATGGTCACGACGCATCACCCAGCCGCAGACCAAAATGCCCAAAGTGTATTACGTCGAGACCGAACAACCGATCGACGAACGCTACGCGGCCACCTTCGCTGCTGGAATGTATTTTTCATTTGAGAACATCACCACGCAACCGGCGCAATTAACCCTGCTGGGGCCACGTAGCGCACGCCTGACTATTGTCGAAGGTCGTTATCACCAGGTGAAACGGATGTTCGGTCACTTCGATAACAAAGTGCTGCGCCTGCACCGGGAGAATATTGGCGAGCTGGCGCTGGACTCCACCTTGGCACCCGGCAGCTATCGAGCGTTGCACGCTGCGGAAATCAGCCTGTTCTGAAAAGTCACAACCGTTTGGCGGATTACGCAAACAAGGTACGAATGGCACTTGCGGGTAAACGGATCGACTGCTTGACTGGGATTATCAGTCCTTATGCGACTGATGAGTCAACCCATTATTTCAAGAAACACTTTGTCGTATCGAGCCGCTGGCTCGCGACACATTGCCCGCCAATAACAATACCTGTCGAGCAGCTTATCGGATCGACATGGGCCTTTAATCGGCTATCGCCTGCCTGTCACGAAACTCGTGCAACGTTATGTGCACGCTTACCTGTTTACGCCAGGAGTTACACCTATGTCGCCAGAAAAAGCAGTGCTGGACATACAAGGACAGTTTCGGGTTTATACCGAGTTCTATCACACCGATGCCGCCGCAAAGACCATCATTCTGGTCAACGGCTCACTGGCCACCACCGCGTCATTTGCTCAGACCGTCCGCAACCTTTACCCCACATTCAACGTGGTGCTGTATGACCAGCCTTACTCGGGCAGGTCCAAGCCGCACAACGTGCACGGCGCGCCACTGACCCGGGAAGAGGAAGGTCAGCTTTTGCTGGAACTGATCGACCATTTCAACGCCGAGCACGTTCTGTCCTTCTCCTGGGGCGGCGCAGCTACGCTGGTTGCGCTGGCGCATCAACCAAGACGTATCGAAAGCGCGGTCATCAGCTCGTTCTCACCGGTCATCAACGGTGCCATGCGCGAGTACCTGGACAAAGGCCTCGATTACCTCGGCGCACATAGCCGTTACGACATGGGGCATCTGATCAACAACACTATCGGCAAGCACCTGCCGTCGCTGTTCAAGCGCGTCAACTATCGCCACGTCAGCAGCCTGGACGGTCATGAATATGACCAGATGCACTATCACTTCAGTCAGGTACTGGAGCTTGACCCGGACAACTACCTGACAGCAGGAAAGCGCATCAAGGCCCCGGTTCTGTTCATCAATGGCGCCTGGGACGAGTACACCTCCGCGAACGACGCCGCGCAGTTCTCCCGATACCTGCAGAACTGCAGCTTCAGCACCATCGAAGCCACAGGCCACTTCCTGGACATGGAACACAAGGCCGCCTGCCGCGACTCGAAACAGGCGCTCATGAACTTCCTGCAACCGGCACAAGCCTCATCCAGCGTCTACAACCGGGTTCAGGGCCACCATGCTTTCGCCTTCTGAAACACGTGAACGCCTCTCCGTCAGCCCACACGCATGTGCATCTGGCGGGGGGTGTGCGAGGGTGTGATCAGGAGGGAAATCGCTGCGCGGTGAAATTAGCGCTTCAAATCAAGGCAGGGTTCTGGTACAAAGTCAGCCGCTCAGAGCAGGTCCCAGAGCGGGTATAGTTTAGTGGTAAAACGAAAGCTTCCCAAGCTTTAGTTGAGGGTTCGATTCCCTCTACCCGCTCCATATTTTCTCCTTTATTATTAAGCTGTTAGCCCCACATCAGGGCTCCTTGACCCCGAGTAGGCAGCGCACTTCCCTCCCCAAGAAACACCCTCAAAGCCCACGCTTTCAGCCTTGAATCCCAAGTACGCATTGGCATTCTGATTAGCTGCCAATCCGCACCAAGGTGCAGCTTGAAACCAATTCCTTCCCTCCTCCCCACCAACCTTTGTTGACTAGAACCAACCGCACACTCTCTCTCCCCAAATCGGCGAATACCAATCCAGGTCAATGAGCACGAATCCAGATGATCGAACGCCAATCAAGGCCAGCGAACACAACTATGGTGAGCGCCAATAAACAATAAAAGGAGAGATAAGAGACTGAGCATCCGCGGGATACTCAAGGAGACACGATCAAAGGTCACTCATTGAAAGCCGTCACACGAGGCAAGAATGCTTCCGACGACGCTCCAAAGAGCTCCAAACCCAGACCTCAATCAAAGCCTCACCGCGCGGTGCATCAACCCCATTCGGCATCGACACCGAGGTGCGCTTTAATGCCAAAGAAATACATATTTCCTTTCTTTGTTTGATGCATTTCAGGGTCGCGCTTACCTTCCTTATTCTTGGTCGAGCTCCGCGCATGAATGATCGTCGCATCGACCACGGTGCCTTGGCGCAGCAACAAACCACGGTCGCCCAGGTAGCCATTAATGACCTGCAAAATACCACCCGCTAGCTCATGTTTTTTCAACAGCCAACGGAAGTTGAGGATCGTGGCTTCGTCCGGAATCCGATCCAGGTGCAGCCCGGCAAACTGGCGCAGGATATTGGTTTCATAGAGCTATTCTTCCGTCGTCAGGTCGCTATAACCGAACCAGTTCTACATCAGTGAACCCGCAGCATGGCCATCAACAGATACGCCGGACGACAGCCTTCGCCGTTCGGATAGTGCTGTTCAATCAGTTTGATCAAGCGTGCCCATGGCACGACCTGATCCATCTCGATGAGGAAGCGCCCGCGGCGGGTTTGCTTAAGTTTGTCGACGTATTCGGCATCGGCGAAGGACATTTGCTTCATTAGGCGTCTCGGTGGTTGAGATCAGGCATTCTGCCAAATTTGGAAGTCTTCTTCTGAGTTTCCCTAGGGACTAGGTCACAAGCAACTCTGCCAACACGGCGACAGATCAGATAGTACGACCTCCCCACCCCGTACATACATATATCTGTATTTTCGATTACCGCAGGAGGAAGCCTTCGATCCACGCGCGGTCAAAAGCACCCAACATATTTTTGCCTCTAGCAAAAATCATAACCCAGCGCTAAAATCCTGCAATACGTCAAACCATTCGATGCCAACCAGGTGTTTTAATAACTGCCTTTATCATATATAACTTTCAACAACGCAGGAGATAGTCACGCATGTATAAAAAAACAATCATAGTGAAGAGCCTTAGCGAGTACATCGACGCCATCGTCGAAATAAATAAAGAAACCAATACTGTTCATGGCACTGCTTACAGAGGCCAAGCCAACGCTAATTGGCCTATCATATCATCCCTCGCGAGAAGCCCGAGTACAAGATCCGGCGAGTTAATTGACCGGGCTAGTAAGGCGTTCAGAAAAGTCAATGCTGAACGGCATGCTTACAATTCGATGACATCGCAGACGAATTGGGACACCCTCGCCCTTGCGCAACACTACGGCATGCCAACAAGGCTGGTAGACTGGTCGCTCTCACCTTTAGTCGCATTGTATTTCGCACTGGACAGCGTGAAATATAAGAAACGTTCATTAATTGAAAACCAACACCTAGTAGATGAATTTTCTGACGCTGACACTATCCCTGTAGACACCGACTTTAACATCGGCATTGTGGAGCATGATGCGGCTGTTTTTGTCATACCGCCAGATGAACAAAGAAATGACATTTGGATTGAAGCTGACTCGTTGCCAGAAAACGTATTCGATGAGGTTGAGCAAGCCCGCGAAAATGGTTTTTGCTTCTTTACACCAAACTATTTCAACGATCGCTTAAGAGCGCAGAGCGGAATATTTACCATCGGCACCAAAGCAGATATTATTTTCCCGCAAGAAGTGGCTTACAAGATCATCATAAACAAACGAAGTATCGCCACCATATTCTCACAGTTAATCCTGATGAATGTCGGCTCAAAATTGATCTATGGCGACCTAGAGGGTTTATGCAAAGATTTGACATTCACTAACTTCGGGGGGTACTCAACGCGCTACAGCGACTAAAAACTTGACCCTATTGTCCTCCCATGCAGGACTATTCACTCACACAAGTTACTGGCTGTAAGCCTGCCCTACTTGTCGGTGAGGCAGTGAATTGGTGGTAGGTAAACTTAGTTTTTTGATTTCAAAAGAATCGAAGATGACTATCGAGCTACCGTACAGTGCTGGGGCTGATAGCGAGCGGAGTTCCAAGCCTGACCTGAAATTGACCGGATGCGTTGCCTTACGCCGCCCAGAAGCAGGGAACAACACACATGCGACAGAAACTGTAGCAATGGCTTCAGGCAAAAATTACGAGCTCGTTGATGAGCATGGCATGTGGTAGTGGTACGGGGAGCTTCTACGGCCTGCTCAGCACTGCCGACGCCTCGGCCCAAATCGCCGTGTAGACCCGTAAATAAATTTCGTAGCAGATGTCCACATCTGACAGATAGCGGCGTTTCGGACGCTACAAACTGATCGTATCCTTCGATTTTACAAAATATTGATATGTGCCACTGTAACGCCACTATTTGGTGATAGGATTCGAGCTTTCCCATGGATGGAATAGACAGATGAAGGCGCTGATCGACGTTATACCCACGGCTGAGCAGCTTGCGCTGTTCTCCCGAGTCACCTCTGGTGTTGATGTGATTCGAGGGGCTGCGGGAAGTGGGAAGACGACGACAGCCCTCCTCAAGCTACGCACTAGCGTGGCGTTCTATTTAAATCGCGCGCGGCGGCAAGTCGAACCTCGACCTGTCAAAGTCTTGGTTCTGACATTCAACAGAACGCTTCGGGGCTACATCAACGAACTCACCGAACGGCAACTGGGTCAAGAGCCTCTCATTTCGCTGGAAATTGCCACCTTCAACAAGTGGGCCCAGCGATTGACCGGCGCCCGGAACATTCTCGATCTGGAAGTTGCATCAGCCCATCTCCGACGACTCGCGGCTGCCGCAGGGCTTGAGTCTGAATTCGTTGTTGAGGAAGCTCAGTACGCTCTTGGTCGTTTCCACATTGATGAATTGGACGACTACTTGTCTGCACGTCGAGATGGACGAGGCGTGACGCCTCGGATGGAACGTCCGGCCAGGCAGCAGCTCCTTGAGCTCGTCATCCGACCCTATCTTGAATTCAAAGCAGAGCATGAACGGGTAGATTGGGGGGATCTGGCGTGCGACCTAAGCAACACCCAGCTTGAGCAATATGACGTAATCGTGGTGGACGAGACCCAGGATTTCTCGGCAAATGAGGTACGAGCGGTGCTCAATCAGCGCTCGGCAGACGCCTCAGTGACCTTCGTACTCGATAGTGCTCAGCGCATTTATTCACGCAACTTCACGTGGGTTGAGGTCGGGGTAAACCTGCGCCCGGAAAAGAGCCATACCCTGCAGACCAACTACCGGAACACCCGTCAGATTGCTCAGTTCGCGAGTGCCATGCTCACAGGGCTCCCGATCGACGACAACGGGACGATGCCAAATTACGCCACCGCAAGGGCTGATGGGCCAAAACCGATCGTCTTGAGAGGCTCGTACCCGAATCAGGTACGCGGAGCGATAGAGTTCCTTCGCGACATTGATCTCACCCAACAATCTGTAGCGTTTTTGCACTACAAAGGCTGGTTTCGGGATCTGATACCCGCTCTGAATCGTGCGGGTCTGCCCTTCGTCAATCTGACCGGCTCTCCTATATGGCCAGATGGGCCTGAGAACATTGCATTGTGTACGCTGCACTCCAGTAAGGGCTTGGAGTTCGATCACGTCATCATGATAGGCCTAGACGGTTCTGTTCTTCAGGTAGACATGCCTGATGATGAGGATCAAATCGATGTGGCAGAACACGAACCATCAGCGCGACTGCGCCGCCTGGTCGCAATGGGCGTGGGAAGGGCCAGGGAAAGCGTCCTGATTGGATTCAGGCCATCCGACGCGCCGGACATTATGCATTTCGTAGATGATGATCTGTATGAGGGCCGGGACGTATGACTATTCAGCAGCTTATTGCGGAGCGCGGCATCGAGTCCATCCTCCACTTCACCACCAATCGCGGCTCCCTTGGGCTCTTTGCATCAAGGGCGCTCAAATCTCGCCAGCGCCTTAACGCAGATCAACAGCTCAAGCACATCTTCCAACCTAATGCGCGCTACCGAGACAAGGATCGGGCCTGGCTGGATTATGCCAACCTTTCCGTCAGCCAAATCAATACTGCGTTCTTTAGAACGTGCTCCGGTAGCTGGCACAGGGAGAAGGATTTTTTCTGGTGCATTCTGGATTTCACGCCTGAAATACTGCTTCACGATGATGTCTGGTTCACGACGACGAACAACATCTACACCAACGTCGAGCGTGCAAAGGGCCCTGAAGGGTTGGAAGCCATATTCCAGACCCCAATTCATCAGTACCTAGCAAATTACTCACATCGTCCCGCCAATCATCCGAGTAATCTCCCGACCTGCAACCAAGCCGAGATCCTGTACCCCCAAGAACTGTCGACAGACCATTTGCAACATATCTACGTGCGTTGCGACAATGACAGTGACGAGCTAGCGGGTCAGATGGCTGCAACGGGGCATTCCCCTGTCAACGTAGTGGTTAGGCCAGAGCTGTTTGAAGGGATCAGGTGAGTAGAGCAATGTCAAAAAATAGGCTGCAACGCACAATTTCCTCGGCGCTATGGGCAGCCTACGGCGACGCCATGGGATTCCCGACGGAGCTTGCTTCCGAAAACCTTGTCAGCGAACGACTCGGTCAGCCACGCTCAACCAGAACGGAGCAATGGCAGAGGATCATTGGCGGTAGATTTGGCGCTCAGGTCGTCCTCCCCGCTGGAAGCTATTCAGACGACACTCAACTGCGTCTTTCGACCAGTCGCGCGATCTCAGGTCAAGGATATTTTGATGTAGAGGCATTTGCCAAAATAGAACTGCCTATTTGGCAGGTCTATGCGTTGGGAGCCGGACGAGGAAGCAAGTCAGCAGCGAGCTCACTTTGCAATCGGAGCACGAACTGGTTCAGCAACTTCTTCAACGGGTATGTGAATGGTGGTGGCAACGGTGCAGCGATGCGCATCCAACCTCACGTATGGGCCGCTGCAGACGTTACAAACAAGCCTTCCTATCTGGTTGATGTGATTCGCAACGCCATTTGTACTCATGGCCACATGCGAGGTATCGCGGGGGCTGTTGTGCATGCAGTTTCTCTAGCCCACGTATTCCAACACGGACGTGTGCCTAGTGAAACAGAGTGGTTCCAATTTACATCCGATATTCGGAGTATCCCTTCTCTGATCAAAAGCGATTCGGAGCTCGCAACGTTCTGGGCGCCTACGTGGGAGAAGGCTAGTAACACGTCGCTTCAGATTGCAGTAGATCAGGTTGCGGCTGAATGGGAGGCTTCTGTTGGTAACGCGGTTAACTGCCTGGCCAACAAATCGGCATCACCTGCTGAGCTTTATGTTGAGACAGTCACTAGTGAAAAGGGATTGAGCGCCGAAGAAAGAGGCTCAGGACTCAAGTGTGCCCTCTTCGCGAACGTCGCAGCACTTCTGGGCCAGCGAGTAGGCTCCCAGGAGATCATTGAGCAGGTCGTAAACTTGCTCAACAGCGATACTGATACGATCGCGACCATGGCGGGTGCATTGATAGGCGCAGCACACCCAGACGTCAGATGCTTGGGTGAAATCCAAGATGAAACTTACCTGCGCCAAGAAGCAAAGCGCCTGTACGCTATCAGTCAAGGTGGACGTGCTGAGAGCTTTACCTACCCAGACATGCTCTATTGGCAAGCTCCTAGGGCTGTGGTTGATTCGCTGGAAGTCACGCCAGCAGGCTTTGAACTCATGGGCCTAGGTAAGGTTACCCCGTCTGGCCGAATCTTCTCCGGCAAACAAAAGTCGGCAGTGTGGCAATGGTTTAAGGGGGCTTGGGGGCAGACATTACTCATTCGCTATCGCCCTGCACTATCAGGTAATGAAGAGGCCGTAGTAGAGACTCGGAAGGCATCGCGTCCGGTGAGTAATACAGTCGATATGTTTGATGAGCCCACTATGGTCAGTGAGAAGCAACCAGCCGTTGAAGCGCCTATTGAACGTCATAACGTATCGCCCGAGCTGAGTCCTCCTCCTTTAGAGTCGATACAGCCCTTACAATCGACACCGCCCGTAGAACCAGCACAACCCACGACGCATGCTGAATACGTCGCTCCGCGCGAGACGGGATATCTTGAGCCTGGCAGTCACCATTACAGTGGCCAGCCACAAGAGAGCATCGCCCCGCCCGACCTCGATGCACTGACCAATGAGGCGATCAAGACATTCGATCCAACGGTCATAGGCCAGCACCTGTTAGACCTCTCTGAACTTCCTAACGGAATTTATCTATGCGTGGCCTACTCATCGATCATCGCGAAGGCACGTGTGGCGCGTCTGCGCAGCAAACGCAGAGAGCAAGCCTGACTGACTTGGGAAGAGTCCATCGGGGATCCTCGTCCTTGGGGATCCAGGTCATCCAAGATGCGAAGGCTGAATGACCTGAGCAGGATCTGGAGCGCGCCACGGCTGCACCGTTACGCGTCACAGTTCCTGCGGTTTTAACCCTATCCGGAATGAGTCCTGACAAGTCGAAGCGGGGAAACCGGTATGTTCAGCAAATACCGTCCACTGACCCATTCAGGTGTCAGTCCTGATGCACCGAGCACCTTCTTCCAACTGGTGTAGTCGAGCAAGTCCAAAGCCCGCTGGACGAGCATGGGGGCCTCCAATGGTAGAAGGTCGTCGTATTCCTCAAACTTGGTGAATCCCTTGCGACTGAGGTGGGTAAACCCTGATTTCGCCTGCTCAGCAGTGAGCAGATCAAGCGCCCTACCCCGATAAATCAGCGCTTTGAAACTCACCTTCCAGCGCAACTTGAGTTCCTTCAAGGCATGCCAGTTGAGGTACCGACCTCGCATGGCAGGGAACTCAGAAGCAAAGCTTGCTCGCGGCATCAACAGCGCGCTTGCGAACTGATTCGCCTGGTCTTCTGTGTGCCTGCAGCCAGTCTCAATGCCTTGATGCATCACCAAATGACCGAGCTCATGAGCCAGATCGAAGCGCTGGCGGCCTGGGCTGCTTTTGGCAGTGCTACGAACGATCAAGGGCCGTTTGTTGAACAGTGAAAACGCATCCACGCGCTCGTCGACATCGGCGAGGTTAACGACGAGGACACCCACTTTTTCCGCCAACTTGGTCATGCTAGATATAGGCCCTAGGCCCAGCCCATGGTCGCGGCGAAATTTCTCAGCGATTCTCTCAATCTCATCTGCCGCAGGCGACGGCCCGTCGTAAGGCTTGAAACTTACCGGCGGAAAAGCAACCTCCTGCTCAAGCTCATCGACCAGCAGCTCAAACATCTCCACCTGAGCGGCAACGGTCTTCTTCAGCGTTTGCGATGAGGAACGCACGCTACGAAAATGGCACTGTTCAAGGTCTACTGACCCCCTGCGTGGGGTGAAAAAGAATCTCTCATCAACGCCCAGCAAATCGCTCAGTTGCTTAAGCTGAGTGGAGGAAGGGATCGCATTGATTTCCAGCTTGTGAGCGTACTGCCGGGTGACAGCGAGCAGGTCGCCGATGTCAGCCAGTGAACGGCCCGCAGCGCATCGCGCGAGCCGAAGTTTGTCCGGGGAAAACTCATCCCCAAGCGGCAAAAAGCCATTTCTATCATTCATCGATCTGGTCAGCGTCTATCGGTACATTCCGGTCGGCATCTTTGTCCCTGCGAATAGGGAATTGTTCCGGGATATCCACTTCCTCGGGCAAATCGATCGTACGAACGGACTGAAGAGGTGTGTAGTCATGCATCCACTGGCAAACGACATTTAGGTTGGTATCAAGTCCGAGCACCGTCACCGTCAGCTTTGGGTCTTCCATATTGCCGTCGCTGTCGACATAGAGGCGCCAAGTCAAATTGCTATCGTTCGAAGGGCCCAGCAGACTCGCTTGATACAGCTCGACTCGACTAGCCACCATGCGATGAGCTTTTTTGCGCACATTAGGATCGTCCATAACGACCTGCATCAGCACGCCATTGACGCTCGGGGTGTAATCCATCGTGTTGTTGGCGAGCTGGAACCATGGCATCGACTTATCACGATGCATGGTTTTAAAACGACCATGCACACGCCCGTACAGCAATGTCCCAACCGTCCAGTTCGTATCGTCTTCCGTTGATGCCGCTGCCAGGGCGAGATAGGCCGCTTCCAGTACGTTATGGCATACGATCCCCAGGTATTCAGGGGTCAACTTAGGCTCGAAATCACTTGGATGTTGGGTTTGGGGCATGCATGGCACTCCTAAAAGCGTGCAGATATGGATGGCTGTCAACCGGCATTTTTGTGCAAAATCCCGATTATGTCAACTGCATTGACATCGAATGCTGGAGGCTAATGGTAAGGCGACTGCTATAGCTGGGCTAAGTGCTGCGGAGACTCGGTCGAGCGGACTTAGACGACTGAGCGCTCAGGAGCACTCAATGCACATACCAGCCAGTCGCGACTGACCAGCTAGTGGTTTTAAGTACTCAGGAGAGTTGAGCGAAGGCCCGCGAACCCGACAGGAGCCGCAGCTCGAAATCGCGGCCCACAGTGTCGAGCATCGTGCTGGAGGCACCCCAGGCATGTTTCTGGACGACGCCATCCTAAAGTCGTCAGATATAGCAACTTTCCAGATCGTATATCTGACCCGAAATACCCTCGCCGAAACATGCGAATTTTTGTAACCTGTAGATGCCCAACTCCGCACTTGACACGTCTGCCAACATCAGGACATAAATACTTGACAAGCGGCGACTGATCGCTTCTGCTAAGCTATTAGCACAACGGAGTAATTTTCCAACGAAAAATCTAGGTGATCAATGGAACTGAGAACACACATCGATACCCTGATAGACGCCGAACTTGAAAAAAACATTGCCTTGTTGGGCCCAACGGAAGTAGCTCTAAATTTTTTGTTAGAACTGGTAGAACAGCAATACAGCCATGGAAACTTTGAAGCAGGTGAGAGCTTACGTCCCGCTCTTGATATTTATACGCCAAAAATCATTAATGGCCTCAAACCTGAACTCGCTTCCACGGGCCTTACGACGCTGGATTGGCCTAAGATTTTTTCGTTTTCTTCAGCGTATTATCATATACGCGATCTTATCTATTTGTCGTTCGACAACACAGAAGCTGTTGAATGGTCTAAAATTGACTCTACGATAAGTATAAAACTGCGAGATACTAGTTTCTCTGAGCAAATTGTATATGAGCACCAGCTATTTGCACTCAACTCAGCAGAACTCTTGGACGAAACATCTTTGTCAGAAGACGAGTTCCACGAATTACTCAGCACCACTGGGCGCTGGGACTATCACAACCCCAACATGGAAAAAATACTTACCGAAATCACTTTCAGAACCAACAAGAAAATACAGGGATTTTTCTCTTACATCTCAGAGGATAGCGAAGCCAGCCTGGGGAATTATAGCTACAGCGAATTCCATAAGGTTTATCACAGCCTACTGACATTCGCCATGTACGAAAGATACCACGCTTCAGCTAATAAATTATCATGTGTCATCACCTTGACCGAAGCCGAAATCAGCCACGAAGTAAGCAATATCACCAATGTCTCACTCGAAAAATGCTCAACTATTTTGAAAGACATCGCCATCAGCTCGCGCGGAACTTTCAACCACATACCAAAACAAAATAAATATTTCTTATTACCTTTCAGCTTTTCTTTGAAGGATGGCATTTCGTCGATACTGAAGCACTGTGCTGGCAGAAACGCCGATCATTTCTCTGGTCAATTCGCCGGCATAATCGGCGACGCTTTAGTAGAGGAAGTATCTCAATTATTTTCTCAGTTCAGAAATTTTAAAACTGAAAAAGAAATTCTTCTTCAAAGCTACGACACATCCCTGCCCGACATCGACGTTCTCGCACTATCTTACGAGCCATCGCTGGGGTTTCATGCATTTGCTTGCGAGGTGAAAAACAATCTACCCGCTACGTGGGCCAAAGAGTATTTAAAATCAAAAGGTAAGAAAGGCGCCATAACAAAAGCGCTAGAGCAAACTGAAAAATTAAAGGATTTCTTGCAAACAGCTCCGGGCATTGAGCTTTTGCAAGTGTTAATCCAGAAAAACTTTGCTCATCTCGACTTCAACAGACTCTTCCCAACAGGCTATTGCATCACGGTCGACTTCTTGATAATCACATCCCAAAGCATGGGGGCTTTTTTCCAGGATCGCGCAACCGCCATACTTAACAACACGATGCTGAGACATATCGTATCTCGAAGCGATGGCGATACAAATTTTATTTTGAGCCATCTCTGGGATATGCAGCGCTACATCAGATCTACCTACGAAGAAAAAATTGAGTCAATTGATTTAGAAGCCACCACCATCAAATTTAGCACCCCACGTATCAAAGGTTACATGAAGATTGAGCAGCACAAGTACCTTTCAGACGGAAAACTTGAGAGTCTCGAAGATGAGTCACTAAGTTCAAGCTATCGCTTCATTGACACTCTCGGCCTTACTGACATAGCCGAGCATCAGAAATTCTTTATCACCATTCGTTAGCACGCGAACATACACTGAGGACGAACCAGTAGAGACATTCGGACTCATGAGCTGATTTCTGCTGGTGATGGCGCTGAAATCTGTCCATCTAATGATCAACGGGACAGATCACAGGTTCAATGAGCATGACCCAACCTAACTGGGCTCGCGGCTGAGCCATATCAATGAACGAAATGCCGCTTCCAAGCTGCACCTAAGTTCGCATTGGAAAAAGCGGCTAAAATACCAGTTAAAGAACTTATCTTAATGATTTCAACGGGGCGTAAGACCATTCATCCTTTACACAACTACACACCACTAAGTGATTCCACCGGAGTAAGGGTTCGATTCCCTCTACCCGCTCTACTTCTCCATCGCACTCCTCGCTTAAAAATCCAGCACATTCAATCGACGCCTGATTTCGATCGTATGTCGTATTTCCACTGCTCATCCAATCAACACCTCAAGGACGAAAATGCGTTTTGCCGTCCTGCGACTGTGTTTCCGGTTGTACATCCAGTTCCGATTACTGTGCTTACTCCTCCTTGCCCAACACCTACGGCACGGCCCTTCCCGACCCGGTGGTCGTCTGCATCTGCTTTTTTGCCTCCATAGACGAAGCCGGAGCCAACCGACCATCCCGACGTTGCTTAAGAGAATAACGGATGAGATGAAACTGCGCTGAGCTATGGATGACCATTATGATTACGCTATCTCGGGCTAGCTGCCCACTGACAACCGCAGTTAAATCAGTGTTAAAAAACACGAGCACACTCCACATTCCTGGACAGCCTCTTAAATAACGCATGCGACTTAAGAAAATTAATTCTTGTGCCGTTATCATATCAAGCTGAAATTGAACCCTTCGTAGCGCCATTCTTATACAACACGAAAGCCATGATAGGTCGGCTCATCAATAAGGCCAGAAACACCTCGCCCCTCAAGCAACGGAAAATTTACAATATTGGAAAGAAGCAGTAAGATACACGGCAATGAGCGTGCCACACCACACATAAACATGGCGGTGTTTTTTGAATACTTTTAGAATTCATGCTGTTTTTTTTCCAGGTGACGCAGACACCCCTACGTTATTGCAATTTTCTCCAGACGTTGAAATCAATATCGGTAACACAGGGGCAAGTTCGAAAATCAAACGGACAGTGAATATCGCTCGCTTGCCAAGTGAATCACGTCCTGCAAGTCCTCGCATAGCCTCATTCACAACGCTGTTCGGTGAGAACGGCAGTGGAAAAACAGAGTTACTCTTGGCGCTGTGCCAAGGCATGGCGCGCTGGACGGAAAAATCGAAATTGAGTATTCTCTGGGAAGACGACTCGGGCTTGCGACTGGCCGTTGGAACCTCACTGAAAAATTTCGCTGTAGTGGGTGAAGGCGTTCAAATAACCGATGCCAAGCCACCGAAAGTTGAAACTGCATTCTACACGACATCACCATTTGAGTTTTCACGTCGAGCCCGTCTCGCCGCCAAAGGTGTCAAAGATGTCAGCCCAAAATTTTCAGGCCAGATTAGTTTTGACCCTGTGTCTACATTTTTGGCCTTTCCACACCTCAAAGGCCGAGCCGCTTTTATCTCTAATGCAAAGGTCAGCCTCACAGCATCCATCCCGACAATCTCGGAATTGATAAAGCTCTATGGATCAGAGAAACAGCGCGAGCTAATGAGTCGTCGAGACAACTATTTCAAGCGCAGGGCAGGAGAACTTGACGCTCGACTTTTGCCACACATTAAATTCATGCTAGCGTACTTTATTACTACCAGTGCGACTTACGATACCGCTGATCACCTGTATGACTTTATCGACAGTATGATGCAGACGGATGCGTCCCACAGCCCAGAGGACAATGAACTTAGCAATCAATGGCCTGACATGCCATTCCTGAAAGAAAGCCGAGTGATGAATAGCCAGCGGGCCGAAGCAAGAAAGTGCTTTGAGCTTATTTCAACACTGTTTGATGGCAACACAAAGCGCAGCCTAAAAAAAAGCATATCCTATATAGATGAACATTTCGGAGAAATGATTCGCTGCAATGAGGGTAGTTTTGCTACGCTCACCTCACTGGGCTTTATACGCTGGTCATTCAGGGAGCTAAGCTCTGGGCAAGCCAGCATGATGTCCTTATATTGCGCCATCGCATTGACGTTAGGGCGGTTTGAGCAAAGTTCTGAGGCTTGCGCGCTTATTATCTGTATTGATGAGGGTGAGATGTTCATGCACCCGCGATGGCAGCGAGAATACATCTCCGGGCTCATCTCCTTTATCACTGACTTCTATCAGCTTTCTGAAAAAGTAACAGTGGTCATCTCTACTCACTCATTAATTGTGGCGACAGACACTCCTGCTGGCAGGCTCTTTGATCTAAACGATAAGGTATTAAAAAATGCTTTTGGGTATAGTCCAAAACAGACATTGACTGATGTATTCAACGTCGAAGAATTTACCGGAAAATTCAGCACAGAACTCCTGAAAAAAATATCAGACGTTCTAAAGCAGTCAGCACCTAACCCGGATGACTTAAAGGAAGCTTTTAAAATTGCCGAAACCCTAGCCAATCAAGACGTGCGAGAACATATTGAACGACGGCTTCTTTTGGTTGACGAGGCTAACCGTGCTAAAGACTAACCTCCTAAAGCCTATTGATATTTCTCTCCACCTAAAAACTATGGCAGCGCGTTTTGACGCCGGCGTCAAGGCTTGGCCGACGCCCTACGGCAGCGACTATCCCGCTTTCACCAAGGACCTGATGGAAATTTTAATCAGGCAAAGAGACTCGATCCTCATCGGCGATGCCAAACAACTATGGCACGTGATTGATGAACTTGAAGCTGTCGCGCCAAACTTTCATCTGTACCTAAAGAAAAGACCAGGACCTAAATCCAAGAAACGCTTACCGGAATTTGAAAATCTAATAATCAAACTGGAGTCACTTTTCAATTATAAAAAATTCATTGAAAAAAAAGGTAGTTGGAATGCTTATAAGCTGGTAGACCGTCACAATCTTAGAATCTGCCCCTACTGCCAACTCCACCATATTAACTATCATCACTCTGGCGTTAAAGGTGCATTAGAACTACGCCCCCCTTTAGATCACTTCCTACCGAAATCGCGATATCCCTATCTTGCGGTATCTCTTAAAAATCTTGTTCCCTGCTGCCATCAGTGCAATTCCTCGATTAAACTCGATACCGACCCAGGCAGAGGAATGCCCAATCCATTTGATACATCAACCACACTGAATATTTCGTTTCACGTACACCGATCAACCATTACACCTCAAACGCTCAATATCGAAGATTTGACCCTGCATGTCAAAGGCATAGGTAGCTGGATTAACTACGAGGCTTTTTTTCGTCTAAACGAACGCTACCAATGGTATTTACCTGAGATTTACGACATGTTTAATCGCATCTCTGAATTTTCAGAATATGATGAGACCATGAGATCGTTACTGAATAAAACCCCCTATATTTTAGGTTTCCATCGTACCGATGCGCCAAAGCGCACACTGGGCCTTTGTCTTGTAGCTATTGCCGAGTTTGAAGGCGCAATTTAATCCGTACACGTGCTCCTATGTAGTTTGACACGGCCTGACACTTTGAAATACCTTGCTGAGTTGGTGACACCGATTCTTTCCAGCATGTTGATCATTTGCGTCGGCGTGTACGTGGGTGTCCACGGCTGGAACGGATTGTATTCGTGAGATGACATCGTGTTCGAGCTGACCAGCTATCTGGGCCTCTTTGCCGTGGCATTTGGTGCCGCAACGCTTTTGCCGCTGCAGTCTGAAGCAATGCTGGCCGGTATGCTCCTTTCGGAACGCTACGCGACGACTCTTCTTTTGGTGATGGCAACGACGGGCAATGTTCTGGGGTCGGTCGTGAACTGGTATCTGGGGCGCTCGATTGAACGCTTTCGGCACAAGCGCTGGTTCCCCATCAGCGAGCGACACCTCGACAAAGCACAAATTATTTACAGGCGCCATGGACGCTGGGCATTGTTGCTTAGTTGGGTGCCCATCATCGGTGACCCGATCACCATGATCGCCGGTGTCCTGCGTGAGCCGCTTTGGAGCTTTCTTCTCGTTGTCACTTTTGCAAAAGCTTTACGCTATTTGACGCTGACAGCGATCACGCTGGGGTGGGCGGTATAGAGGAGATCGGCGGTGGTGACTCGAATAGTGGGTAGACACTCCAGATAGAGTGCCCGGTTTCGCTTTGATACATATTTCAATTTTGCAAAAAATTGAAATAAACCCCCAACCTCCGTACTCTCCATCTCAAATTCCTGGAAATTTGAAATCATGGTCAAGTCGCCGCCTTCGCTCATCCAGAATCCGTTCGCCATGATTATCAGCGACCACGCCGATCAGGCAGACGCCTACCTTGAGCTTGCGCAGCCCTTCGATGCGCAGGGACGTTATCTGCATTTCGATAAACTGCGGTTCAGATTTCCGAGATCGCTGGATGCAGCTCTGGCTTGGTCGGTCGTCAGGCAAGCCAGAAATCGCCAGCTAGTCACGGCCATATCTCTGGGTGAACCATCTCGGCCCTGCGGCTTTCTCTATACGCCTGCAATGCAGATGGCTGTGTCTGCCGGTGACCAGAATACGACCACAGCGGCGCTGGAATGGATGTGCTCCAGAATTGGAGAGTCCAGGCAACTGACGTACCTGCTTAACGATCTGGTCGAAGACGAGGCGATCAGCAGCAGCCAGCTTGAGGGAGCTGCAACGACTACCAAAGCAGCAAAGGAACTGCTGAAAAGAAAGCGTAGCGCCCGGACTCCCGACGAAAAGATGATCATCGGTAATTTCCGGATGATGCAACATGCGTGGGAATGCCGGGACCAGGAGCTGTCGCTTGAGCTGATAACCGACCTGCATCAGGTGGGTGTCGAAGGGATAGAAGACGAGCGTTATTGCCCAGGCGAATTACGGTCAGTGGATGACGTTGTTGTCGAGGATGGAAACGGAAACATTGTTCATCAGCCACCGCCCGCTCAAGGCATTCAGAAACGGCTTCTGTCGGTTATTGCGTGGGCAAATAACGAGCACTCGGACCTGGACAGTCCAACCTACATTCATCCGTTGATAAAAGCGGTCATCCTCCATTTCGTCATTGGTTATGAGCACCCATTTCACGATGGCAACGGTCGAGTCGCCAGGTCGTTATTTTATTGGTACCTGTTCAAATGTGGTTTTGGCGGATTCAGGTATATTGCCATCAGCACGCTTCTGAAAATCGCTCCAATCAAGTATGGAAAAAGCTACCTGTACACCGAAACAGATGACATGGACCTGACGTACTTCATCGACTATCAATGCCAGGTCATTGCGCGGGCCATCAAAGAGTTTACGAGAAATCACGAAGCGAACGTAGCTGCAATTGATCGCTTCAACGCGTTCCTTTACGAGTCGGGGCTGTACACGAAGCTGTCCGACAAACAACGAATCATCTTCAACGTGGCCAACTCATCAGACATAAAGTCTTTCACCGTGACCGATGTCAAAAACAAGCTGGGGTGTGCTTACAATACAGCGGCAACTGTACTGAATGGTTTAGTGGACCTGAAACTGTTTCACAAAATGAAGACCGGCAGTGAGTCGGTTTATTCGATGATCGATACGACTCAACTATTGAAATCATCATCGTAAACCAACACCTACCTTCCCCACGCCTGCGTCTTCCGGCACGCGCGCCCTGGCCTCTTGCGCTGAAACCGGCACCACCAGAAACTGCCGATAATCCCTGAAAGCCTCCAGTACAGATACGTCCTGAGGACGATAGTCATCGCCACTCATCTGTTGCTGATTCACCACACACGATCTTCCAATAACACTCATACACGCACCGTTTGCTCCAGTTGAACCCGGCCCAAACAAAGCAAACGCTGTACCCGGCTGATCCGTATCGTTGAACAGTGGGTGGGCTACGTTTTCAAAATCATTCCCTTCCACCAGCAACTGTGAGGACGAGGTCCGCGACATGATTGCGCCCTGGTAGGTCATGCGCTGAAAAACGTTATTGACCAGTTGAGCGCGGACTTGCGCATTATTCATGCCTCCGGAATGCGGCGCTCTTCCCGAGGCGTCGTGTATGTAGTTTTTCGACAGCGTCAGCGTGTCCTGACTGCCGAGGAACAGCCAGACCCAGTAATGATGACCATCGCAGGTCGACGAGTAAGGCGTGCGACCGTCGAACTCATTGCTGGAAATGGTGACGTGTGAAGCAGTGCCCCAGCCTGTCACGATCATTTGCCTGCCGATACGCGCAAAGGTGTTGTGGTCAATCCACACGCCATCGGCCTTGTTCAGAGTGAGTGCATCCCCGCCCCATACGACACTTGGGTTGATGTCTGAAAGCGTCAGATTACGGACAATCACGTTATGTGCGCCGTCACCGATGAACAGTCCCGCACCTTGAATGCCGGCCTTTTTGCCCACGCCTATCAGAGTCTTGTTCGATCCGACTTTCAGTGGCTTTAGCCCTGCATTGTCGTAGGTCACCATGACCGGTGGCCTGGATTGGCAGAAGTTGTTGGGACCATTGAGTGCAAGCTGCTCGCCGCCATGCGGACACTGTTTGACCATGCAACCCGGTTCGGTGGTTTCGGCGCTGCCTTTGGCAACGAGACTCCCGCGAAAGTCGAACAGGTGCTCCAGCACAATGACCCGCGGAGTTTCATCGGTACAGGCACCGCGCGAGTCGTAAGACGCGCACAGTGCAGACCGAAGCTGATCAAGTGACGAAGGGTGTACTGCCGCGGCGGCTCCGCCCCCCGTAACCCCTTTGGCAAAGCCTTCCGGCAAGTCCGCTGCCTTTAAGCACTGCACTCCTGATAAAGCCAGGGACAAAACGGCAGCACAACGAACTATGGAAAGCAGAAGCCTCATCCACATACCTTCAAGGCGAATTCGCGGGTATCGCGAGAACAACCTGTATGTTAAGTGGACAACGTCCCACCTGCCCTTTTTCCGGAGCTTTGGTCAGTTCGCGTTCAGGCTCATTGCAACCAGTTCCATTTGACTGACCCGTCTGTTGCGGCCCATCACATTGCCTGACGAAATATCTCCTGAATCTGCTCAAGATCGGCACGACGCGGATTGGTCAGACCGCACGCATCTTTCAGGGCATTGGTGGCCAGGATCGGGAAATCCTCTTCCTTGACGCCAAGCACTGCCAGCCCCGCCGGGATTTCCACAGCAGCCGACAGTGCACGAATGGCCTCGATCGCGGCCTGAGCGCCTTCTTGCGGAGAAAGGCCGCGAATATTGCAGCCCATCGCATGCGCAACATCAGTCAGGCGCGCAGCGCTGACGCTCGCGTTGAAACCCTGAACGTGAGGCAACAATACGGCGTTGCACACTCCGTGCGGCAAATCATAGAAGCCGCCCAGTTGATGTGCCATGGCGTGTACGTAGCCCAATGATGCGTTGTTGAACGCCATGCCGGCCAGAAACTGTGCGTAGGCCATGTTCTCGCGTGCAGTGATGTTCGCTCCGTTGGTGAAGGCGTCGCGCAGATTGTTGGCAATCAGTGCCATGGCCTGCAACGCGCAGGCATCCGTGATCGGATTGGCAGCCGTCGAGACATAGGCCTCTATCGCGTGAGTCAGGGCATCCATACCGGTGGCGGCGGTCAGTGACTTGGGCATGGCGACCATCATATTCGGGTCGTTTACGGATAACAGTGGCGTCACGTTACGATCAATGATGGCCATTTTTACGTGGCGCGCTTCGTCGGTAATGATGCAGAAGCGGGTCATTTCGCTGGCGGTTCCGGCGGTGGTGTTGATCGCAATCAGCGGCAACTGGGGTTTTGCCGAACGGTCGACGCCTTCATAGTCGCTGATATGCCCACCGTTACTGGCGCACAGGGCAATGCCCTTGGCACAGTCGTGAGGTGAACCGCCGCCCAGAGAAATCACGAAATCGCACTGGCGTTCCCGCAGCAAGGCCAGACCGTTCTCGACGTTGGCGATGGTCGGATTGGGTCTGGCACCGTCATACACCACCGAGTCGATGCCCTGCTCCACCAACAGCCCCGCGACCTGACTGGCCACCCCGACCTTGGCCAGCCCTGCGTCGGTCACGATCAGCGCCTTGAGAAATCCGTATTTGCGAATGGCGAGCATGGCTTCATCAATGCAGCCAGTGCCGATGATGTTCACAGCGGGGATGAAAAAGGTGCTGATCATGACGGACCCTCGTGGGTAGCTCGGATGCTTGGGTGATAGCTCAAGCATCCGCCGTGTACGAGGTACAACCATTGACCTGGCGCAACGAAGCAGCCCGATAGCAGACCGTTGGTCGAAGACTCTTCGGCTTACGTGTGCAGGGCGGCTATTTCAGCCGATGAAGCCGTCTGCCCTCAGCAGCGTTTCAAGGCACTGCTCGCTGATGCCGTAAAACGTCTTCAGCTCCTGGATACGCGCGATCAACAGGTCCGGGTTGACCGGTTCGGCACGCTTGACCGCCAGGATCATCTTGTTCTTGTTAGTGTGCTCCAGAGAGATGAACTCAAAGACCTTGCTTTCGTAACCGCACGCATCCAGCAACAAGGCACGCAGGCTGTCAGTAACCATTTCTGCCTGCTGCCCCATATGCAGGCCGTATTGCAACATCGGTTTCAGCAAGGCCGGACTCTGGATCTGCAGGCGAATCTGTTTGTGGCAGCACGGCGAGCACATGATGATAGAGGCGCCGGAGCGAATGCCCATATGAATGGCATAGTCAGTCGCGATGTCACAGGCGTGCAGCGCAATCATCACATCCAGCGCACTGGGCGCGACAGTACGCACATCGCCGTGCTGGAACGTCAGGCCGGGGTGTTCAAGACCCGCCGCAGCGTTGTTGCACAAGGTGACCATGTCCTCACGCAGCTCGACACCGATCACCTGCCCTTGCGCCTGCAAGGTATTGCACAGGTAGTCATGGATCGCGAAGGTCAGGTAGCCCTTGCCTGAGCCGAAATCTGCCACCTTGATCGGTTGATCGAGCTTGAGTGGCGATGAACTCAAGGCATGGGAAAACACTTCGATGAACTTGTTGATCTGCTTCCACTTGCGCGACATGGCCGGGATCAGCTCATGCTGCCGATTGGTCACACCAAGATCTGCGAGGAACGGGCGGCTCAGCTCCAGATAGCGCTTTTTCTCACGATCATGCCCGGCCGAAGGAGCTTCACGCTCCTGCTGAGCCTTGCTTTTGAACAGCGTGGTCTTGCCCTTCTTGCTGAATTCCAGCTGCACCTCGTCGGTCAGCGACAGCAGATGCGCGTTCTTGAACGATTCAGGTATCAGGCTGGCAATAACGCCCACCGCTTCTGCAAGAGGGAAATTCTTAGTGATATCGCGGGTCTTGTAGCGATACACGAAGGTAAGGCAAGGCTGTTCCTTGACGGTCAGTGGTTTGATGATGACCCGCTGCAATTCCGCCTCGCTGCCCACGTATTTGGCCAGCACAAGCTTGATCAGCGAGTTTTGCGAAAGGCTGGTGTCAAGCAGGCCAAGAAACTGCGCGAGGTGTTCAGGCGCAGCCATGAGTGGCGCGGGTGTGTTGACTGACATTAAGGGGTGCCTCGAACGTCCCTAGCGGGACTTGAAAAAAACATGCGCTTATTTTAGCCCGTGACGGATTGTTGGGCACCCTTATTTTTGCGGGGCCACAGAGGCCGTCCGCACTTGCCTACATTGAATATTGAAATACACATAAACGGTAAAAGTACCACTACCAACTTTCATTATTAAGCCTTGAACCGTGCACACCTTCCTTTATATTGGCCTCGGCTCAGAAAGATTGTTCAACCGATATAAAACAGAAGCATTGGCTTTACCGTACTTATTACACAAGGACCGTGCACCATGACTAATACAGCTGAAATCCTTACTGCCGAGGATATCGCACGCGTTACAACAACGCTGATCGAATATCCGAACTGAAATGGGCACTTGAAGACGGGAGCCAAAAGACATCATGAACACTTACATCACCATCAACCGCCCTGCCAGAAGCTGGTCGCCAATAGAAAGCAATACCAAGTCCAACGGCTTTGATATCGGAATGTTTGCCGCTGACTTCGTCAGACAGGACGGTCAAATTATCACCCATACCGAAGGAATGGACATCATCGAACAGCTGACACAGACGATTGCCGACTTGAGACTCGAAGACATCAGCGGCCTGAAGCCCGCCAACAGAACAAAGCATACGAAGCGCACCTCATCAACATCGCCGCAAGTTTCTTGGCGGGCATCATTCCCATGGCCTTTACCGGAGGAGTACGTAGCAAAACGTTAGAAAAAACAAGCAAGGAAAATACATTCCTCACTTTCATGTTTCATTTTTTGGGGGGGCTCTCCGTGGCGGTAAATCAGGAATATTTCAACTGAGTTACTGAACATCTTTGAACGTGCAATGGCCCCCTTCAATTCCGGCAAGTATACCTACCTGCTCCCTACTGCAGAAGAGCTGACACTGTTGTCGCAAGTCGAGCAGAGCAAAGACGCCTGGGTTCAAGAGGCTAAAAATCTGTGTCGGTTGCTGTATCGCTTTCTGGACAAGAGCGCACAGCAAAACGACTCAACGGTTTCGGTCAGCGAGCATGCTGGACAATAGAAGACCTATCTGAAATCGTTCCACTATATCAATCGCACACTCTGACATACCCCCTATTCAGAAAGGCAAGTGTCGACAAAATCGACGCCTGCCTTTGCTTTTAGCCGAGCACCACCAACCTGTTCGGCAACTCATTCCTGCCGTGGGTCACCGGAACGTGATCGGCAAGCAACTCGCCACAGGCATGGATGCAGCCGAGAAACCCCTGCAAGGTCTGCCCGTCTCTGACCTGCTGGGTAAACACGTCGACCATCGCCTTCCAGGTATCATTGTGAAGACGACTGGCAATGCCATGGTCAACCAGAATTTCGACATACCGTTCGGCCTCGCTGACAAAAACCAGAATGCCGGTTCCGTCATGGGTCTTGTGCAGGTTTTGTTCAAGAAACTGCCGACGCGCCAGGTTTCCGGCTCGCCAGCGCCTAACCGAAAGCGGCACCAGCAAGGCGGACACGTTCGACACGCGGCAGACCAGCGCCACAATAATGAACGTACTCATTTGCGCCAGCATCAGTTCGTCCGCGCTCAGCCACTGAACACAGTAATTGACCGTGCCCGGCAACAGCAGGCCGATCAGCCCGGCCCAGATCAGCGGCATGTATGCATAGTCGTCGGCACGAGCGGCCAGCACCGTAACCAGTTCAGCATCGGTGCGCTGCTCGACGCGATCAATCGCTTCGGCGACCTGCCGCTGTTCATCTCTGTTCAATAACGCCATGCTTCCCTCATTAACGAATCGATCGACTACCAGTTGCCCGAAGCCCCGCCACCGCCGAAGCGACCGCCATTGCGGTCAGCGGCCCTGTCACATGCAGGCCGGGCAGCAGCCCCCCGTTTGATACTGATGATCACGATGCCCAGCACGATGAGGGTCAGAACAATCGCGATCAGCCAGACCTGGTCGTCACTGCTCTGCTCTTCATAGGCGGACATCTGTCTCGTCGGTTCGGGATAATCCGGTATCTGACCGCCCAGAGACGCGATGACCGCCCGTGTACCGCGCTCGATGCCAATAGTAAAACGATTATCGTCAAACTCGGGCGTCATCAACATATCGATGATCAATGAGGCCTGGGCGTCATTGAGACGATTCTTCAGGGCAGCACCGACTTCCATGAATACCTTGCGCTTGTCACGGTAAACCACCAGCAGAACGCTGTCGTCTTCACCGTGCGGTCCAAGGCTCCAGGCATCGCCGAGTCGGGCGCCGAACTCTTCTATGCTGGTCCCCTGCAGATCAGCCAGGGTCACCACTACCACACGCTCGCCGGTGGCCTGCTCGTGGGCACGCAGAAGTCTGGCCAGACGAACCGTGGTCTGGCTGTCGAGCATTTGTGCAGCATCGACCACGCTGCCGGTCATTGGCGGAAAAACCAGCGCGGTGGGTTCCGCCTCGGCACGCAACCCACCTCCCAATAGCATCACCACGTACAACATCCATTGTGAAACAGACTTCAAAATCAGACCTCCGATGCTTTTTTGAATCTATTGAAACGACACGCCTTAGCCAAAACACAAGTTCCCCGGCATAATCGACCGCCAACGCCTGATGCGGTCAATAACTGATCGAACAGGGTTTGTACAAAAATCAATCAAACCGCCCATTTTCGTACACACCTTGGGGAGACTTCGTACAGTGAAGCGGATAGCAACTATTTTTGCGCCCTGTACGAACCATAACGCCAAAGGTCCATAACCCAAAAACTGGCTGTCGAACATTAAACGCGAGTTGCTGACAAAAGCCTTGAGAAATCATTCATGAATAAGCTGTGTTTATTAGGTTTGCTGGTCGGGATGGCCAGTCAGTCGGTGATGGCCCAGAGCGCCGCCGTCACGGACAATACAACGCTTCAAGCCAAGAATGCCTTCATCGGCAAACTCATGAAACAAATGACCCTGGACGAAAAGATCGGCCAGTTGCGTTTGATCAGCATCAGCGCCGAAATGCCACAGCCGCAAATTCTCAAGGAAATTGCTGCAGGAAGAATCGGCGGCACGTTCAACTCCATTACCCGTTCGGAAAATCGTCCGCTGCAAGAAGCCGCTGTCGCCAAAAGCCGTCTGAAAATTCCGATGTTTTTTGCCTACGACGTGGTTCATGGTCATCGTACGATTTTCCCGATCAGCCTGGGTATGGCCGCCAGCTGGGACATGGACGCCGTCGCACTGATGGGTCGGGTCTCGGCTAAAGAGGCGAGTGCCGACAGTATCGACATGACCTTCGCGCCCATGGTGGATATTTCCCGCGACCCTCGCTGGGGCCGCAGCTCCGAAGGCTTCGGTGAAGACACCTACCTGGTGTCACGCATTTCCGACGTGATGGTCAGGTCCTTCCAGGGCAAGAACGTCGCAGCCAATGACAGCATCATGGCCGCCGTCAAACACTTCGCCCTGTATGGCGCGGTAGAAGGCGGGCGCGACTACAACACCGTGGACATGAGCATGACGCGCATGTACCAGGACTACCTGCCGCCGTACAAGGCCGGCATCGATGCCGGCGCCGGCGGCATCATGGTCGCGCTCAACTCGATCAACGGCGTCCCGTCGACCTCCAACAAATGGTTGATGCAGGACCTGTTGCGCAAGGACTGGGGCTTCAAGGGCGTGACCATCAGTGACCACGGCGCGCTCAAGGAACTGATCGACCACGGCGTGGCCAAGGACTTCCGCGAGGCCGCCAAGCTGGCGATCAAGGCGGGCGTCGACCTGAGCATGAACGACGCGGCCTATGGCGAGCAGTTGCCCGGGCTGGTGAAAGACGGTGAGGTTTCCATGAAGGAAATCGACAACGCCGTGCGTGAAGTGCTGGGGGCCAAATACGACATGGGCCTGTTCGCCTCTCCTTACGGCCGAATCGGCGTTGCCGCCGAAGATCCAGCCGACACCTATTCCGATGACCGCCTGCACCGTGCCGAAGCTCGCGATGTAGCGCGCAAGACGCTGGTCCTGCTGAAGAACCAGAACGACACGCTGCCGCTGAAGAAACAAGGCACCATCGCGGTGATTGGCGGACTGGCGCAAAGTCATCTCGACATGCTCGGCAGCTGGTCGGCAGCGGGCCGTGCCAATCAGTCGGTCACTGTATATGAAGGGCTGGCCAACGCGGTCGGCAACAAGGCCAAACTGGTTTACGCCCGTGGTGCCAACGTCAGTGACAACGAGCACATCCTTAACTATCTGAACTTCATCGAGAAGGAAGTCGAGGTTGACCCGCGTCCCGCGCAGGAAATGATCGACGAAGCGGTCAAGGTCGCCGAGCAGGCCGATGTGATCGTTGCCGTGGTAGGCGAGTCGCGCGGCATGTCTCATGAGTCGGCCAGCCGCAGCAGCCTGAACATTCCGGGCAAGCAGCGTGATCTGATCAAGGCACTCAAGGCCACAGGCAAACCCTTGGTACTTGTGCTGATGAATGGCCGTCCGCTGGTACTGGTCGACGAGCAGGAACAGGCCGATGCCATGCTCGAAACCTGGTTCCCGGGCACCGAAGGCGGCAACGCGGTGGCGGATGTACTGTTCGGCGACTACAACCCGTCGGGCAAGCTGGCCATGTCGTTCCCGCGCTCGATCGGTCAGCTGCCGGTCTACTATGCGCACTTGAACACCGGTCGTCCGTATCATGAAGGCAAGCCGGGCAACTACACATCGCACTATTTCGAGGAGCCCAATGGCCCGCTGTTCCCGTTCGGTTACGGTCTGAGCTACACGCAGTTCGACGTCTCGGACATCAAGCTGTCGGACGCCAGCATGGCACGCAAAGGCAAGCTCACTGCCAGCGTAACCGTGAAGAACACCGGCAAGGTTGCAGGCGCTACGGTGGTGCAGTTGTATCTGCATGATGTGGCTGCGTCGATCAGTCGCCCGGTAAAAGAACTGAAGAACTTCGAAAAAGTGATGCTTGAGCCTGGCGAGGAAAAAGTCGTTAACTTCACGCTCAGTGAAAACGACCTGAAGTTCTACAATAGCGAGCTCAAGTTTGCTGCGGAATCTGGCGAATTCAAGGTCATGATCGGCCTGGACTCGCAGACCGTGAAAGAAGCGACCTTCAATCTGTTGTAACGCCCGCCCGTGGCGCGTTCGCAGGCAATGGTCTGCAAACGCGCCAGTGGAGTCCGATCAGGCCGCAACATGACGCTCAAGCATCGTTACTGGCGCATTACCCTGTATGTGCTGCTGATTATGGCCGGTGCGGTGCTGTGCGTCGGGCTTGCGATGCGTCAGGCCCAGCGTCACGCGCTGTCAGAAGATGCGGTGCGTGCCGAAGGGCAACTGACACTGTATGCCAATACTCTGCATACCCTCATCGAACGTTATCGCGCCCTGCCCTCTGTTCTGGCACTTGACCCGGAGATTCGTGCGGCGTTGAGCGGTCCGGTAGCCGCCGACGTGCAGAACGCACTCAATCTCAAGCTGGAAAAAATCAACAACACGGCGCATTCATCGACGCTTGAATTGCTCGACCTGCACGGTCTGGTGATCAGCGCGAGCAATTGGCGCGCACCCAACAGCTATGTCGGCCACAACTACGGCTTTCGCCCCTACTTCCTGCAAACCCGGGCGCAGGGTACCGGACGCTTTTACGCGGTCGGTGTGACCAGCGGAATCCCTGGGTACTTCTTGTCCAGTGCGGTGGTGAGCGATACAGGTGCCTTCATCGGTGCGATGGTCGTGAAGCTGGAGTTTCCGGACCTTGAGCAGGAGTGGGGTCAGGGTGACGATCTGCTATTGGTCAGCGATGAAAAAGGCATCGTCTTCATTGCCAATCAATCGGGTTGGCGCTATCGCGAGCTGCTGCCTATTTCTGTGGAGGACCGCGCCGACCTGCTGCGCACGCGCCAATATGACAAGAAAGTATTGTCCCCGCTGCGCAGCCGGGTCATCGACAGCTTTGGCGAAAACAGTCATTTAAGCCGTGTCGAAGGCCCGGATGGCACCACGGATTATCTCTGGCAGTCGCTGCCGCTGCCCGATGAAAACTGGACCATGCACCTGTTGCGCAAGCCACCCACGTCCAGCGAGGACATTCGCAATGCGGGCCTCGCCGCAGCGGGCATCTGGCTAGCACTGGTATTTCTGCTCTGTTTCTCTATCAACGCTGGCGACTGGCGCGATTACGGGAGCGCAACCGGGACGAACTGGAGCACCTGGTGCAAGAGCGCACCCGTGATCTGCAAACCGCGCAGGACGGTCTGGTGCAGTCGGCCAAACTGGCGGCGCTGGGGCAGATGTCGGCAGCGCTGGCCCACGAAATCAACCAGCCGCTGACTGCCCAGCGCATGCAACTGGCAACCCTGCGGCTGCTGCTGGATCAGGGCCGAATCGATGAAGCCTGCAAAGCGTTGGCTCCAGTCGATCAACAATTGACACGCATGGCCGCCTTGACCAGCCATCTGAAAACCTTTGCCCGCAAGAGCCCCAGCGGTTTGCGCGAGAGGCTGGACCTGGCCACGGTAGTCGATCAGGCCTTGCTGTTGCTCGATCCGCGCCTGCGCGAGGAGCACATCGACTGCGTGCTGCATCTGTCACGTCCCGCGTGGGTGCGTGGCGATGCCATACGTCTGGAGCAGGTGCTGATAAACCTGCTGCGCAATGCACTGGACGCCGTGCGCGAGCGCCCGTCCAGACGCCTTGAAGTGCGTATCGACGCCATCGACAAGCAATGGCGGCTCAGCGTCAAAGACAACGGAACGGGGATCGCCGAGGAAAACCTGGCCAGTATTTTCGATCCGTTTTTCACCACCAAACCTGTGGGCGATGGTCTGGGCCTTGGCTTGGCCGTGTCATATGCCATCATTCACGAACTGGGCGGGCAACTGAAGGCGCAAAACCATGCCGAAGGTGCTGTGTTCTGGTTCAGCCTGCCCAATGACTTTCTGGAGGCCTGACCCGGCATGTTGAACTCGGTCATCGTGGTAGACGACGAGGCACCCATTCGGCAAGCCGTCGAGCAATGGCTGACGCTGTCGGGGTTTGAGGTGCAAGTCTTCGCCCCTGCAGAGGAGTGCCTGGCACAGCTGCCGGAACACTTCCCTGGTGTGGTGCTGACCGACGTGCGCATGCCGGGCATGAGCGGTCTGGAACTGCTGAGCCGACTGCAAGGCATGGACACGGACCTGCCGGTCATCCTCCTCACCGGCAATGGCGATGTGCCGATGGCTGTAGAGGCGATGCGCGAAGGTGCTTATGATTTTCTGGAAAAGCCCTTCAGCCCCGAAACTCTGATCAGCAACCTGCGGCGCGCTGGAGAAACGCCAACTGGTACTGGAAAGCCGCCATCTGCATGAACAGGCCGATGCAAGAACTCGACTGGACGCCACGCTGCTCGGCGTGTCGCCCGGCCTGCAGACCTTGCGCCGCCAGGTGCTTGAGCTCGCGCAACTGCCGGTCAATGTAATCATTCGAGGGGAAACCGGCAGCGGCAAGGAATTGGTCGCTCGCTGCCTGCACGATTTCGGTCCACGCGCCGGCAAACCTTTTGTCGCGCTCAATTGCGCGGCCATCCCCGAGCATCTGTTCGAAGCCGAGTTGTTCGGGCACGAAAGCGGCGCATTTACCGGTGCACAGGGCAAACGTATCGGCAGACTGGAATATGCCGACGGCGGCACCGTGTTTCTTGACGAAATCGAGAGCATGCCCATGGCGCAACAGGTCAAACTGCTGCGCGTTCTGCAAGACAAGCGCCTTGAACGGCTGGGTTCGAATCAGAGTATCGATGTCAACTTGCGGATCATTGCTGCGACCAAACCGGACCTGCTTGAAGAGGCCCGCGCCGGGCGCTTCCGTGAAGATCTGGCCTATCGCCTGAACGTTGCCGAACTGCGCCTGCCGCCGTTGCGCGAACGCCTTGAAGACATCGCGCAACTGTTCAGCCACTTCGCCCGAGCCGCCGCCGAACGCATGGGCCGTGAAGTGCCGCACTCAGCGCCACGCGCCTGACCCAGTTGCTCAGCCATGACTGGCCCGGCAACGTACGCGAGCTGGCCAATGCGGCCGAGCGGCAGGCGCTGGGCCTAGAACTCACCCCGACGCAGCCCGATATCCAATTGCAGGGGCACTCTCTGGCAGCACGCCAGGAAGCCTTCGAAGCACAATGCCTGCGCGCTTCGCTGACCCGTCACAAAGGTGATATCAAGGCTGAGCTCAACGAACTACAACTGCCGCGACGGACGCTGAACGAGAAAATGCAGCGCCATGCTCTGGTACGGGAAATGTTCCTGAGCTGATGGCTGCGGACCTCCTGTATGGCTTCTTCCGGCGATAACCGAACATTTTCCGCGCTGCCGGGTCTGCATACTGTCCCGGCTATGTAAGGTCGTGATGGCTGGATAGTTTCAAGGCATAATGACATCATACCCGCCTGGCTATTAAGCTCACATTGGCAGTCCGAAAGTTGGGGCATTTTCTACCGTGAATACTCCCCTCGACCTCCCACTGGGAGGCGGCGATATGGGCCGGCTTATCCGAGAGACAGACTGGTCGACGTCTGCGCTGGGACCCAAGCAAGCATGGCCAGCAGCGCTACTGTCATCAATGAACCTGATGCTCAGTTGCCCCGACAGCATGTATCTGCTTTGGGGGCCGGACTTTGTCCTGTTTTTCAATGACGCCTATGCCCAGGTTTTGCCCGTTGCAGCAGAGCAGGCACAAGGACAACCCATTGCCTCGGTGTGGGGTGATGCCTGGGAGGCCGTGCGCCCGCTGGCCGAGCAGGCGCTTGGTGGACACAGCCGCCGGTCTGACAATATTCAGCGCACCATCGTCCGCAACGGCAAGCCCGAGCAGACCTGGTGGTCGCTTTCCTATTCGCCGCTGTACGGCGATAGCGGCCTGATCGAGGGCGTGTTCTGCCGGGTCAATGAAACTACGTCCCAGGTCATTGCCCAGGCCCGACAAAGTGAAAACGAAGCGTTTACCGACCGTGTTTTGTCGAGCATCAATGATTGCATCAAAGTGCTGGACCTCGATTCGCGCCTGACCTTCATGAGCGAAGGCGGCCAGCAGATCATGGAAGTCAGCGATTTCAATGCGATTCGCGGCTGCCCCTGGCCCGATTTCTGGCAGGACCAAGGTAATCTGGACGCCATCGCGGCTGTCGAAGCGGCCCGCGCGGGTCAGAACGCCAGTTTCATGGGCTCGGCGCGAACCCTGGCGGGCACCGTCAAATGGTGGCATGTGCAAGTCAGTCCGATCTTCGGCAAGGACGGCAAGCCGGAGAAAATTCTGTGCGTGTCTCGCGACATGACCCAGCTTCGAGACGCGGAACAAGCGCTGATATCTCTCAACGAAACGCTTGAGCAGCGTGTGATCGAGCGCACCCGTGACCGTGACCGCATCTGGCGCCTGTCGACTGACCTGATGCTGGTGGCGCAGTTCGACGGAATCATCTGCGCGGTCAATCCGGCCTGGACTCAGGCTCTGGGCTGGTCGGAAGAACAACTGCTCGACAGCCAGTTCCTGGGGCTGGTGCATCCTGAAGACGTGGACATTACGCTGGCCGCCATGAGCGGGCTGGAAAACGGCCAGACCATTCCTCACTTCAAGAATCGCTATCGTCATCTGGACGGTTCGTACCGGACCATCTCGTGGACTGCCGTGCCGGACCAGCAATTCATCCATGCCGTCGGCCGTGACATTCAGGCCGAGGAAGAGGCCAATGAAGCGTTGCGGCTGTCCCAGGACGCCCTGCATCAAGCGCAGAAACTGGAGGCTATCGGCCAACTGACCGGCGGTGTGGCGCATGACTTCAATAATCTATTGACGGTGATTCGCTCCTGCAGCGACCTGTTGAAATCGCCGAACCTTGAAGAGCATCGCCGTGTGAAGTATGTCCAGGCCATTTCCAGTACGGTAGACCGGGCGGCTCGTCTGACCGGTCAGTTGCTGGCCTTCGCCCGCCGTCAGGCCTTGCAGCCGGAAGTGTTCGATGTCTGCAAGAGTGTGGCGCGTATTGGTGAGATGATGGATACCCTCACCGGCGCACGCATTCAGGTGAACATCGACCTGCCTGCCGAGCCGTGCTTTATCTTCGCCGACGGTAGCCAGTTCGATACTGCGCTGGTCAATATGGTGGTCAACGCCCGCGATGCAATGTCGGGCGCGGGCCGACTCAGCATAAGCGTTGAATGCGCTGCCTGTCCCACTGCCGATCAGCCTGCCTCACTCAGCGATGGCGATTATGTGAAGGTGTCGCTGACCGATACCGGCGCAGGGATCGCCAAGGAAAAACTGGGCCTGATCTTTGAACCGTTCTACACCACCAAAAGCGTGGGACAGGGTACAGGGCTGGGCTTGTCGCAGGTATTCGGCTTTGCCAAACAATCGGGCGGCGAAGTGCTGGTTGAAAGCGAACTGGGCAGAGGCAGCTGCTTCACGCTATGTCTGCCAAGTGCAAAAAATCACGAAGTCGTCGCGCAGGACAAGCACTGCACGCCTGCCGCATTGCCCGGTCTGTGCGTTTTGATGGTCGAGGATAATCAGGACATCGGTACTTTTACCCGACCGATGCTTGAGCAGCTTGGTTTTCAGGTGCTTTGGGTCAAGAGTGCCACCGAGGCGCTGCATGAGTTGTCCGGTAACCCGGAAAACTTTCATGTGGTGTTCTCGGACATCGCGATGCCCGGCATGAGCGGGCTGGAACTGTATGCCGAAATCGAAGCTCGTTATCCCTGGATGCCGGTCGTCCTCACCTCCGGCTACAGCACTGAATTTGCAACGATCGCTCAGGACGAAACACACCGCTTCGACCTGTTGCAAAAACCCTACTCCAGAGAAGATCTGGCAGCGATCCTGCACAGGGCGGTGAGTCGCACTGGAGAATAATAATGCTGCAAAGGCATCCTGACGCGGGGTGCCAGCAGGCATTCCCGACGCATAAAACGAAGACAACAGCGGTCGCCTTGATTCAGAATCACGCAAAACATTGCAACAATCCTTGAGCAGGGAGCATTTTAGAGATGATCGTCGGTATTGACCTGGGCACCACCAACAGCCTGGTGGCTGTCTGGCGCGACGGCAGCAGCGAGCTGGTTACCAATGCGTTGGGAGAAACACTGACTCCAAGTGTGGTCGGACTGGACGACGAGGGGCAGATTCTGGTCGGCAAGGCGGCGCGCGAACGTCTGCAAACTCACCCGGACAAAACCACGGCGCTCTTCAAACGTTACATGGGCAGCGCTCAGGAGATTCGCCTGGGATCTGCCACCTATCGCCCGGAAGAGTTGTCTTCGCTGGTACTCAAGAGTCTTAAAGCCGACGTCGAGCGTGCGTTTGGCGAGCCTGTCACCGAGGCGGTGATCAGCGTTCCGGCGTACTTCAGTGACGCTCAGCGTAAAGCGACGCGCATTGCCGGGGAGCTGGCCGGCCTCAAGGTCGAGAAGCTCATCAACGAGCCGACAGCAGCAGCCCTGGCCTACGGACTTCACCAGAAGGAAGGCGAAACCTCGTTTCTGGTCTTCGACCTGGGCGGCGGCACGTTCGACATCTCGATCCTCGAACTCTTCGACGGCGTGATGGAGGTGCGTGCCAGCGCAGGCGACAACTTCCTGGGAGGTGAAGATTTCGACCGTCTGCTGGTGGAGCACTTTCTGACCCTGCACCGAGATGAGCAGAACTTCCCCGGCAAGGAACTGGTAACGCCCTCGCTACGACGTGAAGCCGAGCGCGTGCGCAAGGCGCTGGGCCAGGAAAACAGTGTCGATTTCGTGCTGCGCCATGCAGACCGCGAATGGCGCAAGACAATCACGCAAGAGCAGATGAACGATCTGTTTTCGCCTCTGCTGGCCCGCCTGCGCGCACCCATCGAGCGGGCCTTGCGCGATGCGAAAATTCGCGTCGCAGATCTGGACGAGATCCTGCTGGTGGGCGGCACTACACGCATGCCGCTGATCCGCAAACTGGCTGCGGGGATGTTCGGGCGTTTTCCGGCCATCACGCTCAACCCGGATGAGGTCGTCGCGCAGGGTGCTGCGATTCAGGCAGCACTCAAGCAGCGCGATGCGGCGCTGGAAGAAGTCGTTTTGACCGATGTGTGCCCCTACACCCTGGGTATCGAAACCACACAATATGTGTTCAACGGCTATCAGTCCGGGCATTACCTTCCGATCATCGAGCGCAACAGCGTGGTGCCGGTCAGCCGGGTGCGTACCGTGAACACGGTTGCCGACAACCAGGAGCACGTTCTGCTGCGGATCTTTCAAGGTGAAAGCCGCCTGGTCAAAGACAACATCGCGCTGGGCGAACTGAATATTCCCGTGCCGAAAGCCAAGGCTGGCGAGGTCGAACTGGACGTGCGCTTCACGTACGACAACAACGGCCTGCTGGAGGCCGACGTGCGGATCCAGATGACCGGCGAAAATCACAAGCTGGTTATCGAGAATAACCCCGGGGTCATGACACCCGCAGAAATCCGTGAACGACTCAAGGTGCTGGAAGCACTCAAGGTTCATCCTCGCGAACAACAGGTCAACACTCACCTGACAGCACGTCTGGAACGGCTCTATCAGGAGTATCTGGGCGAGGCACGTGAAACCATCGGGGTCTGGGCTGCACAGTTCCAGCGCGTGCTGGAAACCCAGGATGACCGGCAGATCAATGAACTGCGCAAACAACTCGAACAGGAAGCAGACCGTTTCGAACGAGGTGAATGGTGACGGCAATGGATTGCTGGAGCGTACTGGATCTGGGCCATGATGCCGACGAGCGCAGCATCAAGCGTCAATACGCCAGGCTCTTGAAAATCACGCGCCCCGACGACGACCCGGTTGCCTTTCAGGCTCTGCGCGATGCTTACGAGCAGGCGCTGGACTGGGCAAGAAATCGTGGCGAAGACGACGATGAGGGCAGTGACGTGTGGTCAGCTGCTGGCCAATTCCCCGAATCGCTGCCCCTTGATGAGCCTGCGCTGGTAGTCCGGCCGGACCATCGACAGGTACACTCGGCATTCGACATGACCGAGCCTCCTGCCCGCCCGGCAGTAGAGTTGAGCTGGTATGAGCAAGCGTGTCAGACCACACCGGAAAATTTGCATTCACAACGTCAGATCGCGCAGGACCAGGGCTGCGATGAGCTCTTCCAGCAACATCTGGCCCGGCGTTGCCTGCTGGACCCGGAGGACAATCAGGCGCTGATCAAGGCCGCCGTCGAACAACTGCACTGGCTGACACCTTGGCAAAAAGTGCAGCTCAGGACTCATCAGTCGCATCGGCTGACCCAGGCACTGCTGGACAGCTCGCTAGAGTCATTTCATGCAATGCTCGAAAACAACGAGGAACGTGCCTTTCTCGATGCGCTCAAGGCACTCCGGCAGCAGCCATGGCTAACATCATTTGATCGCCAGGAGCAACTTGAGCAGTGGACCATGACACTGCTGCTCAACAACCATGACTGGTCGCCTGCCCTGTTCGAACGCTTGAGCAGCCTTTTTGCCTGGGATCAGAAACATGACGTGTATGCAGGGCCGCTTTCCCTGTGGATGAATTTGGTCCAGCGCTGTGAAAAGAAGGCATTCGTCGCCCGCCAGCAGCAACTGCTCGCAGCCTCACAAGACAGTCCCGAGGCCATTGCTGCGCGTCTTCTTCTGCAACCGCCACCCCTGGATGAAAGGCTGCGACTGGCAAGGCACGGCAATCAAGAGCTGTGGCAAGCCTGCGAAAAACTGGCGTCCGACCTGACTCACCGGTTCCCGGATGCCATGCAAGAGTTCCCGGACGCCGACGTACAATCCTGGCGTAAATTGCCTGAGCAGGTGTCATTCAATCCCAACCTCAGAGCCTATTTTTTCGGCGCATTGACAATCTTCACGACGGCATCACTGGACCCTTCCAGCAGCAAAGCCACCTGGTACGAAATAGCTGGCATTGCGCTGACCGCGCCGGTTTTCCTCTTGCTTGTCATCCACATATTCATGTCGTTCTGGCGCCCTTTCGCTGAACGTATCAAGCCGGTGGATATGCGCTGGAGTGCGCGCTTGCTGCCCGACTACCTGAGCTGGCCCGGTTATCAGGCGCTGGCGCTGCGCCACGGTATTCCGATCGTCACGCTAGGCTATGTCTGTGTACAGAAAGGGCCCGTACTGGCAGCGCTGTATGGCGCTATCCTGCTGCTATGGATCGTGCTGTCGCCGTACCGGATTTCAGGTTTTCAGGACGCCATCTCCGTCAGGACCGGAGGCTGGGATAGCGTGAAGGCCTTCTGCGTCAGAAATACCTTCAAGGCAATCATGATCGTTCTGGGTCTGATGCTCGCCTTCGTGGTAGGCGTGATTGTGTTCGGGCCTGCACGCGGTCACTAACCTCGCTTGAGCACTTATCGGCAAGAATCCGCTTATCTATTTTGTACAGACAAGCGGATTCTTGCTCATCAAACGGCTCGACCGCTCTGGAACAAGCCCCTATGGTGTGGCACAGCTCCTGCTATGGAACTGGTCAGGGCAGCGCATGCCCCTTTCTAAAAATAAATAATGAAATCAAGGAACACCATGGAAACTTCCAATCCCGCCTCCAACGGGCCGGCTGCCAGCATCGCCAGCCAAAAACCACTTCCAGCCGTTTAAAATCCATTTTCAGTGGCTCGGTCGGCAACATGGTCGAGCGGTACGAATGGTACGTCTACGCCGCTTTCTCGCGGTACTTCGCCAAAGCGTTCTTCCCCAAGGGCGACACTACCGCACAGTTGCTCAACATCGCTGCGATTTTTGCCGAAGGAACGTCGCGGCTTCTTTTCCAGCTTCCAGTACGTCACGCTGATTTCCGGCCAACTCATCGCGCTGGGCGTGTTGATCGTGCTGCAGCAGACGCTGACCACCGAGCAACTGTATGCCTGGGGCTGGCGTATCCCGTTTGTCATCGGTGCCCTGTGTGCAGTCGTCGCGCTGTTTCTGCGTCGTGGCATGGAAGAAACCGAGTCGTTCACCCGCAAGGAAAAGGCCAAGGAAAGCCTGATGCGCACATAGATGCGTCATCCCAAGGAACTGATGACCGTAGTCGGTCTGACGATGGGCGGGACCCTGGCTTTCTATACCTACACCACATACATGCAGAAGTATCTGGTCAACACCGTCGGCATGAGCATCACCGACTCGACCTCGATATCAGCGGCGACGCTGTTTCTGTTCATGCTGTTGCAGCCGGTGATTGGCGCCCTGTCCGACAAGGTCGGGCGGCGTCCGATCCTGATTGCGTGCGCTGGGTGTCGGCCTGCCGTATGCACTCACGGTGTCGATTTTCGGCGGTACTGCGGAATACATCGCACTGTGATTCAAGAGCATCGGCATGGAAACCGGCTACTACTGGTACGTAACCGTGTGCATCGCCTGTTCGCTACTGGTGTATGTCTTCATGAAAGACACGCGCCAACATTCGCGCATCGAGACAGATTGATCGCCCTTGATTAACGACCCTGACTGGCATGCCAACGCCTGAGTTGGCATGCCGCTCCCATGCCAGTGTGAGGAACATCAATATCGGCTACATCGATACAACCGCCATCACCATCCCCTTAAACGATGTGGGCACTTGCTACAAAGTGTTTCAATACAGTGCGCAATTTTGGGATTTTCCAGCGATAAGACATTGAAAAAAATAAGCTTCTATTTTGTCAAGAGGGTTTATTACAAGATTTTTCAAAATATGCACTCCAATAATGCAATATCGCCTGCGAGGCCCGAAATCAGAGCATCACAGCCAACTATCATTTTCAGCGATGGTCGCTAGCAATCCGATTAACTTCTTAATAATCCGCTGGCGCGTAGCATTGCCTCCATACCGGGATGACAACTCACCCGACACTCATTGGAGACATCATCATGAAAACCACTAAATTGATCTTCGGCCTGGCTTTCTCTGTTCTGGCTTCAAGCGCCTTTGCACTTCCAGTCACAACTGTTCAAAGCGATATGTCCAGCTCGACCATCGTTGCTGAAGGCGGCACCAAACACACTAATGTCGGTTCAATTCGCGTCGCTGCTGACGGCGCAGACCGTGTCGGTGCAAACCGTCAGGCTGCCGATGGTGCAGACCACGTCGGTGCCAACCGTCTGGCCGCTGATGGCGCGGACCGTGTCGGTGCAAACCGTCAGGCTGCCGATGGCGCAGACCGTGTAGGTGCCAATCGTCTGGGCTGATAACCCACGCAACACCCCAAGCCCGGCCGATGTCGGGCTTCTTCATGTCTGGCAGGCGTGAAATACACGCTGCTCTGGCATCCTCCGCAAATGCGCAGCACTATGTCCGCATTCTCTAGAGCCCATCAGGAATCGAGCATGTCAGACGCTATTTACTCCTACGAGCCTTCCAAGGGTCACGGCCTGCCGCATGACCCGTTCAACGCGATTGTAGGCCCACGCCCGATCGGCTGGATTTCATCGCAGGATGCCAACGGCAAATTGAATCTGGCACCCTACAGTTTCTTCAATGCGTTCAACTATGTGCCCCCCATCATTGGGTTCTGCAGCGTCGGTCGCAAGGACAGCCTCAATAACATCGAGCAGACCGGTGAGTTTGTCTGGAATCTTGCGACCCGCTCGCTGGCTGAAGCCATGAACCAGAGCTGTGCCCCCGTAGCGCCGGATGTCAGCGAGTTCGAACTGGCCAACCTCACGCCGCTGGCCTCCCATATCGTATCGGTCCCACGTGTGCTTGAAACGCCGGTGTCGTTCGAATGCAAAGTCACGCAGATCATTCAATTGCAACGCGCCGACAAGGAACTGGTGCCCAGCTGGCTGATTCTGGGCGAAGTGGTAGCCGTACACATCGAGAAATCCCTGCTCAAGGACGGCGTTTATGACACCGCAGCCGCCGAGCCGATCCTGCGTGGCGGCGGTCCTGCAGATTACTTCCAGCTTGGGCCGGAAGCGCTGTTCAAGATGTTCCGCCCAGGCGCCTGATCAGGAATCGCCCCATACCGGTTCGCCCTCGGCATCAATGTCGATCAGCCGCTGCAGTTCCTGTACAGCGGCCAGGTCGGCGTCATCGGCAGTCTTGAACTTCTGGTCCGGCAGCAGCGCATGAAAGCGCGGCGCTCCGCCGGCACCCAGCGCCTTGATGGCAATTGCCGCGTTGTACCCCTGCTCGGAAGGCATCACTGCCGACACCACTTCAAACCCGTTGTATTCCTTGCGTGCCATGCGTCTGGACCCTGCTCATAAATCAAAGCGCGAATTCTAGCGCGTCTTCCAGCGCATTCGTCACGCAGCAAGCTACAGATGATGACTACCGACGCAAGCTCCAACCTTGTCCTACACTTTAATCAGTTCTTTCAAACTGCTCTGTAGCCGAGGTAAGGAGTGCGTCATGAAAGTCAGAACAAGAAAATGCATGGTTGTCATAGGTGCTCTCGCGGTCCTGGCGGTATATACCGCAGGGGCCTATCGTAACGAACTGGCTCGTCAGGCCCCACAGGTCGCCAGTTGCACCTTTGGCCATTGCGTGCCGACCGACGCAACCTTCAGCGCCTTGCGATGACGCTTGCGGAGCATGAATTGCGTCATCGTTCAGCAAAGGCAGCTATCGATTAGCAAGCTATCGGATTAGACTGGCCAGACTCTCCCGCCACACTTGCGGCGGGTCAACACTGCCATCAGGTTTTGCCTTGACCAGTCTTACTCAAACGCCTCCGGCCATTCGCAGCATTCTGTTTGCGTTGATGATGGCGGTATTGCTCAGCGCGCTGGATCAGACCATCGTTGCCGTTTCGATGCCTGCCATTTCCGCCCAGTTCAGGGACATCGATCTGCTGGCGTGGGTCATTTCCGCGTATATGGTTTCCCTGACCGTTGCAGTGCCGATCTACGGCAAGCTGGGCGATCTTTACGGGCGGCGTAAACTGATGCTGTTCGGCCTGGGGCTTTTCACCCTCGCCTCTTTATTCTGTGGCATGGCGCAGAGCATGGAACAGCTGGTGCTGGCGCGCGTCCTTCAAGGCATCGGTGCAGGCGGCATGGTTTCGGTAAGCCAGGCAATCATCGCCGACATTGTTCCGCCTCGTGAGCGGGGCCGCTATCAGGGTTACTTCAGCAGCATGTACGCCTTGGCCAGCGTTGCGGGCCCGGTGTTGGGCGGTTTGATGACCGAATACCTTTCCTGGCGCTGGGTGTTCCTGATCAATCTGCCCTTGGGGGCCGCCGCGCTGATCGTTGCATATCGAACCCTGGTCGGCCTGCCGGTGCCGCAGCGCAAACCGATTATCGACTACCTGGGTACGGTGCTGATGATCATCGGCCTGACCGCGCTGCTGCTGGGAATTACCGAAATTGGTCAGGGGCATGGTCTGGGCGATTTCGAGGTTCAGCTGTTACTGGGCACCGCCCTGCTGACGCTGGGCATTTTCGTCTGGTACGAACGCCGCACCGCCGAGCCCCTGTTGCCCATGCACCTGTTCACCAATAAAAGTGCCGTGCTTTGCTGGTGCACGGTGTTCTTTACCAGCTTTCAGGCTATTTCCCTGATTGTCCTGATGCCGTTGCGTTACCAGACCGTCACCGGCGGAGGTGCAGACAGTGCCGCTCTGCACCTGCTTCCGCTGGCGATCGGCATGCCGATGGGTGCCTATTTCGCCGGGCGACGCACTGCGCAAACCGGGCGCTACAAACCACTTATCCTGACCGGGGCGTTGCTGATGCCCATCGCGATTCTGGGCATGGCCTTCACGCCTCCCCAATCGCTGATAGCGATGAGCCTGTTCATGATCCTTACCGGCATCGCCACCGGCATGCAGTTCCCCACCTCATTGGTCGGCACACAGAACTCGGTTCAGCCGAGGGATATGGGCGTAGCCACCAGCACAACCAATCTGTTCCGCTCGCTGGGTGGTGCAGTAGGCGTAGCATTGATGTCGGCGCTGCTGCTGGCCATGTTGCAGCATACCGGTGTCGGTCTGCCCGGCTCGGGAGCGTTGGGTGGCGAAGGCAGTTCCGGTAATGTCCTGCTCGACAGTCTTAATGCAGCAACCGGACCGGCGCTGGAAACACTACGAGCCGAACTGGCGCTGACCTTCAGAAATCTGCTGATCACCAGTGCGGCCATTTCGCTGCTCGGCCTTGCCGCAGCCGTAGCAATGCCCAATACGCTATTGCGAGGCCGGGATTAGCTCGACGCGCAGGCTCAGGACGGCATACCGGCCCAAAACCACTGGGTTTTCTTGCTTTTTATATGGGCGAACGCTGGCATGAGTTCACCTTCGTCGAAATGTCGACGAGAGCCAAACTGTGCGCTGCTGAACCAGCAGCCTGATCGAGGGCATACCTGCCCCGCATCAACCGGCGGCAGCGGCTTTTCATCAAATCGCGCATACCATTGCGCAGTGGTTTCCTCGGTAAAGCCGATTCCGGGAGCAAGGTAGGGATGAAGGTTGCCGGTGTCCTGCAGGCGAACCGGTTTGATCATCCGGTTGACCGTCACATAGGGTTGCGGCGGCGGCAGGCCTCGACCACCCAACTCAGGCACCGCACCGGCCCGAATAATCAACCCGTTGCGATAGCTATGAAACACGATGTCGCTGTGCGCGCTCATCTCGCCCCGCAATCTGTCGCTACCTCCCAGCTGCCTGACAAACCCTTCGCCCAGCACCGTGTACCAGCTGACACCCTTTATACGGTCCAGCAAACGCAGGCTTTCAATGTGCGGGCCGGGATCGACCATCAGCCCGATGTAGTCCTGAGCCAGTCGATACTCCCAGGGTAAATACTGGTGCCCATCGCAAGGCAGTACACAGGCGAGCCCGCCAAAACCATGCTCGGCCTGCACTTCGCTGCTTAGATAGCGGAGCCAGTCCTCGTAGTTCTTCAAACCGTCAGGCTCGGTCAGGCAGGACCAGGGCAATACCATTTTCAGGCAAGAGCGATCGTTGTCGGCCTGCCCCTGTGGGGTGTTCATGACAAACAGGCTGTACATGGCGACCTCGGCCTGGGTCGCACTGGCGATAGACCAGATGAACTGCTCATCCGGGGGGCTCTCGATAACCTGACGCCGGGTCGTCGCAAACCCCGATGCGCTCAAGCGGCGCATGCGCTTGAACAGCTGCCATTTGAGTTTCGGCTTGAATGCGTCATAGAAGCGCGAAAAGCAGGCTTCGACCCGACGCTTCATCTCCAGCGTGTGACCATTGCGGAAATACAGCGTGGTGATCAACCCAAGTCGAATGACGGGCGTCCCCAATTCAGAATCCATGGCAACCCGTTCGGATTGCTGCATGACTCCGGCCAGTAGCCTCACAGCATCAGTTGTAGTGTCCGACATGCTCTGCCCTCCCCTTGATCGAGAGAGCCAGATTTACGCTTATGCCTGCATGCCCTTTGCATGTTTCGATCACGCCCGACACAGACCTGCGCTCGTGCAAGCCACGCTCCTGTCCACGCTCGTACACTTCAGCGGATCTGGCGCTGACTTCAAGGCACATAGGCGCAAGATTCGGCAAAAACATGCAACCTTCCTCTCTTCTGATCTTTTCGGAGCCGAAGAGTGAAGGGAGTTTTCCCGCGGGGCAATACTCGGAAATTACTTTGGGAAATCAGCTACATGTATCAGGAAATGTCCTACCCGCTTCCTACAATATTTTGTCGGATCAATACCCGGTCGACAGCAATCGGTGAGTGCAATAGATCAGGACGGGTAAACAGTCGGTAAACACACTGTATAAAAAACACGAATTGGAGTTAGGCTTTGTATGAGAGATAACGGCCCGACTGAACCGGCATGCTCCAAGGCCTGTCATCTTCAGTCAGGAAGCCTTACTGATTCTTAGCGTAGGGCTAAAGTGCAGCATGTCCAGACACACATCAACCAGTTGCTCGGCCTCTGCCGGCAATGAAAAGCTGTCTGGAACCAGCAGCCATTGATAAATAATGCCATTGACGTAAGAAAACAGGGCGACTGCGGCCCGGGCAGTGTCGAGCTCTTTGGGAAGTTGCCCCTGGCGCACGGCATTGTTCAGCCCCAGAGTGATCTGGTCGTGGCACTGTATGGCGTTGTCCTGGCGCTGACGACGAAAATCACACATCTCGTCAGTAAACTCGCACTTGTGAAACAGGATTTCATTGATGCGACGGGTTTTCGGGTCCAGTGCGAGCTCATGAAACAAATGAATCAAAAGATTTCTCATACAGCCCAGTGGGTCTTCTTCCTCTTCGCTCTGACTGGCCTGCGCCATTTCATCGAGCGGTTCCTGAAGGCTGTCGAGCATTGCCTGAACCAGATCGGCCTTGTTGTTGAAGTGCCAGTAAATAGCTCCTCGCGTCACACCGGCAAGCGTTGCAATGTCAGCCAGCGTGGTGCGGGCGACGCCTCGCTCATAAAAAGCCTGCTCGGCAGCCTCCAGAATCTGGCTGCGAGTGATCTGAGCTTCCTCTTTGGTGCGACGAACCATGGCAATAAAACCTCAAAAAATTCACCTCAGGCATGCGTCTGGCGGCAGACCTGGAGATATGACCGGGCGGCATTTGTCTCGCCTTGTCCCGAATTGGCGGTCGGCACTGTGAATAGTGGCCGAATGCGCACCGCGGGTGTTTACAAACAGCCGCGAATGTAAGTATATTCCTTAGCATGCTACTTATCTAGCCGAAATATTTTTTAACACTTCAACGTACTGTTGAGACAACAGGCTCCTGCCCCGAGGATCTTCATGCAATTCAAGCCAGCTGTTACCGTTCTGGTCACTGCCGTCGCCCTGGCAACCCTGCTCAGTGGCTGTAGCAAGAAGGAACAGGCGGCCCCGCCTGCGCAAACCCCTCAGGTCGGCGTCGTTACCCTCAAAGCACAGCCCTATACCCTGACCACCGAGCTGCCAGGCCGGACCACTGCATTCCGCGTCGCCGAGGTACGCCCTCAGGTCAACGGCATCATTCTCAAACGTCTGTTTACCGAAGGTGGCGACGTCAAAGCCGGTCAGCAGCTTTATCAGATTGACCCGGCTGTCTATGAGGCCAATGCCAACAGCGCCAAGGCGACTCTGCAGTCCGCCAAGTCGATGTCTGACCGCTACAAGCAACTGGTCAGCGAGCAAGCGGTAAGCCGTCAGGAATACGACACCGCCCAAGCATCCACGCAGGAAGCTCAGGCCGCCTTGCAGACCGCCCAGATCAACCTGCGCTACACCAAGGTGCTGGCACCTATTTCCGGTCGTATCGGCCGCTCCGCAGTGACCGAAGGCGCACTGGTCAGCAGCGCCCAGACCGATGCGATGGCAACCATCCAGCAGCTCGATCCGATCTACGTGGATGTGGTTCAGTCGTCTGCCGACATGCTCAAACTGCGCAATGACCTGGAAAGCGGCAAGCTGCAGAAAGCTGGCGACAACGCGGCCAAGGTCAAGCTGACGCTGGAAGACAACAGTGTCTACGGCCAGGAAGGCAAGCTGGAATTCTCCGAAGTATCGGTTGACCAGACCACAGGCTCGGTAACCTTGCGCGCCGTGTTCCCGAACCCGGAACATCGCCTGCTGCCTGGCATGTTCGTCCACGCGCAATTGCAGGCTGGCGTCAGTGCGAAAGCCATTCTGGCGCCGCAACAAGGCGTGACCCGCGACCTGAAAGGCACGCCGACCGCCATGATCGTCAACCAGGACAACAAGGTTGAAATGCGTACGCTGGTGGCCAACCGCACCGTGGGCAGCGACTGGCTGATCGAAGACGGCCTTAAAGAAGGTGATCGGGTCATTACCGAAGGCTTGCAGTACGTCAAACCAGGCGCCGAAGTGAAAGTCGCCGAAGCGACCAACGTCAAAGGAGCAAACCCGGCACCTGCCCCGGCCACTGAAAAAGCCGCAGGCAGCAAAGGGGAGTAACCCATGTCGAAATTCTTTATTGATCGACCCATTTTTGCCTGGGTTATTGCCCTCGTGATCATGCTGGTCGGTGCGCTGTCGATTTCCAGCCTGCCGATCAACCAGTACCCGAGCATCGCACCGCCAGCCATCGGTATCCAGGTCACCTATCCGGGCGCTTCTGCCCAGACGGTGCAGGACACTGTGGTGCAGGTGATCGAGCAACAGCTCAACGGTATCGACAACCTGCGTTATGTGAGCTCGGAAAGTAACTCCGACGGCAGCATGACTATTACCGCGACCTTCAATCAGGGCACCAACCCCGATACGGCGCAGGTTCAGGTGCAGAACAAGCTCAACCTCGCGACCCCGCTGTTGCCACAGGAAGTGCAGCAACAGGGTATCCGCGTGACCAAGGCAGTGAAGAATTTCCTGATGGTCATCGGCCTGGTGTCCGAAGACGGCAGCATGGGCAAGGAAGACCTGGCCAACTACATCGTGTCGAACATGCAGGACCCGATTTCCCGGACCTCCGGTGTGGGTGACTTCCAGGTCTTCGGTTCACAGTACGCGATGCGTATCTGGCTGGACCCGGCCAAGCTGAACAACTTCCAGTTGACTCCGGTGGACGTGAAAAACGCGATCACTGCGCAGAACGTTCAGGTATCGTCCGGCCAGTTGGGTGGTCTGCCGTCCATCAGCGGCCAGCAACTGAACGCCACGATCATCGGCAAGACGCGCCTGCAGACCGCCGAGCAGTTCGGCAACATCTTCCTCAAGGTCAACACCGACGGCTCGCAGGTTCGCCTCAAGGACGTCGCGACTGTCGGCCTGGGCGCAGAGAACTACAGCACCGACTCGCAGTTCGACGGTAAACCGGCATCGGGTCTGGCGATCAAACTCGCGACCGGCGCCAACGCACTGGATACCGCCAAGGCTATCCGTGCGACCGTTTCGTCGCTGGAGCCGTTCTTCCCGCCGGGCATGAAAGTGGTGTACCCGTATGACACCACGCCAGTGGTCAGCGAATCGATCAACGGTGTGGTTCACACCCTGATCGAAGCGATCGTGCTGGTGTTCCTGGTGATGTACCTGTTCCTGCAAAACTTCCGCGCCACGGTCATCACGACCATGACCGTACCGGTGGTATTGCTGGGAACGTTCGGCATCCTCGCGGCATTCGGCTTCACCATCAACACCCTGACCATGTTCGGTATGGTGCTGGCCATCGGCTTGCTGGTGGACGATGCGATTGTGGTGGTAGAAAACGTCGAGCGGGTCATGGAGGAGGAAAAGCTCTCCCCGCGCGACGCCACGATCAAATCCATGACTCAGATCCAGGGTGCGCTGGTCGGTATTGCGCTGGTGCTGTCGGCGGTTCTGCTGCCCATGGCGTTCTTCGGCGGCTCTACCGGTGTGATCTACAAACAGTTCTCGATCACCATCGTCTCGGCCATGGCCCTGTCGGTGGTTGTCGCCCTGATCTTCACCCCGGCGCTGTGCGCCACCATGCTCAAGCCTATCGACGAGAAGACCCACGGCCAGCCAAAACGTGGTTTCTTCGGCTGGTTCAACCGCACCTTCGACCGCAGCGTTCTGAGCTACGAACGTGGCGTCGGCAACATGCTCAAGCACAAATGGCCGGCTTATCTGGGCTATATCCTGATCTGCGCAGGCATGGTCTGGATGTTCATGCGTATCCCGGCCGCATTCCTTCCGGAAGAAGATCAGGGCGTCATCTTTGCCCAGATTCAGACCCCGGCAGGCTCCTCGACCGAGCGTACGCAGGAAGTCATCGACAACATGCGTGAATACCTGCTGACCAAGGAAAGCGGCGCAGTGAAGTCGGTGTTCTCGGTAAACGGCTTCAACTTTGCGGGCCGCGGCCAAAGCTCGGCGATTGCGTTCGTCATGCTCAAGCCGTGGGAAGAACGTGACTCCAACAACAGCGTCTTTGAACTGGCCAAGCGCGCTCAGGGCTATTTCTTCAGCCTGCGCGACGCAATGGTGTTCGCGGTCGTTCCACCGTCTGTTCTCGAGCTGGGTAACGCCACAGGTTTCGACGTTTACCTGCAGGATCAGGGCGGCGTGGGTCACGACAAACTGATGGAAGCGCGTAACCAGTTCCTCGGCATGGCAGCGCAGAGCAAGATTCTCGCAGGCGTGCGCCCGAACGGGCTGAACGACGAGCCGCAATACCAGTTGATCATCGACGACGAACGCGCCAGTGCGCTGGGCATTACCCTGTCGGACATCAACAACACACTGTCCATCGCGTTGGGTGGCAGCTACGTCAATGACTTCATCGACCGTGGCCGTGTGAAGAAGGTGTACATCCAGGGCGATGCGGGTGCCCGTATGACGCCTGAAGACCTCAAGAAGTGGTACGTGCGCAACAGCTCGGGTGAAATGGTGCCGTTCTCGGCCTTCGCCAGCGGCAAATGGTCCTACGGCTCGCCGAAACTGTCACGCTACAACGGCGTGGCGGCAGAGGAAGTACTCGGTACTCCAGCCCCTGGCTACAGCAGCGGCGACGCGATGAACGAAGTCGAGGCGCTGGCCAAGAAGCTGCCGCAAGGTATCGGCATCTCGTGGACCGGTCTGTCCTACGAGGAACGTCTGTCCGGTTCACAGGCCCCTGCCCTCTACGCGCTGTCGTTGCTGGTGGTATTCCTGTGTCTGGCGGCGCTGTATGAAAGCTGGTCGATTCCGATCGCGGTCATCCTCGTGGTGCCGCTGGGGGTTATCGGTGCACTAATGGCGACCAGCCTGCGCGGCCTGTCCAACGACGTGTTCTTCCAGGTCGGGTTGCTGGTGACGGTGGGGCTGGCGGCGAAGAACGCCATTCTGATTGTCGAGTTCGCCAAAGAGCTGCACGAGCAGGGCAAGAGCCTGGTCGACTCGGCAATCGAGGCGTGCCGTATGCGTCTGCGCCCGATTATCATGACGTCCATGGCGTTTATCCTCGGCGTTGTGCCGCTGGCAATCTCCACGGGCGCAGGTTCAGGTAGTCAACATTCGATCGGTACTGGTGTAATTGGCGGTATGATCACGGCCGTTATCCTGGCGATCTTCTGGGTGCCCCTGTTCTTTGTCTCGGTTTCAGGGCTCTTCAAGAGCAAGAAGAAACATATTTCACACGATGAGGCTGGCCAATGAGCAAGTCATTGATCTCTCTTGCAGTTACCGCGTTCATTCTCGGCGGCTGCTCTTTGATCCCCGAGTACAAGCAGCCGCAAGCACCGGTCGCCGCTCAATACCCGCAAGGGCCGGCTTACTCGCCGGTCGAAGGCGCCAAAATGGCCGCTGCGGAGCAAGGCTGGCGGCACTTCTTCAATGATCCGGCGCTGCAACAGCTGATTCAGACTGCACTGCTCAACAACCGTGACCTGCGGGTCGCGGCGCTGAACATTGACGCCTACCGTGCCCAGTACCGTATTCAGCGCTCGGACCTGTTCCCTGCTGTTTCGGCGACAGGTAGCGGTACTCGTCAACGCGTGCCAGCCGAACAGTCGCAGACCGGTCAGGCAGGCATCACCAGCAGCTATTCGGCAACGCTGGGTGTCAGCTCGTACGAGCTGGACCTCTTTGGCCGGGTGCGCAGCCTCAGCGAGCAGGCGCTGGAGACCTACTTCTCCAGCGAAGAAGCGCGTCGCAGCACCCAGATCAGTCTGGTGGCCAGCGTCGCCAATGCCTACATGACCTGGCAGGCCGACAAGGAACTGCTCAAGCTAACGCAGGACACCCTGAAGACCTACGAAGAAAGCTTCCGTCTGACCTCGCGCGCCAGCGAAGTCGGCGTTTCTTCGGCACTGGACCTGAGCCAGTCGCGCACCGCCGTCGAAAGCGCGCGTGCCAAACTGGCTCAGTACGAGCGTCTGGTTGCACAGGATCAGAACAGTCTGGTGCTGCTGCTCGGCACCGGGCTGCCCGACAACCTGCCAGCCAGCCAATTGCTGGATTCCGACATGCTAACCGAAATGCCGGCTGGCCTGCCGTCCGACCTGCTGCAGCGTCGTCCGGACATTCTGCAAGCCGAGCACTCGCTCAAGGCCGCCAACGCCAACATTGGCGCAGCACGCGCAGCGTTCTTCCCGAGCATTAGCTTGACGGCCAGTGCCGGGACCAGCAGCACTGAGTTGTCCGGCCTGTTCAAGGGAGGCTCGGGAACCTGGCTGTTCCAGCCGAGCATCAATATCCCGATCTTCAACGCCGGCAACCTGCGCGCCAGCCTGGACTACTCGAAGATCCAGAAAGAAATCAGCGTCGCCAACTACGAGAAGGCGATTCAAACCGCCTTCCAGGAAGTGTCTGACGGCCTGGCTTCGCGCAAGACCTACGACGAGCAGCTCCAGGCGCAACGAGACTTCGTCGCGGCCAACCAGGACTACTACCGTCTGGCCGAGCGTCGCTACCGGATCGGTATCGACAGCAACCTGACCTTCCTCGACGCCCAGCGCTCGTTGTTCAGTGCGCAACAAACGCTGATCACCGATCGCCTGTCGCAGCTGACCAGCGAGGTCAACCTGTACAAGGCCCTCGGCGGCGGCTGGTACGAAAGGACCGGGCAGACCGAAACCATCTCCAAAGAGAAGCCTTCGGTTCAACTGTTCTGATTTAAAACGGCACACAAAAAAACCACCTGATCAGGTGGTTTTTTTGTGGCCGAAACACACTTGCGATCAATGATCCTGATGCAGGTACTTGGGCTCTTTGGGCAAACGCAGACTGAACAGGAATGCTACCGCCATCATCGCCGTCACGTACCAGTAAAAGCTGTTTTCCATTCCGGCACTCTTGAGCTTCAGTGCAACCCACTCAGCGGAGCCGCCGAACATTGCGTTGGCCACTGCATACGCGAGCCCGACGCCCAGTGCGCGAACCTGGGGAGGAAACATCTCGGCTTTGACCAGCCCGCTGATCGAGGTATAGAAACTGACAATCGCCAGCGCCAGGGTAATCAGCGCGAAGGCAATGAACGGGTTGGTGGTGGTCTTGAGCGTCATCAGGATCGGCACTGTACACAGCGTACCCAGAGCGCCGAACAAGAGCATCGAATTGCGACGGCCGATACGGTCCGCAAGCATGCCGAAAAACGGCTGCATGCACATGTACAGAAACAGCGCGCCGGTCATGATGTAACTGGCGGTCTTGGCTTCCATGCCTCCGGTGTTGACCAGGTATTTCTGCATGTAGGTCGTGAAGGTGTAGAAAATCAGCGATCCACCGGCGGTGTAGCCCAGCACGGTGATGAAGGCCGCTGCGTGATGCTTGAACAGTGCGGCAATACTGCCTGCGTCCTTGTCCTGACGGCTCTCGGCGGTAGTGGTTTCATTGAGTGTGCGACGCAGCAGCAAGGCAATGACAGCAGCGGCCGCACCGATCACGAACGGGATACGCCAGCCGTAGTCACGCAGTTCTTCGGTGGTCAGAAACTGCTGGAGGATGACCACTGTCAATACGGCAAGCAACTGACCGCCGATCAGGGTGACGTACTGGAACGAGGCATAAAAGCCCCGCTGCCCGCGCAAGGCCACTTCACTCATGTAAGTGGCCGTGGTGCCATATTCACCGCCCACCGACAGGCCTTGAAGCAGGCGCGCCATGAGCAGCAAGGCCGGTGCCCAGGCACCGATCGAAGCGTAGGTTGGCAAGCAAGCGATAATCAGCGATCCCGCGCACATCATGGTGACCGATATCAGCATGGAGTTCTTGCGGCCATGCTTGTCCGCCACACGGCCAAACAACCAGCCACCAATCGGGCGCATCAGAAAACCAGCAGCAAACACGCCTGCGGTGTTGAGCAACTGTACCGTCGGATCATCGGAAGGAAAAAAAGCAGGTGCGAAATAGATCGCGCAGAAGGCGTAGATGTAAAAGTCGAACCATTCGACCAGGTTGCCCGATGACGCCCCGACAATCGCGAAGATTCTTTTGCTTCGCTCCTCGCCGGTGTAATGCGGTGCTTTTGAAGTTGTAGTCATTATTTTCCCCACGCGGATTTGTCCATAAGCAACAATCTGTAACATCCTACTCGCCCAAGCACAACAACCCGGACCAGCGGCTTGCCTTTTCGTGGAGGCAATCCGCTGATTCGGGTCATTGAACCGTGGGTTATTTCGGGGGTTATTGGCGTTCTATCGCCAGCGCAAGGCCCTGTCCTACGCCGACGCACATAGTTGCCAGACCTTTGCGTCCCCCGGTTTTTTCCAGGTGGTGCAACGCAGTCAGCACCAGCCGAGCGCCGCTCATGCCCAGCGGATGACCGAGCGCAATGGCCCCGCCGTTGGGGTTGACCTGTGGTGCATCATCCGCCAGGCCCAGTTCGCGCAGAACTGCCAGGCCCTGGCTGGCGAAGGCTTCGTTGAGCTCGATGACGTCGAAATCAGTCACCGCCAGGCCCAGCCGCTCGACCAGCTTGCGTACCGCAGGTACCGGACCGATGCCCATCACCCGGGGCGCAACCGCTGCGCTGGCCATGCCCAGCACTCGGGCGCGGGGCGTCAGGCCGTGCTTTCTGACAGCTTCGGCCGAAGCCAGAATCAATGCAGCAGCCCCGTCGTTGACCCCGGAGGCATTACCTGCGGTGACAGTTTTGTCCGCGCCGTTGACCGGCTTGAGTTTGCTCAGGGTTTCCAGGCTGGTATCACTGCGCGGATGCTCGTCCTTGTCGACGATGGTTTCGCCTTTTTTATGCGCAACCCGCACCGGCACAATCTCTTCCTCGAAAAAGCCCGCAGCCTGGGCAACGGCAGTGCGCTGCTGGCTGCGCAGGGCGAAAGCGTCCTGATCGGCTCGAGAAATCCTGAAGTCGGTTGCAACGTTGTCCCCTGTCTCGGGCATTGAGTCCACGCCGTACTGCGCTTTCATCGCCGGATTGATGAAGCGCCAGCCGATGGTGGTGTCTTCCAGCTTCATGTTGCGCGAGAACGCTGCATCAGCCTTGCCCATCACGAACGGTGCACGGGACATCGACTCTACGCCACCGGCAATCGCCAGCTCGATTTCGCCGGAAGCGATGGCACGGAACGCGGTGCCGATGGCGTCCATCCCGGAAGCACACAGGCGATTGAGGGTCACCCCCGGCACGCTTTCCGGCAGCCCCGCCAACAGCGCAGCCATGCGTGCAACGTTGCGGTTGTCCTCACCGGCCTGGTTGGCACAGCCGAAGAACACTTCGTCGATTTCTTCCCAGTTGACCGACGGGTTGCGCTCCATCAGGGCCTTGATCGGCACAGCGGCCAGGTCGTCGGCACGTACCGAAGACAGCCCCCCGCCAAAGCGACCGATGGGTGTGCGAATCGCATCGCAGATAAATACTTCACGCATCACGCTTCTCCTGCAACCTGACCATGAGCGGCGGCAGTCCGGGCTTCCAGGTCACGCAGCGCCGTCAGCTCGACCTCGGTAGGCTCTTCGGAAACGACCACTGTGTCGGCAAAACGGACCTCCCAACCCGTGGCAGCAATCACCTGCTCGCGGGTCACGCCAGGGTGCAGCGTGGTCACGACGAACTCGTTGGTGCCAGCTTCCGGCTCCATGATGCACAGATCGGTGATAATGCCCACCGGACCGGCACCGGGCAGACCCAGACGTTTGCGCGAGTCGCCGCCTTCGCCATGGCCGACCGAGGTGATAAAGTCCAGCTTGTCGACGAACGAACGCGCCGACTGCTTGAGAATGATCAGCACTGACTTGGCCGAACCGGCGATTTCCGGCGCGCCACCGGCACCTGGCAAGCGCACTTTGGGATGATGATAATCACCGACAACGGTTGTGTTGATGTTGCCGAAACGGTCCACCTGCGCTGCGCCGAGAAAGCCGACGTCGACGCGCCCGCCCTGCAGCCAGTAACGAAAGATTTCGCTGGTGGACACCACCGTGTCGGCGGTTTCCGCCAACTCGCCATCGCCAATCGAAAGCGGCAACACAGTAGGTTTGGCACCAATCGGGCCGGACTCGTAGATCAGCACCACGTCGGGCGCTGATGTCAGACGCGCCAGGTTCGCCGCCTTCGAAGGCAGGCCTATGCCGACGAAGCACACAGAACCATTACGCAAGCGACGAGCTGCGGCAACAGTCATCATTTCACTGGTGGAGTAAGTCATTATTTGGCCTCCGAAGCGCGAGCCAGCTTGCTCTGGAATTCACTGAAATCTGCGGTGCCGTGGATGTATTCGTCAATCCACGCTGTGAAGGTCTCACGGTCCCGGGCAATCGGGTCCCAGGCCTGGTAGAACGGGTTGTCACGCTCGTAATAGCCGTGCGCATAAGAAGGGTGAGCACCACCGGGCACCAGACACACGGCGCTCAATGCCCAGGTCGGCAGTACGCAGGAATTCATCGGCGCTTTCAGGTCATCGACAATTTCTTCCACCGTCACAATGCAACGCTTCGCAGCCAGCGCTGCCTCTTTCTGCGCGCCGAGAATCCCCCACAGCAGCACGTTGCCTTTGCGGTCGGCTTTCTGTGCATGGATAACGGTCACATCCGGGCGTACCGATGGCACAGCCGCCAGCACCTCACCGGTAAACGGGCAGGTTACCGTCTTGATCAGCGGGTTGACCTTGGGCAGGTCGGACCCGGCGTAGGCGCGCAGCACCGCGAACGGCAGGCCCGACGCGCCAGCCACGTAGGCGTTGGCGAGGTCGGCATGGCTGTGCTCCTCAATTTCCAGCGCGCGCGGCCATTGCTTTTCAACGGCATCACGCAAACGGTGCAGAGAACCGACACCGGGGTTGCCGCCCCACGAAAAAATCAGACGCTTCGCACAACCGGCACCGATCAACTGGTCGTAGATCAGGTCAGGCGTCATGCGCACAAGGGTCAGGTCTTTTTTACCCTGACGGATAATTTCATGACCGGCGGCCGTGGGGATCAGATGCGTGAAGCCTTCCAGAGCAACGATGTCCCCATCGTTGACCAGTTGCTTCACCGCATCGCGTAGAGAAAGAATGTCTGCCATGAGGTGCTCCGAACCCAACATCACGTTCAATAAACAGCGCGAAGACCTGCGCCGGAATGAAAATGAGGTTATGCCTGAGCAGGCGGGCAAACAATCCGATAATCGACTAACCGTTCGGTAACCGAACAAATTCAGCTAACTAACAATCGCTTCACGAGCTCGGATAACCAGGGTCGTTTAACCATACCCAGGCAAACAAGGTCAGGTAAACAGCTGCGTACTCAGGTCGCGGCTGGCATCGAGCATAATGGGCAAGAAGCGCTGTTCCAGCTCGCTGCGTGCCACACGGCCAGCGCTGGTACTGACATTCAGCGCAGCCAGCACCTGGCCCGACGCATCATAGACCGGCACGGCAATCGAACGCAGCCCCTGCTCCAGTTCCTGATCGACAATACACCAGCCTTGTTGACGAACCAGTTGCAGGCACTCGAGCAGCGCTTCCGGCGTGCGAATGGTACGGCTGGTCTTGGGCTGCAGATCGACATGATCAAGGTATTCATGCAACGACACATCATCCAGCGCGGCCAGCAGAATTCGGCCCATGGACGTGCAATATGCCGGAAGGCGACCGCCCACCGAGAGGTCGACCGAGATCAATCGCTGAGTGGTTGCTGAGCGCGCTATATAAAGGATGTCGTCACCTTCAAGCGTGGCCATGTTGCAAGCCTCGTGCAACTGATCGCTCATACGGTCCAGATAAGGCTGCGAAGAAGTCGCCAGAGGCGTAGATGACAGATAGGCGTGGCCCAGGGTCAGCACTTTGGGCAGCAGCGAGTACGTACGACCATCGGTGGTCGCGTAACCCAGCTTGATCAACGTATGCAGACAGCGACGCACTGCCGCCCGGGGAATTTCCGTACGGTGGCTGATCTGCGCAATGGTCAGGTGCCGCTTGCGCTCCTGAAAGGCATGAATCACGGCCAGCCCACGCGCCAGCGAGGTCATGAAATCCGGATCACCGGTCAGCGCCTGAATGCGCTTTGCGGGCGACGCCACGATGGGCGGTGCCAATGAGGCAAAAGATTTACGCAGTTCATCGTTCATTGACACACCCTCTGTAACTCCCTTTCAGGCCCTGTGGAGCGCAGGTTTCAGGTCTATTGGAAGCAGTGAAGACAGCCTCTGCTTGTGCGATTATCGAACAGGTGGCCGATAATCGCAATTGACCCGCCGTAAATATACTTATACCTTTACCTCTGCCACGAAGTGACTTCTTGGAAATTACTGGTCAGGTACCCACTGAGAAGTCCAAGGCAGCGGCCTTGCTCACCAAGCAAGGCCGTTTTCATTGCGACAGCGCATGCTGCGCGTGAAAACGCCCCGCCTGCTGAACCCCGCATCACACCTCCAGATACCGTTCATATAAAACTCTCTGAATTCCATCGTCAGGGTTTTGTCACCAGGTGTGTAAAACTTGTTTTATAAAAGTTCCGTCATATAAATGGCTCACTAAAACTTCGGAACAATCGTACAAAAAAACCAGACCTGTGAACTTATTCAACCTCTGTTGTTGACGTAACAGAACTTCTTGGAGATAGTATCCATCAGTGGGCCGGCAACACCCTCGCAAACGATTGATCCGTTCACCCGATTTTTGCCTCGATTATCCCGTCGAAGCGCTGTCACGGTGCACCATCGCCGCGCGATCAAAGGGAAGCCCGCCAGCGCAAGCCTTGCGCTTGAAATTACACATGTCGCTACGACAGCTGTTTCTCTGGTGTACGTAGCCGCAGGCAATAACAGGATGTTCCGTAACCTCTTCGGGCAATGACCCAAGCAGGTCTCTGGCTGTATCTGGTATACAGCCCGAATGGCGTGAACATACTTGGATTGTTTTGTGTCATCACCAGAGCCCATTCGACTCAAACAGGTATTAAAGTGACTAAAGATGAACTGCGCGCGGAACTTGAGCGCCAGGAGCAACGCTACAAGGATGTCTACGGCGGTGAAATCACCACCTACGCCGCGCAACCTGAACCGGAACGCAAGCCTTGGCGCAAAAGAGCCAGCCTGCTGGACCAGGCGTTCAAGCAAGAACTGCAAAAAATGGAAGAAGGTTTGAAAGAAGAGCCATGACAGCATGGGTCCGATGATCCCTGTCCGATCCATCTCTGACTTGCAGCACCCGGAATTACACGCCTTACAGCCTCATTGAATATTCAACGGGGCGGCGCTCATGCGTCTTTTTTTTGGTTTGAGGCGACACCTCGCAGTGACAACAAGTCGTTCGGTATTTTTTCTGTCATAATCGCGCCCCCTTCAGACCCGGTCAGAAAACCTACATGATCGATTTATTCAGCGGGCTTGATGCCTGGGTGCTTGTGAGCCTTTTGCTCGCCCTGGCTTTTGTCCTCACCTTCGAGTTCATCAACGGCTTTCATGACACCGCCAACGCGGTGGCGACAGTCATTTACACCAAAGCCATGCCGCCTCATCTGGCCGTGTTCTTCTCAGGTGTATTCAACTTCCTCGGCGTGCTGCTGGGCGGTGTGGGCGTTGCCTACGCCATCGTCCATCTGCTGCCAGTCGAACTGCTCATCAACGTCAACACCGGACATGGCCTGGCCATGGTGTTCTCGCTGCTGGCAGCGGCCATTACCTGGAACCTCGGTACCTGGTACTTCGGTATCCCGGCCTCCAGTTCGCACACCTTGATCGGCTCGATACTCGGTGTCGGTCTGGCCAATGCACTGATCAACGGCATCCCGTTGGCCGACGGCGTCAACTGGCAGAAAGCGATCGACATTGGTGCTTCGCTGGTGTTCTCGCCGCTGGCCGGCTTCATCGTTGCAGGCCTGGTACTGATTGCACTGAAATGGTGGCGCCCGCAGTCGAAGATGCATAAAACCCCGGACCAGCGTCGCAAGCTCGACGACAAGAAGCACCCTCCCTTCTGGAATCGCCTGGTACTGGTCATTTCCGCAATGGCGGTAAGCTTCGTACATGGTTCGAACGACGGTCAGAAAGGCATCGGCCTGATCATGCTGGTGCTCATCGGCATCGTGCCCAGCCAGTTTGTACTGGACCTTACCAGCACGACCTACCAGATCGAACGTACCCGCGACGCTACCCAGCATCTGAGCCAGTTCTATCAACGCAACAGCAGCACGCTGGGCGAATATCTGGCCATGGGCAAAGCTGAAAAAGGCGACCTGCCGTCCAGCTCTGCCTGTAATCCAAAGCAGACCGAACCCACCATCGACGCGTTGCTCGACCGCCTCAAAGGCGTGTCCGACTACCACTCGCTGGCCCCTGAAAGCCGCATCGAAGTGCGCCGCTATCTCTTGTGCCTGGACGACACGGCCCGCAAGGTCGGCAAACTTCCAGACCTGTCAGCGCGTGAAAAATCCGATCTGGAGAAACTTCGCAAGGACCTGACCACCACCACAGAATACGCGCCTTTCTGGGTAATTCTGGCGGTCGCACTGGCACTGGGCATCGGCACCATGGTTGGCTGGAAACGCGTGGTACTGACAATCGGCGAGAAGATCGGCAAACAGGGCATGACTTACGCACAGGGCATGTCGGCGCAAATCACCACCGCCTGCGCCATCGGCCTGGCCAACGTATTCAGTCTGCCGGTTTCCACCACCCACATCCTGTCATCAGGTGTTGCCGGGACCATGGTCGCCAACAAGAGCGGGCTGCAAGGCGGAACCGTTCGCACCATCCTGCTGGCCTGGGTGCTGACCCTGCCTGCAACGGTCGCCTTGTCCGCAGCGCTGTTCTGGCTGGCCTCCAAGGCACTGTCCTGATTCAGAGCCCTTCAGGCGGTGCAGCCTTGCACTGCCTGAAGGGCTTGATTCACCCCTCCCCCTTCGCTCCTTTCTCGACAAGCCTTTCATCGGGCATTTCCGCTTGCTGCAATTCACGCCATAGCGCTGCCGCACCGTCGAAATCGGCACCGTTTTCCGGAGTCAGGGCGGCGGGGTCATAGCGACTGAGACAGCCCTCGCCAAGTGTAGCGGGAGCGGTGGATGTGGCTTTGTCGAGAGGATCGGTCATTGGCTGTCACCCTGAGCGTTGCACCATTTCCGACGAGCCAGGTCGGGAGCGCGACAGGCGCACTCCCGAAAAGATAGATCAGTCGAAGACGACTGTCTTGTTGTCGTGTACCAGAACACGGTCTTCCAGATGAGCACGCAGGCCGCGGGCCAGTACCATCTTTTCCACGTCGCGACCGAAGCGCACCATGTTTTCGATGCTGTCGCGATGGCTGACGCGCACCACATCCTGCTCGATGATCGGACCGGCATCAAGCTCTTCGGTCACATAGTGACAGGTCGCGCCAATCAGCTTGACGCCACGCAACGACGCCTGATGATAAGGCTTGGCACCGACGAAGGATGGCAGGAAGCTGTGGTGAATGTTGATCACCTGATGGGCATATTCACGGCACAGTTGTGGCGGTAGAATTTGCATATAACGCGCAAGAACCACAACGTCCGCCTGATGATGCCCGACCAGACGCGAGACTTCGGCAAATGCAGGCTCCTTGTCTTTTGGGTCTACCGGTACATGGTAATAAGGGATGTCATGCCACTCGACCATGCTGCGCAGGTCCTGGTGATTTGAAATCACACAGGCTATATCGCAGTCGAGTTCGTCGCTGTGCCAGCGGTGCAGCAGGTCGGCCAGACAGTGTGATTCACGGCTTGCCATGAGCACGACGCGCTTCTTCTGCGCCGAGTCAGTAATGCGCCAGTCCATCGAAAAGGCTTCGGCAATTGGCGTGAAGGCCTCACGGAACCCGTCCAGATCAAAAGGCAGCGTGTCGGCACGTATCTCGTGACGCATGAAAAACCAGCCGCTGAGATTGTCCGAATGATGACTCGCTTCGGTGATCCAGCCGTTATGGGACGCCAGAAAGTTACTGACTTTGGCAACGATGCCTACACGGTCCGGGCAAGCAATCACCAGACGAAAAGTGCGCATTGGGGGAAACTCCAGAACTTCGCAAAGCCGCCATTCTAGCGGCTGCGCAGCAAAACTGCAGTATCTTTGCTGCCTGAATGCGCAGGCCGAAAAGGACACCGCGCAGGCAAAAGATTGCACCGTGCCAGTATCGACTTTTACCACCCGCGACGCGTAACAAGACCTATATAAAGGAGGGCTTTATAGCGAGGATCTTTTGAAGGCGGCTTGGCGCCTGCCTAGTTCAGACGTCTGTAGGACGCGTGTATATTGCTAAATAATTCAAATAAAACTTTTATTTAATGTTTACTTGCTCATTTACAGTGACTATTATTGCCCCACTGTATCCCTGCAACCTACACAACATAAGGTCTCCTCATGTCCCTGATCAACGAATACCGCGCCACAGAAGAAGCCATCAAAGAACTGCAAGCCCGTTTGAAGAACCTGTCGCAAGACGACAAACTGCAAACCGAGCTGGAATTCGAAGGCAAGCTGCGTACGCTGATGGGCGAATATCAAAAGTCGCTGCGTGACATCATTGCCCTGCTGGATCCGGATGCCAAGGTAAACAAAGCCCCCCGTGGCGGCGCTGTTAAACCTGCCGGTACCAAACGCGCCCGTAAGGTCAAGCAATACAAGAACCCGCACAACGGTGAAGTCATCGAAACCAAAGGTGGCAACCACAAGACATTGAAAGAGTGGAAAGCCAAGTGGGGCAGTGACGACGTCGAAAGCTGGGCCACTCTGCTGGGCTAAGCTTCAAACGGTCGCGATTCATTGCGATTGCAAAAACGCCAGCCTGCTGGCGTTTTTTATTGTCCAGTATTTATACACCCAGACGTTTACTCAGCGCCTGCGCATAATCCTGCCATTGGCGCAACACCTCCAACTGCTCTGGCGCGGCACTAAGAGAGCATTCAGTCAGCGCAGTCGCAAAGTCCTTCAGGGTATTGGGCGCACCCCGTTCCGGGTAGCTCAGCCGCTGCTGACAGAAGTCCTGCCAACGTTGTTGCTCTTCACTGCTCAAGGTGTCAGGAAAGTTACGAGCTCGGTACCTGAATAACAATTCAGGCAATCGGGCGTCATCAAATGGCCACGCGTCACGCGCCAGTTGTTCGGGCTCGGCTTGCCGAACTTGCTCGCACAGTCGACGATCACGGTCACCGATAAAACCGTCATATAACTGCTGTTCGGGATCCTCACTTGCAGCGAAATCTTCCTTGCCATAAAGGACCCGCAGTTTATCCAGCCAAACTTCCCGGCTTTCACTCAACTGCGTTGCGCGTGCCTGGTAGCTCGCCATGTCCAGTTGCAGCCGCTGCTGATCTTCGCTGCGCAGCACCCCCAGGGGGGCGATCACCGGGCAACGGTTTATATGCAGTAATTTGAGCGGCACCGGCAATTCGCCTCCCCCCAGCGCGTCATGCCGGGTATATAAACGCTGCTTGAGTATTTCAGCGTCGTCTTGCAACAACGGAGAATGATCCAGGTGCAGGTCACAGACGATCAGCGCGTTGCGGTTATGAGGGTGCCATGCCAGCGGCAGCACCACGCCAAGGTAATTGCGTGCCGCAGAAAAACGTCCCGATATATGCACCAGAGGCTGCATCAGACGAACCTGCTCCTGGACTTTCTGTTTACTGCGTAATGCGAACAGATAGTCATAAAGCTTCGGCTGTTTTTCACGAATCAGGCGCGCCAGGGCAATAGTTGCACGCACGTCGGATAACGCATCATGCGCCTGTCCATGATCAATACCGTTGGCAGCAGTCAGTCGTTCCAGCTTGAGAGTGACCCGACCGTCCTGTTCGGGCCAGACAATGCCATCGGGGCGCAATGCATAGGCTGCGCGCACGACATCGATCAGATCCCAGCGGCTGTTACCGCCCTGCCACTCGCGTGCATAAGGGTCGAAGAAGTTGCGATAAAAACTGTAACGCGTGACTTCGTCATCGAAACGCAGTGTGTTGTACCCCGCACCACAGGTACCTGGCGCAGAAAGTTCGGCATGTACGCGAGTCATGAAATCCGCCTCGCACAAGCCTTTTTCTGCCAGCGTGGCCGGCGTGATTCCGGTAATCACACAGGCAGCGGGATGAGGCAGAATGTCGTCACTTAGCTGGCAATGCAGATTGACCGGCGGCGCGATTTCATTGAGTTCGGTATCGGTGCGGATTCCGGCCATCTGCAGCGCACGATCATTGCGCGGGTTGATGCCGGTGGTTTCGTAGTCGTACCAGAAAATGCTGGAAGTCACGGGCTGATCCTGAACAAAAGACCCGCGAAGTGTAGGGCGTGACAGGTGTCATTGCCTAATCGGGTAATATCCGGCGTAACGGCAAATGTTTTCTTACAGCCGGCGTCTTGAATGGTCGGTTGCTTAGCTCCGCTGCGATAGCTAGCATCAGTTTTCGTTTTCAGGCGCGTCCTCCCGACAATGTCATCTCCTCCCGCTTCGCCAAGGAATGCAGCGCTGACCACGCCACTGGACACCCGCATTGAAATCGAGACGCCGGAAGGCATCGATATGGTTCTCCGCCCTGCCGGGCTGGTTTCCCGCGCATTGGCGTTCGGTATCGACTTCGCCATTCGCGCAGCCCTTATCGGCGTGTTCTTTTTGCTCCTGCAGTGGTTTGACAAGCTCGGCATGGGCCTGGCCGCCATCGTGTTTTTTCTGGTCAACTGGTGGTACATGGTACTTTTTGAAGTGCTGAGCCAGGGGCGTACTCCCGGAAAGCGCGTCCTCGGCCTGCGGGTGGTGCACGATGACGGCACGCCGATAGACTGGTCCGCGTCGTTGATACGCAACCTGCTGCGTTTCGTCGACATGCTCCCGCTGGGCTATGGGCTAGGTGCAATCAGCTGTCTGAGCCATCCATTATTCAAACGGCTGGGTGATCTCGCAGCCGGGACGCTGGTTATCTATAGCGACCAGCCGATAACGCGCCCCACCCTGCCAGAGGCAGAACCGGTAATTGTGCCGTTCGCCCTGCATCTGGATGAACAGCGGGCCGTGCTCGGTCTGGCGGAACGACAAGGTGAACTGTCCAGCGCTCGCACACGGGAGCTGGCGGCAATTCTTGCAGAACCCTTGCACATCCCCGCTGATAAGGCGGTCGCTCATGTAAACGGCATTGCCCGCAACCTGCTGGGGCCGAAATGAAGCAGAGCCTGTTTGAAACCCACCATAAAGATGAGTGGCAACGCTTTGGTCAGCGCCTTGATGCGCTGGAAAACGGCAAGGCCGATGCCAATGCCTGCGAAACATTCCCTGGTGATTATCGACGCGTCTGCCACCACCTGGCGCTGGCAGAGGAACGTGGCTACAGCAGCCACTTGGTCGACCCCTTACATCAATTGGCAATGCGCGGCCACCAACAACTTTACCGCCACCGCAGCGCGATGGGCGCGCGTCTGCTGGGCTTTGTTCTCGGAGGTTTTCCGCGACTGGTGCGCGCCGAGTGGCGTTTCGTCCTGGTTGCCAGCCTGCTGTTCTTCGGCAGCCTGATCGGCATGGGGCTGTTGGTCTACGGTTTTCCGCAACTGATCTACAGCATCGTCAGCCCTGAGCAACTGGCCGATATGCAGAGCATGTACGACCCATCGGCCAGCCGGATCGGACAACCCGTCGAAAGAGCCTCCGACGCGGACTGGATGATGTTCGGCTACTACATCATGAACAATATCGGCATTGCCTTTCAAACCTACGCCAGCGGTTTGCTCTTCGGGCTGGGCAGTCTGTTTTTCCTGCTGTTCAATGGGTTAATGACAGGCGCAATTGCCGGTCACCTGACCGACATCGGCTTCGGGCAGACATTCTGGACATTCGTCATCGGCCACGGTGCTTTCGAGCTGACCGCCATCGCCCTGGCCGGGGCGGCGGGTCTGAAGCTGGGATGGGCTTTGCTGGCCCCTGGAAGGCTGACGCGCAGTACCGCGCTGCGTGTTGCGGCCAGGAGCAGTGTGCAACTGATCGGCGGGGTCATCCTGTTTCTGCTGATTGCGGCATTCATCGAGGCTTACTGGTCATCAATGACCTGGCCCGGACCGCTGCTCAAGTACCTTGCAGGTGCCGCCCTATGGCTTCTGGTCGCTGCGTATCTGACCCTGGCAGGACGTACCCCTCATGCGCCTTACTGAGTCAAACGTCGCCATACGCCCTCGATCTCCTTGGGAAGCCATCGACCTGGGCGTGCTGCTCGCGGGTCGCCACCGCGGCCTGCTGATGAGCAGTTGGGCAATCGTCACCCTGCCCGTTTTCTGCCTGCTCAGCGTACTGCTGTGGGACTACCCCACGGCCGCCATTCTGTTGTTCTGGTGGCTCAAGCCTGCGTTCGAACGCTTGCCGCTGCTCATCCTGTCGCAATCACTGTTCGGCGCTACGCCTACGCTCGGGCAAGCCCTCAAGGCGTGGCCCGCGACCTTGAAAAGCCAGCTGTTGCCAAGCCTGTTGTGGCGAAGACTCTGCTTGAGTCGCAGCTTTCAGTTGCCGGTGCAGCAACTGGAGCATCTGGCAGGCACGGAACGCGACCTGCGCATCAGCCTGCTCAGCCAGAAAGACCTGCGCGCCGCACGGCTGCTCACCATCGTTGGCGCACACCTGGAATACTCATTGTGGATAGGCCTGCTGATCCTGCTTTACGCGTTTATTCCGCAGCAGATCCAGATCGACTGGCACTGGATGAGTCTGCTCGACATTGAAAACCAGTGGCTATGGATCGACCACCTGACCAACCTCTTCTATGCCCTGGCGCTGGTACTCTGGGAACCCATCTACGTTGCGTGCGGCTTCACCCTGTACCTCAATCGCCGAACGGTTCTTGAGGCGTGGGATATAGAGCTGGTTTTCAGACGCCTGCGTCAGCGCCTGATCGGCAGCGCCTATGTAGTGTTGATCGGTGTCGGACTGGTGCTTTCGACAGCACCAGCCCAGGTCTGGGCCGAACAACAGAGCTACAGCTGCCCGCTGCCCGATACCAGCGCGACAGAACCGCCTCTCTCACTCGCAGCACCGGACACTCCGCGCCTGACCCGCCAGACACTGACCAGCGAAGCGGCCCGCAGCGAAATACACAGCATCCTGCAACAGCCGCCCTTCAAGAACCCCAAAACCGAGACAGGCTGGCGCTTCCCTGAACAACAGAAAAGCCAGTCTGTGGTTCGGGACACGCACGACCAGGGCTGGCTGCTTACCTGGCTCAATCGGCTTCTTAGGGCCGCTAGCACCATGGCCAGCCTGATTGAGGTCCTGCTGTGGGGCGTAGTTATCGGTCTGACCGGGCTGGTGCTCTGGTATTACAGAGACTGGTTCAAGACCTTTGCAAGCCGGACGCCCGGCAGAACAAAAACCGCCCGCCCGGCTCCACAGCAGTTCTTGGGCCAGCAAGTGAATGCCGAAAGCCTGCCTGACGATGTCGCGGGCCGGGCCGAGCAGCTCTGGAACAGCCAGCCTCGTGAAGCCCTGAGCCTGTTGTACCGCGCACTGCTCAGTCGCTTGCTGAGCGACTATAGACTGCCTTTGAAAAGCGCCGATACCGAAGCTCAGGTACTGGCGCATATCGCTGCGCTGAACCAGCCGCTGCTCAGTGAATTCAGTCATGACCTGACCATGCACTGGCAAAACCTCGCCTACGGGCATCGACTGCCACCGGCCCATGCCCGGCAGCAGCTCTGCGATGGCTGGCGTCGCCTGTTCAATCCGGCGGTGCAGGCATGAGCCGCCGCACCGGAATACTGATCGGGCTACTGGCCCTTTTACTGCTGACAGGCGCAGGGCTTTACCTGAGCCGCCACCTGGAGCGCTACGAGAAAACCGTGGATCAGGGCCCCTCCCCACAGGCAAAGGCCAATCCCTGGCTTGCGGCCGAACACTTCCTGCGTGGCCTCTCCATCACGGTAAACACCACTGACACACTGGCCCGGCTTCCCGAGCCGAGTCAGAGCACCCAGACGCTGCTGTTGCTCAATGACCGGGAAGACATGACACCTGGGCAAACCGAACGGCTGCTGAAATGGGCCGAAGCGGGCGGGCACCTGCTGATAGTGGCCGAGCAACTCTGGAATGAGAAAAAAGGTCGCAGCGGCGATCTGTTGCTGGACAGGTTGCAGGTTCATCAGTACCTCACCACAGACATCAATGCGCAGGAACAACAACTGAACGACGCTCAGCCGCCACTGCCCATCCCGTTGATAACGCCCTCCCCCAAACGCAAAAAAGAGCCCTGGCCGGAATTGACCCGCTTGTATCTGGAAAACGAAAGTGCCCCGGCATATATGAGCTTCGATCCTGCTTTCCATCTGGAAGACCCGCAAGACCATGCACAGTCGTGGGCCAACAGCGCCGATGCCACGCACCTGCTGCAAATAAACCGTGGTAACGGATTGATCACGATTGTTACTGACGCCAACCTGTGGAAAACCCGCTCGATCGGCAACTATGACAATGCCTGGCTGCTCTGGTATCTGACCCAAGGCAGTGAAGTGACCCTGGTGCTGCAAACCGAACACGACAACCTGCTGACCCTGCTGCTGCGCAACTACCCTCAGGCACTGCTGATGCTGGCATTGCTGATTGGCCTGGGCCTCTGGCACATCGGCCTGCGCGAAGGCCCGATGCGTCGGCCCGCCCCCCTTGCACGTCGTCAACTGACCGAGCACCTGCGCGCCAGCGCCGAATTCCTGCGCAGGCGCAGCGGGCAACAGACGCTGATAAAGAGCCTGCAACAAGACATCCTGCGCCGCGCCCGCCAGCTTCATCCAGGTTTCGAGCGGCTGGCCGTTGCCGAACAATGGCAGGTGCTTTCGCGCCTGACCCGACAGCCCACCAGCGCCATCAGCGACGCACTGCGCCCTCGCCCGCCGCAACGCCTGTCACACAGCGAATTCACCCACCAGGTAGCCCACCTGCAAACGCTCAGGAATGCCTTGTAAACCGGCACCCGCAGAGGGCCTTTTTTCTGTACATCAATCACCCGATGTGTGAGTGCCAGGCCGAATAGGGATCATTCCAGTGAGCCCTGTCCGATAAACCACGTCCAGCAGCGTATAACGAATAAAGGGGGGCTCTTTCCAGGCAGAAAGAGACCTACCCCAGGCATCGGGTCACATGCTTCACCGCCTGATAGGCCGCCAGTCCCCAAGGCCCGAGCTCACGCCCGATACCGCTGCCCTTGTTGCCGCCCCACGACGTTTCGACAAATACCGCCTGGATCGAGTTGATCCACACATGCCCTACTTCCAGCGCATCGGCCACCCGTTCGGCGCGCTCGATATCAGCACTGGCAACCGTCGCCACCAGCCCAAAGCAGCTGTCATTGGCCAGCTCGACAGCTTCCTGTTCAGTGCTGAAACAGCAGAGGCACAGCACCGGACCAAAGATTTCTTCACTCCACAGGCGACTGCTGACAGGCACGTCGCGGTACAACGTCGGGCTGACGAACCAACCATCACGTGCCAGTGCTGTTCCACCGGTCAAACACTGCATACCCTCCTCCCGGGCAACAGTGAAATACTCACGGACCTTGTGCCACTGCGCCTCACTGCTCAGTGGTCCCATGTCGACGTCTTCAGTCAGCGGATTACCGACCCGCAGCGCTTCGAATGCCTTCTGCAAACGAGGAATCAATGCCTCGGCGATGCCCTCTTGAACCAACAGCCGCGAGGTGGCCGAGCACATTTGCCCGGCGTTCCAGCAAATGCCTGCGACGATCCATTCCACCGCCTGATCCGGGTCGCAGTCGTCGAATACGATAATCGCGGATTTACCGCCCAGCTCCAGCGTCACCGGCCGACAATACGCCGCTGCGCTGTGCATGACCTGGCGGCCCACACCGTTGCTGCCGGTGAACGACAGCTTGTCCAGACCTGGATGGTTGCTCAACGCTGCGCCGGTATCAGCCCTGCCGCTGACGATATTCAGCACTCCGGCGGGCAAGCCGAGCGCGTCGGCAATTTCGCCGTAAACCTGCTCGATCAGGGGCGTGACCTCCGAGGGCTTGAGCACCATAGTGCAACCGGCAGCCAACGCCGGAGCGAGTTTCCAGGCACTGGTGACCAGCGGAAAATTCCACGGCACGATCAGACCCACTACGCCCACCGGCTCCAGGCGGGTACGCGAAGTAAAGCCGGGGGCGGCCAGTTCAACCTCGTGATGGGTTGGCTGAGCCTCGATCAGGTGGGCGAAGTAACTGAACGTTGCCACGGCGTCATCCAGATCGACTTCGGCTTCATGACGAGGCTTGCCGTTATTGCGCATCAGCAGCGTAATCAAGGCTTCGCGGCGCTGCGCGAGGTGATCAGCAAAGCCGCGCAGCAATGAGGCTCGTTCGGCAGCAGGCGTATTTTTCCAGACGGGAAGCGCGGCGCGGGCAGCGGCGACAGCCTGATCGACCTGCGCGCTGCTGGCGCTGATCACTTCGGCGAAGGGCTGGCCCAGAGCGGGCTCGTGGACGATCAGAACGTCGGCGCCCTGGCCTTCCAGCCAACGACCGTTGATGTAATGCGGGGTGTTCATGGCAGAGCTCCATCAAGAATTCCATGCAGGGCGCAATTGCACCGGGCAGGCTTTATCCGCCAGGCAGACGCCACCGATTTGCGGCTGAAGCGGATTGGCTCGCGGCGGCGGCGGTGACGACGCGTGGCGGCTCAAGGCGCAAACGGCGGCGCCTCTTCGATTTCTATAATCAGCGGCCGGTCATCCGGCGCTTCACGCAGCAGCGCCTGCAGGTGCTGGTAATCCCGAGCACGTTCAGCCACACAGCCGAACCCTCGGGCGATGGTCAGAAAGTCCGGCGTATGGATGTCCACGCCCAGCGGCGTGATGTCGCGGCGCTCCATGTAGCGCTTGATCTCGCCGTAGCCCTGGTTATTCCACAACAACACAATAATGCCGACCCGCGCCTCCACGGCGCTGGCAAGTTCCGGCAGGGTGAACTGAATGCCGCCGTCGCCCATCAGGCTGATCACCGCGCGCGAGGGCTCGGCCAGTCTGGCCCCGATGGCCGCAGGCAAGCCGTAGCCCAGGGTGCCGTAACCGGTGGAGGCATTGAACCAGCGACGAGGGCTGTCCAGCTCGACCAGGTGATTGCCGCTGTACACCGTCTGCGTCGAATCACCGACAAAACGAGCCTCGGGCAGCACTTCAAGCACGCACTCGAACAGTTTTCGGTAATGCGCCCAGGCACTGAAGCCTTCGGCCAGTTGCTCCTGCGCCGCCGCGGTTCGTTGAGCACCCGGGCTGGCTTTATTGGCCGCACGCACTGGCAACTCGGCAAGCAAGGCACTTATTGCCGCAGTGGCATCGCTGAGGATCGCCAGACTCGGAGGATGGTTGCGGGTCAACTGCCCGGCATCGATATCGACGCGAATCAACTCGCCGCCAATCCTGAAATTGCCGTCGAACACCACATCGTAATCGGTCTCGCCCAGCTCGGTGCCAATCGCCAGCACCACATCGGCGTCCAGCGCCAATTGCCGAACCGGCATCAGCGACTGGTTGCTGCCCAGCAGCAACGGGTGCCCGGCCGGCAGCAGGCCTTTGGCGTTGATGGTCAGGGCCGTCGGTGCATCCAGCCGGGCCGCCAGCTCGCGCACTTGCTCCATCGCTGCGACACAGCCACCGCCGAGCAGCAACAGCGGACGCCGGGCCGAGCGCAACCGTGTCGCGGCCCGGGCAATGGCTGTAGGGTCCGGCGCGGGTCGAGCGATGATCTGGCGCGGCTGCAGTGTCATGTGCGCGGCGCTGGCGACGATAATGTCCAGCGGCAGCTCGATGTGTACAGGCCGTGGACGCTGGCTGTCGAAGACGGCAAAAGCCCGCCCCAGAACCGCAGGCAGTTCCTCGACGCTCATCAGCGTGTGGCTGAAGGCACTGACCCCGGCGACCATCGCGCGCTGGTTCGGCAACTCGTGCAGATAGCCATTGCCCAGACCCAGCCGATGACGTTCGTTGACGCTGGAAATCACCAGCATCGGGATCGAGTCCGCATACGCCTGGCCCATTGCCGTGAGGATATTGGTCATGCCCGGGCCAGTAATGATAAAGCACACCCCGGGCTTGCCGCTAACCCGTGCATAACCGTCGGCCATGAAGCCCGCGCCTTGTTCGTGGCGCGGCGTGATATGTCGAATGCCACTGCCCGGCAGGCCGCGATACAGCTCAACCGTATGCACGCCGGGGATGCCGAACACCGTGTCGACGCCCCAGGCGCTCAGTTGTCTGACCAGAAACTCTCCACAGGTGGTCATGCTGCGCGCTCCTGTTCCAGGCCGATAAAGCGTCGCACGCGCGGATCGCCGTCCTGGCGGATAGTCGCGGGCGAGGCATCAGTGACCACATGGCCGCTCTCCATGAACACGATGCGATCGGAAATCGACAGCGCGAAATCCATCTCATGAGTGACGATCAGCATGGTCATGCCCTCGGCAGCCAGATCCCGAATGACGTTGAGCACATCGCCGACCAACTCCGGGTCCAGCGCCGAAGTCGGTTCGTCGAAGAGCATGATGTCCGGTTCCATCGCCAGCGCACGGGCAATCGCCACACGCTGCTGCTGGCCGCCCGACAATTGATGCGGGTATTTGTCGGCATGCGCCAGCAACCCGACACGATCCAGCAGCGCATGGCCCTTGCGACGCAATTGAGCGGTGCTGGCCAGGCCGTGATAACGCGGCGCGAGAATGACGTTGTCGAGAATGGTACGGTGCGGGAACAGGTTGAAGTTCTGGAACACCATACCGATGCGCCGGATGCCCTGCCGGATCACCGGAGAGTCGGCGCGTTCTCCTGCCCGAATGAAGTCATTGCCGAACAGGACAATCTCGCCCTGATCGATGCTTGCCAGATTGTTGATCGTGCGGATCAACGAAGTCTTGCCGGAGCCGGACGGACCAATGATCGAAATGACTTCACCGGGCCTGACCAGCAGGTCGATGCCCTTGAGTACTTCGTGGTTGCCATAGCGCTTGTGGATACCGCGCAGCAGCAGGGCATCGGGTTGTCCCGGAACCGGCACGCAACGTGGCTTGCCAGAGCCTGCGGGTTGGCGCAGGGCATCGGTCTGCGCATCCTCCAGGGTCTGTGCGTTTTTGCGCGACAAGTCCAGATGACGCTCGGCCCATTGCAACAGCCAGCCAAACAGCGTGACGATCAGCACGTAGTACATCGCTACTGCCGCCAGGGTTTCCAGCACCAGAAAGTTTTGTGCGTAAAGGCGCTGGCCAACCAGCAGCAACTCGTTGAGCGAGATCACCGACACCAGCGACGTCAGTTTGACGATGGTCACGTATTCGTTGGTCAGCGTTGGCAGCGATATACGAATCGCCTGCGGAATGACCACCAAACGCTGCGCGCCCAGACCGCGAATGCCCAGCGCTCTGGCGGCTTCACGCTGGCCCTTGAGCACTGACAGCAGCCCGCCTCTGTGAATCTCGGCCATGTACGCCGTTTCGGTCAGTACCAGGGCGATCAGCCCGGAATAAAACGGCTGCGACAAGACACTGCTTGAGGCCGGAAACAGTTGCGGCATGTTGTAAACGAACACCAGCAGCACCAGCAACGGGATGCTACGAAACAGCCAGATGTACAGACTGGCCGGCACGCGCAACCACGCATGCGTCGACAGCCTGGCGCTGGCCAGCAGGAAACCCAGTGCCAGACCTGCCGTCCAGGACAGGACGCTGAGCTGAACCACCGTCAGGCAGGCTTTCCAGAAAGCCTGTACGGAGAACAGCGAGAAAAAATAGGCCCATTCGAATGCCATGATGACCTCGGTGCAGCAGATGGATGGCGAAGGCCGAGCGGCGAACCGCTGTCGCCGCAGGACCGTCTCTGGCCGTTAAGCAGGCACCGCATTCGCGCAAGCAGCTCTTTGCCGGCTGCGCGATGCGCGCGCGTGACAAAAAGCCGCTTGCTGTGAAGTGTGCGGGCAGCCGTGACTTACGCCGGTTCCAGGTTGTACTTGCTCAGCAGCTCACGGTACTCATCGCTCTGCTTGTAGCGCTCGACCACATCGCGCAGTTTTTCAATCAGTTCGCCGTTGCCCTTCTTCACATAGATGCCCAGCGTCTGCGGGTAGAGGGACTTTTCAGAACTGATCACGATGCGGCCACGGGCCTTGTCGACGATCATTTTCGCCGCCGCCGAGATCTCCAGATGTGCCTGAATATTGCCGGAGATCAGTGCCTGCGACGCCTCTGCCGTGGTCGGGAACTCACTGATCGCGATTTCGCCCTTGTTCTGCCGGACGCAGTAATCGGCTGACACGGCCTTGAGCTGATTGATCCAGTTGGTGCCTTGCTGCAAACCGACCTTCAGGCCGCACAAGTCTTCAGGCAGCTGGGGTTTCGCGGTGCTGTCGCTGCGTACCATGATGGCTGCGCCCACCTGCGCATATGGAATCGCCTCGGCCTGCCGGGTCCGCTCATCAGTGATGTACATGCCGGAAATGATGGTGTCGAAGCGGTTGGCGTTAAGGCCCAGGATCAGGTTCGGAAAGCGTGTGTCGACGAACTCGACCTTCATACCGCCCAGTTGCCTGGCCAGCTCGTTCGCCACCTCGGGGTCAAAACCCACCACCTTGTCACCCTCGTAGGACTCGAACGGTGGATAGGAGTAGGACTCGAACGGTGGATAGGAAATCTCCATGCCGACTTTCAGCGTACCGGGTGTGGCGGTGGGCGCAGCCTGAACGTTGCCGGCAAACAGGGCCAGGCCCAACAGACATGTGGCGAAGCGCGAAAACGTGGTGTTTGGCATAGTCGTCATTCCAGATTGAGGGAAAAGGCAGATCACTAAGTCACGCTCTGGTTTTTCAGGTGCCCGAAGCTTGAAGGCTTTCTGGCGTGCTGAGGCAGGGCAAGCTGCCCATCGGCAACACGCTGGCGAAGGTATTGGTAGGTCTGCAAAGCCTGAGCCCACATGTGCTCGCCAATGGCGACAGGCGCGTAGTTCTGCTCGCCGTCCGCGAACTGCGGCAGGGGTTTGATCAGGGTGTGGTAGTCGCAGGCATAGAAAAGCGGGAACGAATAACGCTCTCGCTGGATCATGCGCACGCGGTGCGCGGTGGCGACAAATGCACCCGCGGTCATTACCTCCAGCATGTCGCCGATATTGACCACAAAGGCCCCTTCCACCGGCCGCGCATCGATCCACTCACCCCGCTCGTTCATGACCTCCAGACCCGGCTGATCGGCCTGAAGAATGGTGAAACACTCATAGTCGGTGTGCGCGCCAATGCCTGGCGCGTCCTGGGCATCGCCATCGAACGGGTAGTGGATCAGGCGCAACTTGGAAGGTGGAAAGCGGGCCATGTCATCGAAGGCATGCTCGTCCAGGTCAAGCGCCAGAGCAAAACCGCGGAACAACTGATGCCCCAGGGCGAATACCGCCTGATAGTAGGCCTGCACCGCCGCCTGAAAGCCCGGCAAGGCCGGCCAGTCGTTTGGCCCCAGCAGCGGTGTGCCGGCGAGTACCAATGGGTTGTCGGCGGGCACTTCAAAGCCGATGTCGAACGCCTCTTTATGGTCCGGCTTGCCAGTCCCGTACACTTCCTCGCCCTCGGGAACGAAGCCTTTGTGGCTCTGCGAAGCGCCGATGTAATGTCGCATCTTGGCGTCCAGCGGCTGGGCGAAATACTGCTCGGCAGCGCGGTGCAGATTCTCGATCAGTTCAGGCGCGATACCGTGACCGGTGATATACACAAAGCCCACACGCCGGGCAGCTTCGCCGAGAGCCTTGGCCACTGCCTGGCGATCGTCCAGACGTTCGCTGAACAGGCCCTGGATATCGACCAGCGGAACGTGGGTGAAAGCAGAAGATTGACTCATGGCAGCAGGCTCCCCGGACGGTTGAAAAGCGCAGAAAAGTGTTCACGCTCGGTACGGCCCATCCAGGCGTTAAGGCCCCACAGATCGGCTATTGGCACATTGGTGAACGGTAAATGATGCAGGTAGCCATCAGGCCCGAACTCCGGCGTCAGCGTGGTGCCGGCAAAGCCACGGGCGCGCTGCGAGCGCCAGATCGCTTCCCAGTGCTGCTGATGGAATGCCAGCGCAGCGGCGTATTCCGGCGCACCCGGGTGCGGCACTTGCGGCCCTTGGTCATAACCGACCCGGGCCTGAATGTGGTGCACACGCTCGACGAAAGCGCTGATATCGTCGGCCGGGTCATCGAGCAAGCGCTCGCAGGTCACCACCCAATGGCTGATATCACTGGTGAAACGCAGATCCGGCACCTGCTCGATCAATTGCAGGGTCAGCCATGGGTTGAACAGTGAACGCGCGCGGTGCGTCTCGAAGCTGCAGGTCAGGCCGCTGCGCCGGGCGATTTCCAGCGCTTCGCCAAAGAAATCCACTTGCTGAGCCAGCGGCCAGCGGTCGTTGCCGGCCAGCACATTGACAAACCGCGGCGCCAGTTCGGCAGCCTGTTGCAGCTTGCCGGCGAAATCCACCAGATGCTCGGCAGGCGTCGCCGCCTGCACCGGCAGCACTTGGCTGGAGGTGAATAGAGTGGCGATGTACGGCACGCAGTTATCCCGCAGGAACGCCGCGAACGCTGCACGCTCGGCTGTCTGCTCGGGGATGCGCGCCTCGAAGCCCTCGAAGCCCGCTTCACGCGCCTCAAGCAGCGCCTGCTGCCAAGTGCCGCGATAGCCCCACAGTGTACGAAAGAGTTCCAGTTTCATGGGCAAACCTCGCCGCCTGTGCCCGCAGTGGCACAGCGCGGATCACGAATGGGCGGTGGCTGATGGGGTGGCGCTGCTGATGGCCTTGCGCCCCAGCATCGGGTGCGCGCCCTTGGGGCCATACACTGACGCGGGCTCCGGAAACGAGCGCAGCAAAGTCAGGTACAGCAGCGCCGCCAGGCCCAGAGTGATCGGCAGACTGATGTCGATGCCTGCGGCCAGCTCGCCCAGCGGTCCGACAAATTGGCCAGGCAGATTGACAAAGCACAGGCCCACCGCCGCACTCGGAATCCACGCGCCCAGCCCGCGCCAGTTCCAGCCGTGGTGAAACCAGTAACGCCCGCCACGCTGGCCACGGGTGAACACCTGCAAGTCATCGGCGTGGTAAAAACCGCGACGACTGATCAGGCCGAGGATCATCACCACCATCCATGGGCTGGTGCAGGTAATGATCAGCACTGCGAAGGTCGACACGCTCTGCACCAGATTAAAGGTGAAGCGACCTATGAAGATAAAGGCAATAGCCGCCACACCGATCAACAGCGTGGCTGCGGCTCGGTTGAGTAGACGCGGGAACATGCTCGACATGTCCAGTCCGGTGCCATACAACGCCGTGGTGCCGGTAGACAGCCCTCCGATCACCGCAATCAGGCACACCGGTAAAAAGAACCAGCCGGGTGAAATCGCCAGTAAGCCACCGACATAGTTGTTGGACTCGATGTACTGCGGCGCCTGAGTCGCGACCAGCGTCGCGGTGCACAGGCCAAACAGAAATGGGATCAGCGTGCAGGCTTGAGCCGCGAGCACTGCCAGCATGATGTGCGATCTGGAGGTGTCGCGCGGGATGTAGCGCGACCAGTCGCCGAGAAAGGCGCCGAACGAAACAGGGTTGCTCATCGCCAGCAAGGCCGACCCGGTGAAGGCCGCCCAGAAGCCCGGTTGCAGCAGATTGACGCTGCCGGCATAGCCCGGATCGAACGGCCCTGCAAAGGCCAGGATGCCCGACAGAAACAGCAGGCTGGATGCCCAGACCGCGACCTTGTTGATCCACAGCATGAAGCGAAAGCCGAAGATGCATACGATCAGCACCAGCACTGCGAACAGCCCGTAGGCCAGCCCCAGGCTGGTATTGTTTTCCGGCAGGCCGACCAGCCGCTGAGCGCCGCCGACCAGCGCATCGCCAGAGCTCCAGACCGAAAGGGAAAAGAAGGCCACTGCGGTCAGCAGTGACAGAAACGAACCGATGATGCGCCCGTGCACACCGAAATGCGCGCCGGAAGATACCGCGTTGTTGGTGCCATTGATCGCACCGAACAGGCCCATCGGCGCGAGGATCAACGCGCCCATTGTCACGCCCAGAACGATCGCCCAGACGCCGGCCTGGAACGACAGCCCGAATAACACCGGAAAACTGCCCAGCACCGCCGTGGCAAAGGTATTGGCACCGCCGAAGATCAGACGAAACAGATCGATAGGGGAAGCATCGCGTTGGGTGTCGGGTATCTGTTCCACACCAAAGGTTTCGATACGCGTCGAATGGCTCATGTGTTGCTCCAGCGCCTGTCACGGTTGTTGTAAGGCCAGCGCAGGCACGCTGACCCTTTATAGCCGCCCGTTAACCACGGACGGAGGGTTTTTCCATTCAATCGACTTACGGCACACTTCCAACGTCAGCACGCGACTACACCGGTGCGTGAGTCTTGCCCACCGGTTCGCGAACCACATTCGCTCCCGCGAATGAAACGTGTGTCGTGCTCATTGTTATTGTTGCGAACAAACCATCCTTAAACCGATGTCACCACCGACAAGTGTGCGTGCCAGGCCAGCCATTGCCCGCTGTCGTAGCCGAACACAATCGTCTCGCACTCCTGCAACGACGTTCCTCAGCCGTACGGATCAAACCGGCTTCGCGAATCACCGGCGTATCACACCAGGCAGCACACAGAGCATCTCGTAGAGCAGATTGGCACCCAGCAGCGAGGTGTTGCCGGTGGTGTCGTACGGCGGCGACACCTCGACCAGATCGCAACCAATCAAGTCCAGCCCCTGACAACCGCGAATGATTTCCAGCGCCTGAATCGTGGTCAGCCCGCCGACCTCCGGTGTCCCGGTGCCTGGCGCCCAGGCCGGGTCGATACCGTCAATGTCGAATGACAGATACACAGGACCGCCGCCGACCTTCTCGCGCACTTCTGCCATCAGCGGGGTCAATGACTTGTGCCAGCACTCTTCGGCCTGCACGACGCGGAAGCCCTGTTTACGGCTCCAGTTGAAATCCTCAGCGGTATAACCCTGCGCACGCAGACCGATCTGCACAACACGGTTGCTGTCCAGCAGGCCCTCTTCCTGCGCACGGCGGAATGTGGTGCCGTGGGCGATCTTTTCGCCGAACATGTGATCGTTGACGTCGGCATGCGCATCGATATGCACCAGCCCGACCTTGCCATGCTTCTTGTGGATGGCGCGCAGGATCGGCAGCGTCAGCGTGTGATCGCCGCCCAGCGTCAGCGGCACGATGTCGTGGCCCAGAATCCGGTCGTACTCCTGCTCGATAATGCGTACTGCGTCCAGCAGGTTGAAGGTATTGATCGGCACGTCACCGATGTCTGCCACGTTCAGCGAATCGAACGGCGCGGCCCCCGTGGCCATGTTGTAAGGACGAATCATCACCGACTCGGCGCGGATCTGCCGTGGCCCGAAACGAGTGCCGGAACGTAGCGAGGTGCCGATGTCCAGCGGAATGCCGACAAACGCGGCGTTCAGCCGGTCGAGCTCTTCAGCGCTCTGCACATGCGGCAAACGCAGCATGGTGGCGATACCGCCAAAACGAGGCATCTCGTTGCCGCTCAGGGGCTGGTGGAAAGTCGTGTCCACAGGAGTGCCTCACCGTGTTGTCATTAATGTGAGGCCATTCTGGTGACGCCTGGCAGCCGGAAGAATCGCTGCAGACAAAAAATCAGTTCAGAGATTTCTAAACTATCTATGGATACACTCTGCCCCTGATCCTCTCCACACTCCCGCCGGCTTTGCACCTGCGTGAAGGGGCTCAGCCCACGGCAAGAACGTTACATACCCACTGCCTGAACATAGCGGTACACGCCAGCCGGCCTGAACCGGAAATACCCGAGCCACGCTGCGCCTGCCATCGGAGACGCCAATGTCCTCTGTCCTGCCTGACATCAAATTGCTGCGCATCTTCGCCAGCGTTGTGCGCCATCAGGGCTTCGCCGCCGCGCAGCAGGAGCTCAACCTCTCCACGTCTGCAATCAGCACCTACATGAGCCAACTCGAAAGCCAGCTTGGTCTGGTTCTCTGCCATCGGGGCCGCGGTGGATTCAGTCTGACCAGCAAAGGCGAATTGTTCCACCAGGAAACCCTGCGGCTGCTCGCTGAACTGGAGGGCTTCGAACGCTACAGCGCTGCCCTCAAGGGTGAACTGCGCGGCACCCTCAACCTCGGCGTTCTCGACTCCACTGTCAGCGACCCGGCCCTGCCGCTCGCGGACGTTATCGGCGCCTACAGCAAGGAGCACCCTGCCGTGCACTTGCACCTGAGTGTTCTCAGCCCGGCGCAGTTGCAACTGGGCGTACAGGAAAATCGCCTGGACCTGGCCATCGGTGCCTTCTCGGTTCGTATGAGCGGCCTGATGTATCAGGCTCTCTATCGCGAACAACACTGGCTGTATTGCAGCGATCGCCATGAACTGTTCGACCAGCGCCGCATTCCGGCAGAAGTAATCACCCGGCAGCGTATGGTCGGACGCGGCTACTGGAGCCAGGCAGAACTGGCGCGGCATGGGTTCAAACATAGCGCCGCTACGGTGGAGTCGATGGAGGCCCAGCTGATTCTGGTGCTGTCGGGGGCGTATATCGGCTACCTGCCCGAGCATTACGCGCAATTCTGGGCGGATCAGAAACGCTTGAAGGTGTTGCTGCCGACGACGTTCGGCTATCAGGCACCGTTTTGTCTGGCGTTGCGCAGGGGCAGATCGAGGGAACCGTTGATACAGAGCTTTCGTGATCGGCTCAAAGGCTGGTTCGAGGCGGGGTGACAATGCGCAGCGGAGGCAATCGTCGCGCTCGGAGATAATCCGGGTACAAGCGCGATTTCACACGGAGTGGTAGACCGCTCCCCCCTCTTTTCAGCACACTGAGAAACTTGAAAAAAGCCAAATCAGCTTAGCGCCTGATTTACCGACGATAAACACAGGCAACCGTCAACAGGACGCCGGAACGCATGAGCGAGCAAACTCCCGACCCATCGGTAAGCACCGAGCCATTTATCGAGCCCTCCATCGAGCCTGTCAGCCCGACCGTTGCGGCAAGCACCCAGTTGCAACAGCGTCAACGCGCCAGCCAGCTGGCCCAGGCGTTGCGCAACGAGCTGCAAAAGGCCGTGATCGGACAAAATGCGGTTATCGACGACGTGTTGACCGCCCTGATCGGCGGCGGGCATGTGCTGCTGGAAGGCGTACCAGGGCTGGGCAAGACGTTACTGGTACGAGCGCTTGCCAGTTGCATAGGCTGTGAGTTCGCACGCATCCAGTTCACCCCGGACCTGATGCCCAGCGATGTCACCGGTCATGCGGTGTACGACATGCAGACCGAGCAGTTCAAGCTGCGCAAGGGGCCGCTGTTCACCAACCTGCTGCTGGCCGACGAAATAAACAGGGCACCGGCCAAGACGCAGGCTGCGTTGCTCGAAGCCATGCAGGAGCGGCAAGTGACCCTTGAAGGGCGGGCGCTTCCTATCCCGCAGCCGTTCATGGTGCTGGCAACCCAAAACCCTATCGAACAGGAAGGCACTTACCCACTGCCGGAAGCCGAACTGGATCGCTTCATGCTCAAGCTGCGTATGGACTATCCCGAAGCCCTGGAAGAGCTGAATATGGTGCGCCAGGTCACCCGCTCGACCCGTGCCGACATGCTGGATGTGCGGCCGCTGCGGGTCATCATGCAGGCCCGGGAGGTTCAGGCACTGCAACGCATTGCCAGCGAGCTGCCCATTGATGAGCAAGTGCTGGACTACGCCGTGCGCGTGGCGCGCAGTACGCGCACCTGGCCAGGTCTTAGCCAGGGCGCAGGGCCACGCGCTTCAATTGCACTGGTGCGTGGCGGGCGGGCCAGAGCATTGTTGCGCAGCGGTGAGTTCGTTACTCCGGACGATATCAAGGGCTGCGCACTGGCTGTGTTGCGACACAGGGTCAGGCTGTCACCGGAACTGGACATCGAGGGCCTTTCAGTGGATCAGGTGCTTCGGCAGATCCTTGATCAGGTCTCGGCACCGCGCCTGTGAAACAGGTTCTGAAACCGTCCGTTCCGATGCTGCGCTGGCTCGGTGGATTCATGTGCGTTGCGTTGCTGACAGGAACGCTCCATGCGCTGGGCATCGAGTATCCGGCAAAAATCGACGAGCTTTATCGGGCGGCGTTGCTGGCTTTCGCGGGTGTCAGCCTGCTCGATGCATTCTGGCTGCTCAGGCGTCCCTCGCCACGCGTGCAGCGCGAGCTTGCGGGCAGCCTGGCGCTGGACCGCTGGAACGAGGCGCGGCTCGACCTCCAACACAACGGCACCAAGCCAGTCACCATGCAGGTGTTCGATCATGTACCGCATGGCCTGGAACATGAAAACCTGCCGCAGTCCATCATCCTGCCTGCACGCGGCAAAGGCAGCATCGGTTACCGTCTGCGCCCCTCAAGCCGTGGCCATTTCACCTTCGAGCAGTGCAAAATCAGCCTGCCAGGGCCTTTGGGCCTGTGGACGGCACGCCGCTATCTTCCGGTACACAGCACGACCCGCGTCTACCCGGACTTCGCCCGGCTTTACGGTGGGCAACTGCTGGCGGTGGACAACTGGCTTAGCCAACTGGGGGTGCGCCAGTTGCAACGTCGCGGGGCGGGAATGGAATTCAATCAGCTGCGCGAGTTTCGTGAAGGCGACAGCTTGCGCCAGATAGACTGGAAAGCTACCGCCCGCCAGCGCTCCCCCATTGCTCGCGAGTATCAGGACGAGCGGGATCAACAGATCGTTTTCATGCTCGATTGCGGACGTCGAATGCGCAGCCAGGACGGCGATTTGTCTCACTTCGATCACGCGCTCAATGCCTGCCTGCTATTGAGCTATGTCGCACTGCGTCAGGGTGACTCGGTTGGCCTTGCGACGTTTGCGGGTGAGCAGGACCGCTATCTGGCCCCCGTAAGAGGGCCGGGGCAGCTCAACCTGTTGCTCAACTCGGTCTATGACCTGCAGACCACACGGCGACCTGCTGACTACAGCGCCGCCGTTCGCCAATTGATGGTGCGCCATAAAAGACGTTCACTGGTGGTACTGATAACCAACCTGCGCGATGAAGACGATGAGGAGTTGGTGGCTGCTGCAAGGCAGCTTGGCAAGCATAATCGGGTGCTGATCGCCAGCCTCAGGGAGGAGGTGCTCGACAGCCTGCGTCAGGCGCCCGTACAAACCTATGATCAAGCGCTGGATTATTGCGGGACCCTGAATTTTCTCAATGCTCGCGCTTCGCTGCACGACCGCTTGAATGCTCAAGGCATCTCGATAATGGATGCTCGACCAAGGGAACTGGGGCCGCAGCTGGTCAGCCGTTACCTGAGCTGGAAAAAGGCAGGGACGCTATGAACGAAGCCTTGCGAGTCAGCCAGCAGCCTCAGGCCGAGGCTTCATAAAAGGGGTAGAAACAGAAATACTCCCGCAAGAGCTGGACGAACGCCAGATATTCTGTCGAGACCTGAGACAACTCGAAACCGGAGTCGTAGCTGCCTGGCGTCTCGTCTTCGTGGCTCCAGAGGCACTTGGCGCTAAGATCTATTGATTGCCCGACAGTGCCATTCGGCATTTTCAGACACAGATCAAACCTGGCCCCTACCAGAACGGGCAGTTCGCTGATCAGCATCAGCCCTTCCCCGGACACATTCCCCAGACACCCCATCAGCTTGCCAGTATGACGATTGAAGACCTGCAGGTAATCCTGCAATTGGTGCCGTTCTATTTTCCGCTCTTTATACATGGCAGGCTGCCTTTTAAGACCACTGTTGCGATCACGTAACACCGTTCGCTGACTGCGGACTTCAAAAACGAGGCACTGCGCGATAACCGCCTCGGCCTGGAGCTTTACAGCTCGTCCACTATGTGACCACAGCCTAGCTCAGAATTTTTCAAAATCCACCCGAATACGGCGCCTGCCATTCAAATGAGGGTAACTATTTTGATACGGTAGCGTTTCGAACAGGTGCAGCGATCGGCCTGGCAGGCTGAGCCTTGGGGTAGAGGCCAGTTTGTGCAAGCGTATCGAGCCTGGCCCGTGCACGGAACGCATATTCGCTCTCTGGATACTGAGTCATCAGAAATTGATAGGTCTGAGCAGCATCAACATATAGTTTCTGACGCTCCAGGCACTGGCCACGCAGCATCGACACTTCCGGCTGAACATATCGGCGCGAACGGCTTTGACGCTCAACCTTGGAAAGATCCAGCATGACCCGGTCACAATCACCTTCCTGATAGGCACGGTAAGCGTGATCGAGGTTGGAATTCATCGCCCAGCGGGTGCAACCGCTGAGCGCAGTCAGTAATACAACAATCGTTACAATACGCATGGGACTCTCCTGTTCTCTGCCCTGTATCGGCGTCACAGCCTGTTTCTTCAAGTAAATCGCACACCGACCGTCAGCCGATTGCCCTCCCTGACAGCAACACGGTAGTGCAAAGGAACAATGACTAAAGACCCAGACAGGAGTAGCCTCTCGCTGCGCTTCAATTAAGGAGTTTGTGCATGACCGTTCGCCGCACCAAAATCGTCGCCACACTTGGCCCTGCCAGCAACTCGCCGGAAGTCATCGAACAACTGATCCTTTCGGGTCTGGACGTTGCTCGTCTGAACTTCTCTCACGGTACTCCGGATGAGCACAAGGCCCGCGCCAAACTGATCCGCGAAATCGCCGCCAGACACGGGCGCTTCGTCGCTCTGCTGGGCGACCTGCAGGGTCCTAAAATCCGTATCGCAAAGTTCACCGACAAGCGAATCGAGCTGAAGGTCGGTGACAAGTTCACCTTCTCCACCGCTCATCCGCTGACCGGTGGCAACCAGCAAATCGTGGGTATCGACTACCCGGATCTGGTCAAGGATTGCGGCGTAGGCGACGAGCTGCTGCTCGACGACGGTCGCGTAGTCATGCGCGTCGACACCCAGACGGCTGACGAACTGCATTGCACCGTGCTGATCGGCGGCCCGCTGTCCGATCACAAGGGCATCAACCGTCGTGGCGGTGGCCTGACGGCTCCGGCACTGACCGAGAAAGACAAGCAGGACATCAAGCTCGCTGCCGAAATGGACCTGGATTACCTGGCCGTTTCCTTCCCGCGCGATGCCGCCGACATGGAATACGCTCGCCAGTTGCGCGACGAATCCGGCGGTACCGCCTGGCTGGTGGCCAAGATCGAACGCGCCGAAGCCGTTGCCAACGACGAAGTGCTCGATGAGCTGATCCGCGCCAGTGACGCTGTCATGGTTGCCCGTGGCGACCTGGGCGTTGAAATCGGTGATGCCGAGCTGGTTGGCGTACAGAAACGCATCATTCTGCACGCACGTCGCCACAACAAGGCGGTGATCGTTGCTACGCAGATGATGGAGTCGATGATCTCAAGCCCCATGCCGACACGTGCCGAAGTATCCGACGTGGCCAACGCCGTGCTCGACTACACCGACGCCGTCATGCTGTCGGCGGAAAGTGCTGCAGGCTCCTACCCGATCGAAGCGGTTCAGGCGATGGCCCGTATCTGCATCGGCGCTGAAAAGCACCCGACCGGCAAGACTTCCAGCCACCGTATCGGTCACTCGTTCACCCGTTGTGATGAAAGCATCGCGCTGGCCGCCATGTATACCGCCAACCACTTCCCGGGTGTGAAGGCGATCATTGCACTGACCGAAAGCGGCTATACCCCGCTGATCATGTCGCGCATCCGCTCCTCGGTGCCGATCTACGCGTTCTCTCCGCACCGTGGTACTCAAGCGCGTGCAGCGATGTTCCGTGGCGTCTACACCGTGCCGTTCGACCCGGCGGCCCTGCCACCCGGTCAGGTCAGCCAGGCCGCAGTCGACGAACTGCTCAAGCGTGGTCTGGTCGAGCAAGGTGACTGGGTCATCCTCACCAAGGGTGACAGCTACCACACCATCGGTGGCACCAACGGCATGAAGATTCTGCACGTCGGCGACCCATTGGTCTGATAGCAAAACGCTGCAAGCCAAGGCCCCGTCTCGCGAGAGTCGGGGCCTTTTTGCATTGTGTATGCCTGACGAATCTTTGTGATTAATCGTGCCGAACGAGAGCTGTGACTAACATGCACCTTATTCCCGCGCCACAAACACATCCGCCAGCAATTGATTACGCGGCAGCCCTGCCAGATACAAGCGCTTGGCAAAAATCTCTACGCTGTCGGCACTGCCACACAACAACGCCATCGCATGCCGCGACAACAGGCGCAGCTCGGCCAGGGTCGTCTCCAGCGTCTGCACGGTAATCAGTTGAACAAGCAACTGTGGATAACGCTCAGCCAGGGCTTGCAGCTCATTGGCCAGATAGTGCTGCTGGCTGTCATGGGCCAGATGAATCAGGCGGATGGTGCCCTGATGCTCCTGACGCAACGCCTCACGCAATACGCCCCATAACGGGCCGAGCCCGGTACCGGCGGCCAGCAAGAGCAGAGGTTTTTCCTGCCAGTCAGGGTCATAGCGCAGCGCCCCGCCGCGCAGTTCGCCGAGCCTCAACGTGTCACCGACCCGCAGCTGTCGGGCGACGTCACGGAAGGCCCCAGGCTGGTGGCAGTCGATATGAAACTCCAGAAACGGATCCTCGCCCGGAAGGCTCGCCAGCGAATAAGGCCGGGCCACACCGCTGTCAGTCCACAATACCTGGTGTTGCCCGGCGCTATAGCGCAGAGGTCGCGCAGGCTCCAGACGCAAACGCAGCACGGTCGGGCAGAGCCAGTCGCAGCCCACTACTGTCGAGGGCAGGCCGTCGCGCTGCGGGTCAAACACCTCGACAGCCAGGTCATCGACCACTCGGCACTGGCAGGCGAGCCGCCAACCCTGCTGGCGCTTTTCAGCGGGCAAGGCGTCGGGCAACGCGTCATCAGGCTCGCCTTTGACACAGCGCACCAGGCACGCATGGCAACTGCCGGCACGACAGCTATAGGGAACCGGCACACCGGCATGGTTCAGGGCGTCGAGCAGATTGCTGGCCGATGGCACCGACCAGCTACGCTCACCAACATGCAATTGAGGCATTCAGGCGGCCTGTGCAGAAAATAACGGCGATTGTACAGACTGGCCTGTCGGGCGGGTTATACTGCCGCGCCTTTTTGCGCCCGCTACGGCTAACCTGACAGCTCTGGTTCAAGCCGCAGTTCCAGACTGCCGCCGATAGCGTAATTGAATGTTCCCGTCCTTACAGAGGAGCGCGCCGCATGACCGTGATCAAGCAAGACGACCTGATTCAGAGCGTTGCAGACGCACTGCAGTTCATTTCCTACTACCACCCCGTGGATTTCATCCAGGCCATGCACGAGGCGTATCTGCGTGAAGAGTCGCCTGCCGCTCGCGACTCCATCGCCCAGATCCTGATCAACTCGCGCATGTGCGCGACCGGTCATCGCCCGATCTGCCAGGACACCGGCATCGTCACCGTTTTCGTACGCGTGGGTATGGATGTTCGCTGGGATGGCGCCACCATGGGCCTGGACGACATGATCAACGAAGGCGTGCGTCGCGCTTACAACCTGCCCGAAAACGTGCTGCGTGCCTCGATCCTCGCCGACCCGGCAGGCGCTCGCAAGAACACCAAGGACAATACCCCGGCTGTTATCCACTACTCCATCGTTCCGGGTAATACCGTGGAGGTGGACGTCGCGGCGAAAGGCGGCGGTTCGGAAAACAAATCGAAGATGGCGATGCTCAACCCGTCCGATTCGATCGTCGACTGGGTCCTGAAAACCGTTCCGACCATGGGCGCTGGCTGGTGCCCACCGGGCATGCTCGGCATCGGTATCGGCGGCACTGCAGAAAAGGCCGCGGTCATGGCCAAGGAAGTGTTGATGGAGTCCATCGACATTCATGAACTGAAGGCCCGCGGCCCACAGAACCGCATCGAAGAAATGCGTCTGGAGCTGTTCGAAAAGGTCAACCAACTGGGCATCGGCGCCCAGGGCCTGGGCGGTCTGACCACCGTGCTCGACGTCAAGATCATGGACTACCCGACCCACGCCGCTTCGCTGCCGGTGTGCATGATCCCCAACTGCGCGGCCACCCGCCACGCGCACTTCGTGCTCGACGGCACCGGCCCTGCCTCGCTGGAAGCGCCGTCGCTGGACGCCTACCCGGAAATCGTCTGGGAAGCTGGCCCATCGGCCCGCCGCGTCAACCTCGACACCCTGACTCCGGAAGAAGTGCAAAGCTGGAAGCCGGGCGAAACCGTGCTGCTCAACGGCAAGATGCTCACCGGCCGCGACGCTGCACACAAGCGCATGGTCGAAATGCTCAACAAGGGCGAAAGCCTGCCTGTGGACCTCAAGGGTCGCTTCATCTACTACGTCGGCCCGGTTGATCCGGTACGCGAAGAAGTCGTTGGCCCGGCAGGCCCGACCACCGCCACGCGGATGGACAAGTTCACCCGGCAGATCCTCGACCAGACTGGCCTGCTGGGCATGATCGGCAAATCCGAACGCGGCCCGACCGCCATCGACGCAATCCGCGACCACAAAGCCGTGTACCTGATGGCCGTTGGTGGTGCTGCCTATCTGGTGGCTCAGGCGATCAAGAAATCCCGCGTCGTGGCCTTCGCCGAGCTGGGCATGGAAGCGATCTACGAGTTCGAGGTCCAGGACATGCCGGTGACCGTGGCCGTAGACAGCAACGGTGAGTCCGTACACATCACCGGCCCGCAGATCTGGCAGAAGAAGATCAGCGACAGTCTGGCGGTGGAAGTGCAGTAAGTAACGATGGCAGCAAGCCCGGCCAACAGGTCGGGCTTGCTGCATAAGCTTCGGAGTGCCTCGCCTTGCCCCACGTAATTACCCACCACTAAATCGAATACAGACGTACCGGAACGGCATGCTTTTTGAAAAAAGCCACGGCTGAAGGATCAGACCTTGCCGCGTACAGATCAGAGAGGGTCTCGAACTTCACAAACCTCATATCTCGCCATTTTACGGGGGCATGCGACTGCCATTCGATATAGTTGGAGGACTCAGAGACTGGCACGGTAGTTTCCTGCCCGCTCACGTTCTCGTTGAGCGCCTCCCATGTATCTGCACGCATATCACGTATCAGCGGAAATACATTACGGGCTGAGGCAAGGTTATTCATGCTCGCACCTGTAGACAGGCTGTCTGCTCCCGTGAACGTCATATAAGACCTTGCTTGATCCGACAGATGAAAAGCAGTACGGCCATAGGTAGGAGCGCCCCCCACCGCATTGTTGTCCTTGGCGATCTGAAGGGCCCCGTAAAGAGGACGGTGGTCTCCTTTAACCTTTTGCTTTCCTTCCAATGCTGATTGACGGGTCAGCGCAGAAGATGATTTTTCATATTCAAACATCTGATTTTCAAACATATCCCTCATCAACGTATAGGTATTCTCTTTTTTTAACATCTGCCACGTATTCACCATTCCCTCGCCCTGCAGCCGTCCGAGCTTTTCCGGTCGTATATTGAAGGTCATAGGGGCCGTCTCAAGAACCCCGCTCACCGCCTCCAGGAGTTCTCCAACACTTCCTGAAGACGTCGCCCCCGTGCGCTTTTTCAATGATTCGATGGCGCTTTCCTTATCCCTTTCCCTGCGCGCCATTATTCTGGGTTGAAGATACGTATCAAAGTGCAGCTTGCTCGCTTCGGCGGCCTGCTTCGCAGCGTCGCTTCGCTCACCAAACAAGCCGGCGCTGTCGACCATGAGTACCGGCGCATTGCCAACAAAACGGTACAGATTCAACCCATCCACATCCCCCGCCGGGTCCGGATTGATCCACCTTTGCAACCACGGCGCGTAATACCTGAACCCGTAATAATAAAGCCCGCTGGCATCGCGTTCTTTACCCGAGTAACGAACTGTTTTGTACCTGGCCTCCACTGCACTACGCGCCGCCCACCAGGCGGTGCCGCCAAACGGATAATAACTTTCCTGGCTGATCAGGCCGCCTTGCTGATCAAGCTCCAGCGTGCTCGAGCCCAGATGATCACCCAGACTGTAACGCACCTGATCGTTCGCAATAGCGTCTGGTTTTCCAGTTTCCCAGTGCAGCACCCGCACGCTATTGCGACCCGCCTGAGCGATAACGACGTGGAGAGTTTCTCCATCGGCCGTGGTGCGAATTTCCAGCCCCGGCAGGTAGCGCACTTCGTTGATCAACGTGCGACCTGATGCCTGAGCAGTGCTGATCTTGCGACAACGCTGACCCTGCCCATCGTAGATATAACGCTCTTCATCGTTCGGCTGGTCTTCACGTTGCACGGTGGTGATGTGCTGCAACTGATTACGCGCATCCCAGCCCATAACCTGCCCGCGAACCAGTTGCAGCAGGTTGCCGTTGGCATCAAAGCTCGTGGCGAAATCCACGTCCCCGTCATCGTCGGGCAGGCTGCGATTGCTGTCGGCATCAACGTGCATGTTGCGGGTGAAGTTGTGCGCGCCCTCGTGGCGCATTTGCAGCAGATTACCCGCAGCGTCGTAGCGGTAACGCTGTGTGTAGTTGCTGACCTGACAAGGATCATCCGTCGGCAGAGATTGCAGGCCCGGCAACGCCGGGCCATGGCTGGCACCGTTTCGGACTTCACGGCCGCTGGCTTCGATCAGCTGATACAGCGTGTCGTACTCGAAGCGACTGATCGGCTCGACGAGCTGGTTGTTGCAATAACGGTCTGGTTGGGACGCATCGTTGACCACCAGAACATTACCGACCGGGTCATAGCTGTAAATCAGCTTTTGCAATAGCGCGCCATCCGCCGCCATCGCGCTGAGTGCAGCGAGCCGGCTGTCCTGCGGATCATATCGGAAGTGACTGACAACACCATTGCCCGCCGTCTCCTGCTCGACCTGGTTGAATGCGTCATAGTCAATTGCACTGACCAGCGTTTGCGGCTGTTCCGTATTGGTCAGGGTCAGTTCAACAGCGTGCAGTTGCCCCGCCGCACCGTAACTGAAACGCTGGACGTTACCGTTGGCGTCAGTCTGCGCCAGCGCTTCGCCCTGCGCGTTGAAAGCCCGGCGTGTCTGCAGGCCGACGGGTTCCAGCAGTGCATCACGATCAGGTTCGGCAAGTGGCCAGTCCGGGCGGTCAGGCGACTGCAGGAAATACCGTTCCTCACTCAGAACCCCACCCGACAGTCCATAGTCCGGCAGCAAGCGCGAGCCTGCCGTATCGTCATGGCGAATCAGTTGATTGCACTGGTTACGCTCAGCAGTGGCAGGCCCGCCATAAGTGAAGCGCTCGGTCATTCGGCCTGATTCGTTGATCGCCAAAGGGCGCAACAGCGCGTCGTATTCGATCTGGCGCGGGTTGTCACGTCCGTCCCAGCTGTCGACTAACTGCCCCGCTTCGCCATTGAGGCTCACCCGCCAACCTGAGTCGACACTTTTCGATAGCAGCAAAGCCCCGGACAAACTGACGATTTGCATCAGGTTCACAGGCGCACAGACACCGTATTTCAAACGACTGGCAAAACGTGGATAGCGACTGGCGATCAGTCGCCCGGCCTTGTCGAAATATTGCTGCGTCACCCTGGCTTCAACAGTCTGATCATCAGCGCCACGATACAACTGCACACTGCGTACCGGCAGGGCCCGTGAATCGCTGACCGCCAATTGCGGCGTATTGGTGTGCATGATCGAGTTCATCCTTGAAACCTCTATCCGCCGTTAGTGACGCCCTTCAACCATAACAGCAGACAAACGGAAGCACGCGGCTTGGTCAAGAACCAATAGGTATAACCTTTGGGTGGTCAATCGCCAATGAATATACCTTCAGCGGCGGGCGCTAATGCTTTGTTTTTATAGGAAATGCTTGGTGTTGCTGATGGTTGACTGACACTTTTGTCAGCTAGACGCGAGCGCCATGGTAAACAAGGCTGTGTCATGACCACTGGAGCGCCGGACATGACCGAGCAACCCTTCTCCCTTCTACGCAACCTGGCCCGAACCGGGAACGACACGCACGAACATGGCGATGACACGTTATCGTTCATCAACGCGATGGAAAAACTGAACATCCATTCAGTGTTCGATATCGTACGGCGATCCAAAAGCGCTTTTGTTCACGAACTCTCACGTATCAGTGATGCTGATGCAGCGCTCGCCTATGAAAACGCTCGCTGTTACGCCACCCAGATCGTGCGCCTGTATCGCAATCAACTGCTGTCTTCAGGACGAACCCAACAGCTGACGCGGCGCACCGGCGTGCGCTCGCTGGTAAACATCGGGCCCAGCTTCCCCAATCTTTTCAAGGAAAACTGGGATCTGTTTTGCAAGGTGGGTGCGATAGAAGCCAAGGATTCGCCCGTGGCGTACCTGACGTCCTTGTACCGGTTTGCTCTGGAACAGCTGGAAGGCAGCGTCGCTGAGGACAGCCGAATCAAACTCCATGACCGACGGCCTGATCTCAAAGGTCTGTTGATCGACCAACAAAGCACCTTCACGCCAGTGCCTACGCTGCACATCGTCAATCAGGTGTTAAGTAAAGCCATCAATGCCTACGTGGACACAGTGCCTGAGGACAAGGGCAAGTCTATTTACCAATTGGTGGCCGAGAAACAACACCCGTTTCAGTTTCCTTACAACTTCCACTTTCAACAGATCAGCCTCGGGCTTGCTGGGAAGAAGCCAATGTTAGGCGAGCTGAATTACTGCGTCAGCCTTGAACTTCCAACCACTCCCAGGTACGGCAGTGACTATGGAAAAGTGCAGCACTCCAGTGCCATCGCACAGGTGCTGATGAGCGGAGCAGGCCCAGAGCAACAGGCAATCGTGATTGAACCTGCCTTGCCCATTCAGGCAAACGCCGACGCAATGGCAGACCTGACCCGTCAGTTCTTCAAAACGAAATACAACGTCGATTACGTCGACGACGCCAGCAATCCTTTGAATAATCTGAACGTCTTCCTGGAGAAGACGGGTCTGGACAGTGACGGAGTCGAAGCCCTGCTTGCCATAGGCAGCCACACGGCCTATGCCTCTCCCAACATCCGTGCAGCGGGAAACACCGCAGATGAAGACTCCCCACTCGATGCGAGCCTGACAGCAATCAAGGCCCGATTCGGAGCTGGCTACGTCAATGGCCCGACCACTCAGCCGGCAATGGCTCTGAACAAGGATGCGTACGGCATTGAGCGGCTGGTAAACACCAGCGTGGACCGCTTCGACCGTCTGCAACGCATGATCCGTCTGCAGCGCTGGACGGGCATTCCGTTTACAGCGCTGGACACGTTGGTCATGGCGGTCATTCGCTCCGAAGGCGCCGTGAACCTGCAGATGGTGCTGACGGTAAATACGCTACGCGCACTGGGAACCTATCGGTATCTGAACAAACGTTACAGCCTCGCGCCTGATGAGTTTGCAGCCTTTGTTCACCTGATGCCCGGCGGGGCAAACGACGGACGCTTGCCGATGTTCGACCGGGTATTCAACAACCCGGCATTGTTCGATACTCCGCTGGTGCTGGATGGGTCGATTCTCGACCTCGATCAGGACAGTAGCCAGCACGTCAAGACTCGCGCTCAGTTGAGCCGAGCCCTGCAGTTATCCAGCACTCATGAAGGCTTGAGGCAGCTGGCCGTCGATGTTCGCGAACTGATTGGCAACGCGCCCACTGATTTCAGACTCAATTTGAGCATGATTTCTTCGCTGTACCGCCAAGCCCGCATTGCTTCGATGTTCGGTCTGACCGCAGCAGAATGCCGGGCATTGATCGACCTGCTGGGCACTCTGTCTTTTCGGAAAAAGGTGGTCTCAGGTCAACTCGACGACACCGAACCGGACGTGCTCGATATCCTGATGCAACTGGACTGGGCAGTCACGTGGCTCAAAGCGTCTGACCGAGACATCGCTGCACTGCGACGTCAGCTAGGCTGGGGCATCACCGAAACAATAGTCACGCAGGAACTGACTGTTCAACTTGAGCAATTAACCAACGATGCGCGCCAGGCTGTATTGAAGAGCGACCAGCTGGCATCCCTTGACTTGCCAAGCAAGGATGACCAAAACAACGCCATCAATTGGTGGACTATCCTCGATTACGACCTGATCGACGGATTAGGGCTGGTCACGACTCAGCCGCTGCACGAGGAACCCGCGGTCAGCATCCGCCGCACCCTGCATGAACGCTTGTCCTCCATAGCCATCGCGGAACCCCTTGCAAGCGAAGTCGAAGCCAGACTTGAAACGTTCGTATTGAACGGCTACCGGAGTCAGCATCGGCTGGTGGAAGGGCTGTTGCTGACCCTCACCGGTTTGCCGCCGGACCGTTGCGAGCCGGTGATACGCTGGGCAGGCAGCGATGCAGGCAAGTTTCTCGGTGCGTTACTTTGGGATGATGGCGCCATTCAGAAGCTCTCGACGCTGATTCGCTATTCAGAAGTCAGCCAGCAACTGGGGCTGAGCGCCCGGGCGTTACGCACGTTTTTAATCAGTCCACGCTGGCTGCATGCAGACTTTGGCTTCCTGCTTCCCCTTTCAATGAACAGTCTGTATTTGCTCGACCGTTACCGCAACTGGCGCGACAACTGCGGTTACCCGGAAGAAACGCTGCTCGATTATTTCAAGCAAGCCAATGACACGCATCGAGACAATACCCAATGTGCTGCGCGGCTGGCATCACTGACAGGCTGGACGTCATCTGAGGTGCTGGCCGCAAACGCATTGCTGACGGGGTCAGATCGTATCGCTTCCAGCATGCACGAGGTGGACTGGTTGAGCCGGATGCACAGCGCCAGTGATGTCACCGGCCTTTCGGCAAGACAATTACTGTCGGCTACTGACCTGACAGCGACCAGCACTGCCTCGCACTGGAAGTCAGCAGGCGAAGCCGTGATAGCCGCCAACCGTTAAGTCGGGAGCATTAACCTGTTCAATGCCATGGAGGCCTGATCATGTCCGATACCCTTGAAAGCCGGCTCAACGAATCCTTTCGCGATGCGCTGGTGGCGTACTATCTGGGTGAGGTCGTACCCAACGACCCTATGCTGAAGCGCCTGGGCCTGGACCAGCGCTTGAAAACGGCCAACGACCTGTACGAGTTTTTTCTGCTCGACAATCAGGTCGGCAATGAAGTCCAGACCAGCTATGTCGCATCGGCAATAAGCAGCCTGCAACAGCTCATCAATGGCACGTTACTGGGCATGGAGCCCGGCTATGAAACACTGCTGCCGACCGAAGCGCGCTTTGTCGAGTGGCGTGAACGCAGCAGTCAATACCCGATCTGGGCGGCCAATATGCAATTGGCACTGTATCCGGAAATCTATATTTCTCCGGCATTGCGCTTGAAGAAGTCCGGCTACTTCACGCAACTGGAAAACGATATCAATCAGAACAGGATCAATGTCGACACGGCGCAGGAAGCGGTAAAAGCTTACCTGGCCAGTTTTGAAGAAGTCGCCAACCTGACCATTATCAATGGCTATATCGACAGTGATCGATTTGCGCAAGGCAAGTACTACTTTATCGGCACGTCGCGCGCCGAGAATATTTATTACTGGCGCACGGTGGACATGAATGAGCGTGCCTACCAGGAAGGCACTGAAGGGCCGAAGTTCGATAATCCGACACCCGGTGCCTGGTCCGACTGGAAGCGCGCTGAGATCGGCATCAATGCCAATACGCTGGAAAGAACCATTCGCCCGGTGTATTTCAACAATCGGTTGTTTGTGGCGTGGGTGGACCTGGTTCACGTGACAGAACAGGTAGCGGTCACGCTGCCCGAAGGTACAGTCAAGCCAGCTGCCGATGGCAGTATCCCCATCACCCCACCGGCTGACATCGCGCCCTTGACGGTGGTCACACCCAATGTGCGTCTGGTATTCAATATTTCCTATAAAAAATACGACGACTCCTGGAGTGCGCCACACATCTACATGGACGTGACAACACCCAATGTCGTCACCCGGGCAGGCAAGGCAGTCAACCTTGAAAACGACCTGAACAGTATTGCGATCTTCGATGTATCGGCATCCCCGGAATCGCTGTTTATCGCGATGTATGCGGGTGAAACGCTGGCGCCTGGTGACACCGATGGCTCAACATCGACCTATGCTTTTCTGCACACGGCCTTTATCGACAAGAATTTCAACAAAACGCCAGCTTTTCCAGTTGCGAACTACGTAGACGCCGTTTCCGACAAGGCAGACCTGGGTCCGGAGCAGCCCCGCGTGCGCAAGACCTGTTGGGCATTTGCTTTAAAGAACAAGGGGAATTTTCAGTTTACGTGGAGCTTGTATATCAGGCTAAAACCATCCCTGACAACATCTCCAAACACTGGCGATACCTGGTGGGACTACCAAGACCATCAGGAAGCAATAGCCCAAATGACCGGTACCTATGCACCCCGCCTGGACCTTGAAAACGCCAAAATAAAATTAAGCACTGCAATAACCAAGGACATCCTCATTAAGGGTACGACTAAAACCACACTCGTATTGACTGAGCCCGCCAGCCAGTGGACGTTTGAGTTCATAACGACACCCTACGATCTCGACCTCGACCAGAACAGCTTTATATTACAGAACGGATCAAACTTAAAAATCGAATCAACCGGAGGCTATTGGGGCGATCTGTCGCTGAACCTGTATAGCGCCGTAGACGCCCTTCCCTCAAGCACCGCGTTCCTTCGCAACCAACACAATAGTTATTACCGCATAGAACGATATACTACCAGTTGGGACCTTAGAGACGGCAAACTGAAGGTGGGCGCTTTCGAGCTAATGTCGTTGGCAGCAACCGACCCGGAGGTCGTATCCTCGGTACTCATAGCACTTATACAAGGCGAAACTTCATATAACCTGTATCCCTCTGTACACGTAGGGCCTCACTACACTGAGGCGCTTTCTTTCGCTCAATGGTTCAGTTACCCATTGGATATGAACGTCCCCCACAACAACTCGCAAAAGCACCTGACCGCACGACCTCCGACCAGCAGTATTACGGCACCGAGCCGTTACGAAACAACCATCACGTTCGACAAGTCCACCTTGCTGCCAGATCTTCCAGAAGCCCAATTCATCAGCGGCTCGAAAAAGTTTTATATCACTCATGGCATCGGCGTTAACTCGGTTAATCCTCCGGTCTGGGTCGGCAACGCCCTCAAATCCACAGAAATAGAACTGGAGTGGGCAACCGCTGACGGGAGCGACCCTATCGCGCCCAAAATCAGCAAACGCATAAGCGCCATTCTGGGCATCGCCGAATACATCGATTTCTCCGCCTCCAGCATTCGGTTCAGCGACAACTCGACCACCGACACCCGCGACCCCATTCGCATGAACACGCTGTTCGCCCGCGAGCTGATCAACAAGGCCAACATTGCGCTCGAAGCCTTGTTGTCCTGGGACACCCAGCAGCTACAGGAACCGCCCATCGGTGATGACGCCATCGCTGACCTGATGGACTTCAAAGGCGCCAACGGCCTTTACTTCTGGGAGCTGTTTCTGCATCTGCCTTTCATGATCTCCCATCGCCTCAACCTGGAACAACGCTTCACCGATGCCGAACGCTGGCTCGGCTTAATCTTCGACCCGGGCCGTAAAAAAACCAGCGACGCACCGGCTTACTGGAACGTTCGACCTCTGGTTGAAGTACCTGATCCGGATTACTTTCTGCGCGCCCCGATCGACCCGGACGGTATCGCGGCAAGTGACCCGGTGCGCTATCAGAAAGCGGTGTATTTCCATTACATCAAGAACCTGATCGACCGGGGCGACATGGCCTATCGGCAACTGACGCCCGACAGTCTGGGCGAAGCCAAGCTCTGGTATGTGCGTATTCTCGATCTGCTCGGGCCGCGCCCGGATGTGAAACTGATCAGCCAATGGACGCCTGTGGCGTTGGGCGATCTGGCAACGTCCAGCAGTCCGGGGCTGCGGGCTTTCGAGCAGCAGCTTGTCGAGCAGGAGCAACAGGTACGTACCAGCGCCGCCTTCAACGACGGCAAAGCCACTGTCAGTTTCAGCCAACCGTCCCTGCGCCTGAGCACCTTCGGCAACGACCCGACAATGAACGAGGAAGATAGTGATCACTTCATCCTCCCGATGAATTCGGAGCTGGTCAAATATTGGGACATGCTTGAGTCGCGCCTGTACAACCTGCGCCACAACATGACGCTGGACGGCAAGCCACTCTCCCTGCCGCTGTTCGCTGCACCGCTGGACCCAAGAGCATTGCTCGCGGCCTACGCCAATGGCGCGACCGATGGTGGTGCTGGCAGCCTGCTGGCTCAGGACACACCGCACTATCGCTACCCGGTCATGTTCGCCAGAGCCAGCGCGGCGGTGGAAACCCTGATCCAGTTCGGCTTCACCCTGCTGTCGATCATCGAGCGCAAGGAGCAAGGGCAGTTGATGGAGCTGCAACAGCAGCAGGTTTGGGAGTTCGCCCAGTACGCCATTGACCTGCAACTTGAGGCGCAAAAAGTCGAAGTTCAGGCACGCAAGGCATTGGAGGCCAGCAAGGCCGTGATTGATGCCCGAGCCGGTTTTTACGGCCAGCTGGCGGCTGAAAATGTCAGTGCAGTGGAAATCGCAGCGGGTGCCGCCAAACTTGTTTCACGGATTGCCGAAAGCGCGGCCAGTGCGGCCAGCATCGTGGCTTCAGCCATGAAAGTAGCCCCTAATCACGCCGGTGTTCACGCCGGAGCAACCGGCGGTATGGCCGTTGGTGCCGCAGCCGGAGGGGCAGTAGGCGGCTTCAGGCTGGAAGGCGTACCGGAAATGGTTGCAACTGGCGCTCATGCGTTCGCCGCGCGATCTGCGGCCGTCGGCGATGCACTGGAGCTCACAGAAATGTACCGTCGCCGCCTGCAGGAATGGGAACACGCGCGTGATCAGGCGATGCTCGAATCTGAACAGATCACCTTGCAACTGGCTGTCCACGACGCCCAGACCCGCGTTACCGCCTTGCAACTTCGTCAGGCTCAGGAAGCCAAAAAACAGGCCGAGATCGTCTACGCATTTCTCAACAAGCGCTTCACCAACAGCCAGCTCTATCAATGGCTCAATGGGCAGTTCTCGACCTTCTACTACCAGGCCTATGACGCAACATTCTCACTGTGCCTGGCGACGCAAGCCTGCTGGCAGTATGAAATTGCCGACTACTCGGCCTCCTTCATCCAGCCCGCAGCCTGGAAAGACGCGTGGCGCGGCCTGGCTGCTGGCGAGGCCCTGAAACTGAATTTGCTGCGCATGGATGCAGCCTACATGGCCCGCAACGAACGCAAAATGGAGATCGTCAAGACGGTTTCGGTGCGCCAGTTGCCAATAACCGAGGGAGATGCTGCCGGGATCAATCACGGCTGGGATGCAGTGGTCGAGCGCCTGGCGCAAGACGGGATTGCCGAGTTCGAAATCACCCGAGCCATGCTTGACGACGATTACCCGGGCCACTATCTGCGTCGTATCAGACGCATCAGTGTGTCGTTGCCCGTCACGGTCGGGCCTTATCAGGACATCCGCGCCACCCTGACCCAGTCGTACAGCGCAGTGCAGATGGACGCACAGCCTGACGCGCCGCTCAAGGAAAACATGCGCGCCAGCCAGCAGATCGCCTTGTCTACCGGCGTGGACGATGACGGGCTGTTCGTTTTCAACTTCGACGATGAGCGTTATCTGCCGTTTGAGGGCACCGGTGCGATCTCTCGCTGGACCCTGAGCTTTTCCAACCCGGCATCGCAGCGCGACATGATCGACTCGATCACCGACATCATCGTGCACATGCGCTACACGGCGAAAAGTCGTTAACCGACAGGGAGCAGGCGTCATGGAAGCTCAATCGCAATCGCAGAATCAATCGCCGCAATCTCTCCAGCCGGCTGTTGCCACCCCGTCATTACCCAAAGGCGGTGGCGCGATTCAAAGCATCGGCAAGGGCTGGGGATCGGTTGGCACCAGCGGCGCGGCATCACTGGAGATCGCCCTGCCGATCAGCCAGGGCCGCGGTTACGCGCCCGCCCTGTCGCTGAGTTATCAAAGCACCTCCGGCAACGGTGTGTTCGGGCTTGGCTGGAATCTGAACACCAGCAAAGTGGCGCGTCGTGCCAGCAAGGGCGTACCGAGCTACAACGACGATGATCTTGTTTTCGGCCCCGGAGGCGATGTCTGCCTGCCAGAACGCGACGACAGCGGCGCGCTGGTTTCGAGTCAGGTCAGCCGCTACAACGGTGATGATCTGGATGCGACTTATCAGGTAGTGCGTTACTTCAGCAGAGTCGAAGGGGCCTTTGCGCGCATCGAGCATTGGCGCGTAAACAACACAGATCCCGGCTTCTGGCTGATTCACGGCGCCGACGGCAGCCTGAACCTCTATGGCAGGAAGATCTCGTCGCGTATTGCCGACCCGGCAGACATGAACCGGGTTGCCGAATGGTTGCTGGATGAAAGCATGAATGCCGTCGGCGAACACATCCTCTACGAATACAAGCCCGAAGACCATCAGGGCCTTCCGGAGGATCACCCGAGAAACTTCCGCGCCCAACGTTACCTGAGCCGGGTTCGCTACGGCAATGCCAAGGCGCACCCTTTGCTTTACCTGTGGGAGGAAGATTCGCTGGACGATTTGCTGTGGCACTTCGACCTGTTATTCGACTATGGCCAGCGCGACACCCGCAGTGATCCGCCGCCCGCATATGACGAGCAATTTACCTGGCCGGTGCGCAGTGATCCGCATTCAAGTTTCGCCTACGGTTTTGAGCTGGGTAATCTGCGCCTGTGCCGGCAGGTTCTGATGTTCCATCACTTCCCGAATGAACTCGGAGCATCTCCGCTGCTGACCCGGCGACTGCTGCTGGAGCATTATCAGACAACCCTCGGCTACAACATGCTGAGCGCGGCGCATTCAGAAGCATGGGATGGCACTGACTTGCGGCGCGTCGATCAGCAACCTCCTGTGCAATTTCAATACACCGATTTCAGTCTTGAGTCGGGCACTTACACGCCGCTGGAGCCCATGGCCGGCCTGAATGACGGCCAGCAATACCAGTTGGTCGATCTGTATGGCGACGGCTTGCCCGGCATTCTGTATCGCGACGACAAGGCCTGGCTTTATCGCGAACCGATCCGTGATACCGCTGGCACAGCAGATGCCGTTGCCTACGGAACCTGTCAACCGTTACCCCGCATTCCCACGGCTGATTCAGCCGCACCGGTACGTCAGACCCTGACAGATCTGACCGGCGACGGGCGGCTGGACTGGGTTGTCGCCCAACCGGGAATGGCCGGATTCTTTACCCTCAACCCTGATCGAAGCTGGTCGAACTACGCCACGTTCTCGGCTTTTCCTGCAGAGTTTTTCCACCCGCAAGGCCAAATGGCGGATCTGGTCGGCGACGGGCTGTCGGATCTGGCCTTGATCGGCCCACGTAGCGTTCGTCTGTACGCCAACCGTCGAGCCGATGGATTCGCCGCAGCGGTGGACATTCCTCACGACGAGGATCGCCTGCCATTGCTCAGCGACAGTTCCACTGAACTGGTGGCGTTCAGCGACCTGCTGGGTACCGGGCAACAACACCTGGTCCGGATACGGCACAACGAAATCCGCGTCTGGCCGAACCTGGGCCGAGGCCGGTTCGGCAAGGGTCAGTTGTTTGCCACGCTGCCCTACACCTATGAAGCTTTCGATTCGAGCCGGGTGCGGCTGGCGGACCTGGATGGCTCAGGTGCCAGTGACGTGCTTTATCTGCAAGCCGATGGCTTCCAGGTCTTCATGAATCAGGGCGGCAACGGTCTGGCCGCGGCCTTCGATCAGCCCTGGCCAGAGGGCGTGCGTTATGACCGATTCTGCCAGTTCAGTGCGGTCGATCTGCTGGGCCTCGGCTTTTCCAGCCTGGTGCTGACCGTGCCACACATGGCGCCCCGGCACTGGAGCCTTTACTACGCAGCCGACCGGACAGGCTCGGTGCACAAACCGTATTTGCTGAAGGCCTCGGACAACAATCTCGGTGCTGCCGGAGAAGTCAGCTATCGCAGTTCGGCGCAGGAATGGCTGGACGAAAAGAACGAGCTGCGGGGCGCAGGCAGCGTTGCTGTCTCGGAATTGCCGTTCCCGGTTCATGTGGTCGTCAGGCAAACCCTGCAGGATAAGGTCACTGGCAATACGCTGACTCAGTTGTTCCGCTATCGCCAGGGTTTCTATGACCCTCGCGAACGGGAGTTTCGCGGCTTCGGCCTGCTCCTGCAGACCGACACCGAAACGTCGTCGCAGAATCAGGAAGACTTTACCGCTCCGGTATTGAACAAGACCTGGTTCCACACCGGACGCTACCCCGCCAGACCTTGCACTGACTATGACCGCAGCGACCTCCTGGCACGCTTGCCCGGCGAGCATGTGCTGTCCCGACTCGACGCCGCAACCCAGACAGATCTGCCGATAACGGACGCGGATGATGCGACCTTGCAGGAAATGGCACGAGCGCTGAGCGGCTCGGTACTGCGCGGCGAAGTCTTTGGACTCGACGCCAGTCAACGTCCCACAGTGCTGTATTCGACCCAGTCCTGCCGCTATCTGGTTCGCCAACTGCAAGCATTGAGCGCACATCGACCCTACGCATCGATGCTGCCGCTGAGCCTGGAAGTCATCACCTATCGTTACGAGGCCGAGGAACTGGAGGATCCGATGTGCGAACACAGCCTGAACCTGGCGTGGGACCGCTACGGCTCGGTGCTCCACTCAGCCAGCGTCAACTATGCGCGGCGCAAGAAACCGGGCGACGCGCCGCCCTTTGCGGACCCTTACCAGCAACAATGGTGGGAAGCGTCGCACGACGAAGCTCAACAACAGTTCTACACGAATGAAATGCGCGCCGAAGCCATTCATCTGGACAGCCCGCAGAGCTGGCGTCTGGGGCTGCCTTACCGCACACGCAGCGATGCCATGCTCATTCCGGCAAGCGCCTTGACGCCTGCGCAGATCAGCTACGAACAGTTTGCCGATCCGGACGGGCCATTCGCCACCTTGCCACGCACGCTCACCAGTCTGTCGGTGCAACGCTACATCGGTTGTGGCGATGGCGAGGCGACCTTTCAGGCGCTGGCTGACGCCGTTGAAACGGCTGAACTGGATGATCATGCACTGAGCGCCTATGAGCGGGTCATGGACAGCGTCACTCTGGCCGAAAAACTCGTCGAGATCGGCTATCAGCAGATGCCCGGCTTTCTGCCGGCAGACAGCCTGAACCTGTGGTCGGTAAAACGCGGCTTCGCCACTTATGCCGGTCCGGAGCATTTCTTTCACCCCATCACATTCAGGCCCACACGCAGTCATGGCTGGAGTCTCGTCGAGTACGACGCCTACGATCTGTTCACGACTCGCATTACCGACCCGGCAGGCTGCGTCACCACGGCTGAATACGATTATCGTGTGCTGCAGCCAAGACGAATCATCGACCCCAATCAGAACAGTCAGGAAGCGGATTACGACGCCTTCGGCAGGGTATGGGCAACCAGCTTTTACGGCACGGAACTGGGTGAGGCAGCCGGTTTTCCGCCACTCAATCGCGCCGGACATTACTGGGCTTCTGCCAGCGATGTCGTACTGCAACTCGACTATGCGCTGGGCAGGCAGGCCAGCGCGGCCTATTACGATGGCAATACGGCTTTGGGGCGGGTCCACATCCCGCTGGCAACCGCTGTCCTGGTTGCAGACCGCTATCCCGAAGATCCGGACAGGCAGATCCGCATCAGCATGGCGTCGATAGACGGCTTCGGCCGCACGCTGCAAACCCGTCAAAAGGTGGAGGACGGCGACGCCTATTCCGTCGATGAATGGGGCAATCTCGAACTGGTCGGCGGTCAACCGAAAATTGTCCACGCATCGCCACGCTGGCGGGTCAGTGAACGGGTGGAATACAACAATAAAGGCCTGGCGGCGCGCGTTTACCGGCCGTATTTCGCCAACAGTCATCTGTATGTGAACGACGCCTCGATACGCTCACAAAACATCGTCGACAAACAGTTCTACGACCCGCTGGGGCGTCCGACCATCACCATTACCGCCAAAGGCTGGATGCGCCGGCAGACCTATCGGGTCTGGTACACCATCAGTGAGGACGAAAACGACACGGCCGAGGAAGTGCTGGCAGCGAGGAAGGCAGCCGAGCATGGTCAGTAGCGCGGTACATGCCCATACGCCGGAGTTGATCGTTTGCGAGGGTCGTGGCCTGGTTGTGCGCCAGGTCTTTTTACATCGAACCGAAACCATGGAAGCGGCCGCAATGCGGGTTACCCGACAGCGTTTCGACCCGGCAGGCAGAATGATCGCCGCCACTGATCCACGTCTGGCCAGCGCCAACCGGAGCACTGTCTACAGCCTTGGCGGCAACGCGTTGGCCACTGAGAGTGTCGATGCCGGCTGGCAACGGGTGTTATTCGGCGAAGCGGGCCAGGTCTTGCGCGACTGGGATGGTCGCGGCACCGAGAAGCAGCTCGAGTACGACCTGCACCTGCGCCCGACAAGGATCATCGAACAGAATCGGTGTGCGGAGCGGTTCACCTATGGCCAGGCAGATGCAGCGGCACACAACCAATGCAATCAACTGGTTCGTCATGACGATACGGCGGGTTCGCGCTTGCTGGCGGATTACGGGCTGCTCGGCGTAGCGCTTTGTGAAGAACGACAGTTCCTGAAACCCCCTGAAAGCCCGGACTGGCCGCTGGCCGAAGCCGAGCGCGATGCCTTGCTTGAGCCTGTCGTGCTGCAAACTTGCTGGCGGTTCAATGCGCTGGGCGACGCGCTTGCGCAGACCGATGCCATGGGCAATACCCAGGCATTTGGCATGACTGTCGCCGGGCAGTTGAAAGCGGCTGGACTGACATTGGCCGGTGCCTCACAGCCGCGGACACTGGTCAATGAAATTCATTACAACGCCTTCAATCAGGTCGAGCAGGAAACAGCGGGCAATGGCGTAGTCAGCCTTTATTCCTATGATCAACAGGACGGCCGGCTGACCGGGCTGAGCGCGATCTCTGCTGACGGCACGCTGCTGCAGCAACTCAATTACAGCTATGACCCGGTGGGCAATATCCTGCTCGTCAACGATGCGTCTCAACCGGACAGGTATTGCGACAACCAGCTTATCGAACCGATCAGTCGCTTTGCTTACGACACGCTGTATCAACTGATCGAAGCCAGCGGCCGTGAAGTCCGAAACGGTGCCAGCCATGGTCCGGCGCTGCCCGGTTTGCAACCTCTGCCGACGCTCGATCCTTGCCAGGTCAGCAACTACAGACAGAATTACAGCTACGACGCAGCGGGCAATCTGCTGCAAATGCGCCACGAAGGCGCGCACAACTTCACCCGCAACATGCACGTTGCACCGGACAGCAATCGCAGCCTGCCCGACGATGACGGGGATGTGGATTTCGCCACGAGTTTTGATGCCAACGGCAATCTGCTGCAACTGGTTCGCGGGCAGGTTATGGGTTGGGATGCGCGTAATCAGTTGCAGCACATCACCACTGTGCAACGTGAAGACGGACCGAATGATGACGAGCGCTATGTCTACGACGGCCAGGGCCAGCGTTGCCGCAAGATAAGTACCGCACAGGCCTCAGGCCGCACACTGACTAATGAGGTGCGCTACCTGCCGGGGTTGGAAATTCGTACTACGGCCGACGGAGAAACCCTTCACGTCGTTACCGCTCAGGCGGGTCGCAACAGCGTGCGGGTGTTGCACTGGGAGGCTGGAAAGCCAGGCGCTATTGCGAACGATCAGGTGCGTTACAGTCTGGGTGATCATCTGGGCTCGAGCACGCTGGAGCTTGATCAGCAAGGCGGTTTGATCAGCCAGGAAAGTTATTATCCGTTCGGCGGCACGGCCTGGTGGGCCGCGCGCAGTGCAGTGGAGGCGAAGTACAAAACCGTGCGTTATTCAGGCAAGGAGCGCGATGCCAGCGGGCTTTATTATTACGGGTTCAGGTATTACGCGCCGTGGTTGCAGCGGTGGATAAGTCCGGATCCGGCGGGGGATGTGGATGGGTTGAACGCCTATAATTTCGTATCGAACAACCCCGTCATGTTAATAGACAAGGATGGGAGAGTAGGCGAGCGAATCGCCGCAGCATACGCACCAAACGAACCCGCCCTTCCTTCATACTTTAAAGACACCTACTTATCCGAAGCCTCTAACGATCAGATGACTGCGGACGCCAGAGCCGGAGCGCTGTGGAATGACCCTCCCAGGTTCCTGGGAGCAGGGTACGCATACGCACCTGCCTGGTACTACAATGCCAACCTGCAGCAGCGTATAGACTTGTTGAATGAGCACTCATGGATGAGCCACGGCATCGTTACAACACTATTCAACCATGATCATGACCCTGTCAAAAAACCCTACGAAATAACATCCAGACACTGGAATAACGTTGATGAATTCACGAACACTTACACACCCGAGAAATGGATGATTCAATCCAATTTTAAGGTCAGCAAATCGAATGACTACTATGCGAGCGATGTTATTCGATATCAATATGAGACCGTGTCAAAATCATTGGGTTTCTTTGGAGTGTTACCTTCCCTTGTAGAGAACCAATACGTTATGAACACAAAAACCCTCAGCATCACCTCTGGGCTGGAATCCAGCACTCCTCACCTGTTAGACCTCTACCTCAATGAAACGCCGATCGGTAAAGGGACAAGTATTTCACTGACCGAGTTTCAAATGGAGGCAATGTGGGTGCAGCGCCAAATAGACCCCGTACTGGATCCGATCAGCCATTTTACGCTCGGAGTGAAACCCATCAATCATTTTAAATTGTAGACTCGCGCCACCCCCCCGATATTAATAAAACTCGGTATTTGCAACCGCAACTCAAAGCAATGCCTTCCTCACTTACAAGCCCCCCTGATAATGCACAGAGGCCGAAAGAGTCTGTACGACCATTCTGACAAAAAGTAGAGATATTTCAGTCAACACCAAAGGTTGCTGACCACCACGTTCGATAAAAATAAAGATTACGCTGCTGAAACATATGGATACCTGTATGCAACGTAAGACCGATCGAACGTGGAGATTTGAAACATGGCATTTGATGCGTACATCAAAATCGAAGGCATTCCAGGCGAAGCGCTGGATGACCGCTACAAGGACTGTATCGAGATCACCGGGTATGGTTTCGGCATGCACCAAAGCACCTCGGCCACGGCGAGTTCTTCCGGTGGAGCATCGTCTGGAAGGACTTCCTTGAGTGATTTCACGTTCACCAAATCACTGGACAAATCTAGCTGCAAGCTCATTGAAACCTTGTGCGCGGGCAGACACCTGAAAGAAGTCGTCTTGTCACTGCATCGTGCAGGCGGAGACAAGGTCAAGTACTTTGAAGTGTTGCTGGAAGAAGTCATCATTTCCAACTACACCCAGCATGCCAATGATGGCATTCCCAGTGAAACGGTCAGTTTGAATTACGGAAAAATAAAAACCACCTACACACAGCAAAAAAGATCGGATGGTGCCGGTGGAGGGAATGTCTCGGGGGGCTGGAACCGTATCAACAACAAGGTCTATTCCTGATTTTTTGAACACTCATGCATTGACCCTTACAGAACGATCAAGGAAAAACTATGGCACGGCCATTTTTTACTGCCGCTTGGGCGGCTTCGCAACATATTTATGATCCGGTGGCACCGGAAAAACGAGTGGCAGAGGTGATTGGGGGGTTTGTGGCGCAGAATATAAATAATCCTGATGCGTTGGCAACATGGAAAAATACCTGCGCCGTAAGAATGAGCTATATTCTAAATTACACAGGAGTAAAAATCCCAAAAACACTAGACCAGACAGTATCCGGAGAAGATCAAAATCAATATTTTTTCCGCATTACTGATCTTAAAAATTTCCTGATGAGAAACTGGGGAAAACCAGAAATTGTCAAATACCCGCCTTCTGATAGCGGACCATTGGCCAGCAAAAAAGGCATCATAGTATTTGAAATATCAGGCTGGTCGGACGCTCGACGACATGCGACTTTGTTTGACGGCAGTATCTGCTACGACCATTGCTATTTCAACGAGCCTGGCGTCAACTATCGGACAGACCAAGCAAATTTCTGGAGCCTCACGTAATGCAGTCGTTTCGTGCAGCCATCCTAATTTCTTTTACGCTCGCGACACCTAATATCTTTGCATCTGCCATGTCACTATCACCAGAGGGAATGTATCGAACCCATGCACAAAACTACAAAGACCTTGTTCTTGCGACCTGCATTGCAAGCGCTTATAGATATAATGAAAACGTCGGAATCGACGCTGGCAGCAGCATAACCGCGCTTCGCGACTGGGCTAATTACGACTGGGAAAAAAGCCCTGAAAAGCTTAGAGAACTCGTGGACAAATATCTCGTCAGAGACTATACAAACCCACTGGTCGAGTCCGAGATAATAGGCGTGAGATTCGACTTTCTTAAGTGCCTTGACCTTTACCATAGCAAAGAGCTAGATGTACTGACAAAAAACGTTGTAATCAATCCTACGCACTCCGACATACAAGACTATAAATAACGCCAAGCAATACAAGGAGCAAAGTGCCATGAGGCTATGTCTTGCAGCCATGAAAATATTCGCCGTGCTAGCAACATCCAATTGTTTTGCCTACACCCCCACCTCATCGCCCGAAGGAATGTACAGAACCTTTGAAAAAAACTACAAGGACATGGCCCTCGCCACCTGCATAACCACCGCTTATAAATATGATGTAAACGTCGGCATTGACGCGGGCAGTAGTGTCAGCGCGATGCGTGACTGGACCTACTATGACATGGAAAAAAGCCCCCTTGCGGTCAAGGCATTGGTTGAAAAATACCTCGCCAGAGACTACACAAACCCTTTGGCCGAATCCCAGATAAAGGGTATAAAATTCGACCTATTGAAATGCCTGGACATGTATCACAGCAAGGAACTGGACGCGTTGACGAAGAAAGTCGTTACAGAACCAAATCATACCTACATGCAGAATATCAAAAAGCCTTAACTACTCCCTTCATGCAAAAAGCCTGTCCAGCAAACGCTGCACAGGCTTTTTTTCCATTGCAAGCACTCTACCCGCACATTATCTTTGGGGCGGAGAAACATCATGCTGACTCAATGTAATCCGATAGCTTTTTAACGTCTCCCCCTCGGTAATATACTGCTTACTGAAATATTGATAAACAGCGCCAGTCACTTCTACACCAACACCATTTGGCGTGTCGAAAATCTTCACATCACTCAGAGCGCTGTCAGTCAGCAGAAAAAGATTAGAGTCGTTCAACTGCTTCAGCACTTGCGAGTCGCTGCCATCCAGACGTTTACTGATGTAAAAACGTAAGGTGTCCAGATCTGTTGCGGGTGCGCCGTAGCGGGCGATGTAAAGCCAGTCCCCCTGTGGCAGCTCGCGCTTCATCACTACTTCGTCCGCGCCCGAAGGGCTGTCCAGATAGTCGAACAGTGTGAGTTTCAAAACCACTATCGAGAACAGCAGCCAAAAGAAGAATTTATAGTTGAATTTCAGATTTAGGCTTTCAGGCTGCTGCCCATCACTCCCTGTGTTATCCATTTCCTGCCCTTAGCGCTGAACACGTCTTTATGCTGTAGAGAAGAGTGTACCCACGTTTTCGAGAGGGCAACGAGAACATCCTCAGCAAGCCCATTTCGATAATTCTTGTAGGAATTATCAGCAGGAGACCTCCCTTCCAATTGAAGGAAATTTCCGAGAAAATCCCAGCCTCTTGCGCTTGGCTATTCAGGTCTCTAGCCTTCATCGGTCGCTGCCCAATCAGCGATCAGGTTTGGTAGACCTGAGTGACCTGTGCGCAATGCGCCACCTTCTACAAGGCGCATTTTTACGGCCTGCGTTTATGGTGGCCGTGCGCTTGGCGTTTTCGGACGCACCGGCTTGCCTGGTCACCGGTCTACCAACCTGCGTACGGCCGCCACCCTGATCGTTTGGTAGCGAAAAGGGTGGCTCCTTCCAATGATCAGGAGTTGCAAACATGCCCAATAAAATCGTCCCAGACCCGCCCACCGCCCTGTTCACCGTCAACACATCCGTCAGCCAGGAAGAAGCGCTCAATTACGCTTCAGACTTGCTGCGCTGCATCATTACGACAGCCTATGAATCCGGTGACAGCACTCAGGGCACCAGCCGTGATCTGGCGTTTTCGGTGCTGCACATGGCCGAGATGGCCAAAGCCATGGTGGACCGCTCGCTGGAATGCATCGTGTAGCGTGATGACAACGCGGGGCCATCGCTGGCCCCACTTAACACTCAGTTACGCTGATCCAGCAGGTTCACCACCAGCCGGTCGATCCAGCCCCACAAGCGCTGTTTGACGCGTCGCCACAGAGGTCTGGCCTTCCAGTCTGCCAGTGTGGTTTCGGCGCTCAGGGCGAAGTCTTTTTCGAAGCTGGCGACCACATCGCAGGTCAGCCCGGGGTCGAGGGCTTCGAGGTTGGCTTCCAGGTTGAAGCGCAGGTTCCAGTGATCGAAGTTGCACGAGCCGATGCTCACCCAGTCGTCGATCAGGACCATTTTCAAGTGCAGAAAACACGGCTGGTATTCGAAGACCTTGACCCCGGCCCGCAGCAGACGCGGGTAGTAACGGTGACCGGCGTAGCGTACGGATGGGTGATCGGTGCGCGGCCCGGTCAGCAGCAAACGTACATCGACGCCGCGCGACGCTGCCCTGCGCAAGGCGCGGCGGACTTTCCAGGTGGGCAGAAAGTAGGGGGTTGCCAGCCAGATGCGCTTTTGCCCGGTGTTCAGTGTGCGCACCAGCGATTGCAGAATGTCGCGGTGCTGGCGAGAGTCGGCGTACGCCACACGGCCAAGGCCCTCACCGGCTACCGGCGCGGTGGGCAGATGGTCCAGACCGAAGTTTTCTTTCGGGCGCCAGGCGAACCGTCGGGCATTGGCGTGAAACTGCCGGTTGAACAACGCTTGCCAGTCAAGAACCAGCGGCCCGGTGATTTCTACCATCACTTCGTGCCATTGGCTGACATCCTTGTCTGGCTCCCAGAATTCATCGGTTACACCCGTACCGCCGACCACCGCCAGCGTCTTGTCGACCACCAGCAGTTTGCGATGGTCGCGGTAGAAGTTGCGCACGCCACGCCGCCAGTGAATAGGGTTGTAGAAACGCAGAATCACACCGGCGTCGGTCAGTTGCTTGCGCAGCCCGGCGTCGAAGGCTTTTGAACCGAAGTCGTCGAACAGGCAGCGCACGATCACACCACGCCTGCCCGCCTCGACCAGCGCGCGCACGATGGCGTCGGCACAGGCCCCGGCTTCGACCAGGTACAGCTCCAGATCAACCTGCTGCTCGGCCCGGTCAATGGCTGCAATCATGCGCGGAAAGAACGCAGGACCGTCGATCAGCAATTGAAAGCGGTTGTTTTCACGCCACGGAAAAATCGCACCGTTCATATCAGCGCGCCGTGAAGATCAGGACAGCCCCGACCGGGACTGACAGACTGACCGCCGACAAGCCTGCCGCGCTGCGCAAGGCGTTGAAGTCCGAAACCATATCGAAGTCCTGAGCATGAATCACCAGCGGTTCGAGCGTCACAACCTGAAAGCGGCGCTCGTCGAGGCGCGTCGCCAGCAGTTCGGCGTTGTAGCTGTGACTCTTGCCGCGCAGGCTGACGGTCAGCGGTAAACGCAATTCCAGTTGCGCGCCGGGAGCAAGGTTATTGATCGGGCGCATGTCGAGCTGGGCATTGATCTGCGCAGCGGGAAACTTGCGTACCTGAAACACCTGCTCCCGCAGGCGCTCGTCGCGCAGGGGAATGCCGGTGCTGACGGACTCTGTTTCGACTTCCACCTCAGCCAGCCCTTTGGGGTCGACCTTGCCGTGCAGCACGAGGAAGCGATGCACCTCGGCAATATCGGCATTTTTGGTCGACGTGAACGAGAGCCGCGACGACTCGTTATCCAGATACCAGTTCGCATGGGCAGGTAACGCCACTGCGGCCAGCATGACCAGCAGCAGGCGATTCATAGTGAGCATGCAGACTCCAGACGTGCAATTGAGGGCCACCTTATCCGCCTGTCTGACCTCTGGCAAACCACGACGTTCGGCAGCAATCCATCAAGGCTCGGACGGCAACAGTCGGCAGCCTTGTCGCTCACCCTGCCACGACGCACTGCTGGTTCGTCCAAGGCCGTTGGCAATGACCTTTTTCTGGCCGCTGTCGTCGATCAGCGTGCTGGGCACGTACTGTTTGACATAGCCCAGGCAATACGCCTCGGGGTTGTTCATGACGTACCTGCACGAGCAGTATTCCTTGGCGGTGTAGGCACTGATGATGGTGGGGAATGCCTGCAGGTTCACGCGGTACTGCCAGGCAAGTACCGCGAGCGCAGCAAGGATCAGCAACAGCAAGCTGCTGAAAGGTCGACGCAGGATGAACATTCGGCGACTGCTCATTGACCGCCCTCCTTGCCAAAGGCTGCCTGTATGCGCTTGAGCATCTGATTGTGGTCGTAACTACCATCGCGGTCATCGCCATAGCGCACGATCACCAGCTTCCGCTCAGGGATCACGTACAGCGCCTGCCCCCAATGGCCCATTGCGGCAAAAGTATCAGGGGGCGCATCCGGCCACGGTCCTCTGCCGCCATCGGCAGTGCGGTTGAGCCACCACTGGCCGCCAGGGACTTCGACGTTGGCATCTATCTGCTCGCCTGCAAACGGCGTCAGCACGAAGTCCATCCACTCCTTGTTGAGCAACTGCCGAGCCTGCCATTGCCCGCCGCGCTGCATCAGCAAGCCGATGCGCGCCAGGTCGCGGGCAGTCATATAGGCATATGACGACCCTACAAATGTACCCACGCCATCGGTTTCCCAGACGGCACTGCGAATGCCGAGCGGGTCGAATAGTGCGGTCCACGGATAATCCGCATACGCCTGTGGACCGACGATATTTTTCAACGCAGCAGCCAGAACCGTGCTGTCGCCGCTGGAATACAGGTAAGCCTTGCCGGGGGATTTGGCTGCGCGGTGCTCGGCGGTAAAGCGCGCCATGTCGTCACGCCCGCGGGTGTAGAGCATGGCGACTACGGAAGAGTTGAGCGGTGCGTATTCGTAGTCTTCCTGCCAATCCAGACCCGACGCCCAGTGCATCAGGTCTTTGATGGCGATATCGGGGTGCGCCTTGAACGGCGTGTAGAACTTCGCTACCGGGTCATTCAGTTGAAAGCGCCCTTCTGCGAACGCCACCCCCAACACCGTCGCCATGATGCTTTTGCTGATCGACCAGGTCAGGTGCGGCGTTTGCGCGGTGGTGACACCGGCATAGCGCTCGTACACAACGTCGCCATCACGAATCACCAGCAGCGCATCGGTGCGTACGCCCTTGCGCGAGGCGTCGTCGCGAGGTGGGAAGGCGTAGGCCTCGAGTTCTTCGATGGCCGCAGATCGCGGCGCAGGCTGAGAAGGCCATTGTTCTGTTGGCCATGTTTGAGCAACGACGCCCTGGGCACTGAAGCCCAGGATCAGAACCAGACACAGGCGGACGAATCTACGCGGCATGACAGGGCCTCTACAGAGTAATCCGCATACCGTATCAGGGCTTCATGACAGTCAGCCATTACCCCGGAACAGGACGCAGAGCGTCCAGAACGGCATACCCACGCAGAGCATGGGCACGATAGTGATCCTTCGTACGCCGCTCGTTCCTCACGCTCCACCCGCGTGGAAATGCCCACAGCGTTGCCCGTCACACAACCATCACCAAAGCTTCACAGGCATGACACGCCATCTCCCTAGCCTGCAAGTACGGCAAAGCGCCTGGACAAATCAGTCAACCAGCCAAACTCTGCATGGCTGGCTCATGGAGATTCGTATGACCCAGATCGCCCGCATTCGTGACAACACTTCTGAACGTCGTCTTCAGGCCGAGCGCCTGATTGGAGCGAGCGCCTTGCAGGAAGCACAGGCGTTGCGTTTCAGTGTGTTCAGCGAAGAGTTCAACGCCCGTCTCAACGGTGCTGAACAAGGCCTGGATATCGACGATTACGATGTTCACTGCTCGCACATTGGTGTGCGTGACCTGAACATCGGGCGTCTGGTTGCCACTACCCGCCTGCTCGACCACAAGGCCGCCAGCACGTTGGGGCGCTTCTACAGTGAAGAGGAATTCAGCCTGCACGGCCTGGTTCATCTGCAAGGTCCGATTCTTGAACTGGGCCGTACCTGCGTAGACCCGGCCTACCGCAACGGTGGCACCATCGCGGTATTGTGGAGCGAGCTGGCCGAGGTGCTGAACGAAGGCGGCTACAGCTACCTGATGGGCTGCGCGAGCATCCCGATGCACGACGGCGGCATTCAGGCGCACGCGATCATGCAACGCCTGCGCGAGCGCTACCTGTGCAACGAGCACTTGCGTGCCGAGCCGAAAAACCCGCTGCCGACACTCGATATCCCGAGCAATGTGATCTGCGAGATGCCGCCACTGCTCAAGGCTTACATGCGCCTGGGTGCCAAGATCTGCGGCGAACCTTGCTGGGACGAAGATTTCCAGGTGGCCGACGTCTTCATCCTGCTCAAGCGCGACGATCTGTGCCCGCGTTACGCCCGTCACTTCAAGGCGGCCGTGTAATGAGCCGGGCACGCGGCTATGCCCGCGTAGTCCGGGTGCTGCTGGTCGTGGCGCTCGGCTTGACGATTGCCGGAACATTCGCGGTTCTGGAACGCACCAGAATCGGTGGGTCGATGGAACGCAGGCAGCGCTGGAGCCGTTGGTTCATGGCGCGCCTGACCAATGCCCTGCCGTTTCGCGTCACCGTGACAGGCCAATTGCCAACCCAGCCCATGCTGTGGGTCAGCAACCATGTGTCGTGGACTGACATCGCCCTGCTGGGCATGCTGGCACCTCTGTCATTTCTGTCAAAGGCCGAAGTCCGGACCTGGCCGGTAGCAGGCTGGCTGGCGCTGAAGGCCGGCACGCTGTTCATTCGTCGTGGGTCGGGCGACAGCCGTCTGATTCAAAAGCAGATGTGCAATCACCTGCAACAAGGCAACGCACTGCTGATCTTCCCGGAAGGCACAACCACCGACGGCAGAAGCCTGCGTACATTCCACGGCCGCCTGCTGTCCAGTGCCATTGAAGCCGGTGTGCCTATTCAACCAGTAGCCATCGGTTACTCGCGTAATGGCAAACCGGACCCGATTGCCCCGTTCATTGGCGACGATGACTTGCTGTCCCATCTGCGCCGACTGTTCGCCAATGAGCAGAGCGATGTGCACATTCACCTGCTGACCCCGATCCCGACGGCGGACCAGGAACGCGCTGCGCTGGCGTTCAAGGCCCAGCAAGCTGTTCAGGTGGCACTGTTCGGTGAACCTGTCACGGGTGAGTCAGTGATCGGTAAACAAGTACCCGGCGAGCCTGCTCAGCCGAGCGAAGTGGCTTCGCGTTCGGCCAGAGCAGCCTGAGCAAAATCCTCCAATAGTGGATAGAACTCGGCGAAATCCGCACTCAAGGGCTGGTACAGCGCCTGCAGCTCCTGCATGCCGCCTGCCAGCCCTTCGGGTCGTGACAAGCGTCGGGATATGCCGCTCAGCACCTGCCCCAGCACGTCGAAATCCCGATACGAACCCAGCCAGTCCTGCGCGGCCATGCGCGGGGCGATCAATGCGAGCCGCTCGGGCAATTGCGGCTCGGCGGCCAGCGTGCCATAGACCTTGCCAGTAAACACTTCCAGCGGCACATCGGCGTAGCGATGCCAGTCGCGAGCCAGACAATGATCGAAAAAGACGTCGAGCATGATGCCTGCATAGCGTCGCCGCTGAGAGGGAAAGCGGGCAATGGAGGCCTTGATCAGCGGGTGGCTGTCAGTGAAGGCGTCAATGCTGCGATGCAGCCGAATGGCCGCTTCAAGCTCCGCAGGAAAACGTCCTGACAGCGGACCTTTGACGAAGTCGCCATACAGGCTGCCAAGCAATTGAGCAGGCCGGTGCCCGCCGAGATGGAGATGTGCCAGATAGTTCATGTCTGCAAGACTACGCCGCTTTAAAGGCCGAGGTCTATATATCGATATAACCCGATATAGCGATTTGGCCGGTCCTAAGCACAAAATCATATTTGTATATCGCGAAATACAGATATAAGGTTCGCCCTATCGCGATATATCGCTACACCGCCTGTGAGAACGACATGCCTATCGACCTCGACGACATAATAAAAGCCCTGGCCCATCCGGTCCGCCGAGAAATCCTGACCTGGCTGAAGGACCCCCGCGCGAGCTTCCCCGCTCAGCAATACTCGATCGAACATGGCGTGTGCGCCGGACAGATCGATCAGCGTGCAGGATTGTCCCAGTCCACTGTCTCGGCCCATCTGGCGACCTTGCAACGCGCTGGCCTGATCAGCAGCAAGAAAGTCGGCCAATGGCATTTCTTCAGACGCAACGAAGAAGTCATACAAGCATTCGTTCAGGCGCTGGTTGAAGAACTGAACAACCCGACCTGATTTTCCAACGTTTACCAGGAGCTGCCCCGTGCCTCTTTCGCTACTCATTCTGGCCCTGAGCGCCTTTGCCATCGGCACCACCGAATTCGTCATCATGGGCCTGCTGCCCGATGTGGCGGCTGACCTCGGGGTATCGATCCCCGGCGCAGGCTGGCTGGTAACCGGCTATGCGCTGGGCGTGGCCGTCGGCGCGCCGTTCATGGCCATGGCCACGGCAAAACTGCCGCGCAAGGCCGCGCTGGTCACGCTGATGGGGATTTTCATCATCGGCAATCTGCTCTGCGCGCTGGCCAGTGACTACAACGTATTGATGTTCGCCCGCGTGGTTACAGCGCTTTGTCACGGTGCGTTCTTCGGCATCGGTTCGGTGGTTGCCGCAGGGCTGGTGCCTGCCAATCGCCGCGCTTCGGCGGTAGCGTTGATGTTCACCGGTCTGACCCTGGCCAACGTGCTGGGCGTGCCCCTGGGCACCGCATTGGGTCAATACGCAGGTTGGCGCTCGACCTTCTGGGCGGTAACGGTCATCGGGGTGATTGCACTGATCGGCCTGATCCGTTTTCTGCCGACCAACCGCAATGAAGAAAAACTCGACATGCGCGCCGAACTGGCCGCGCTGAAAGGTGCCGGTATCTGGCTGTCGCTGACCATGACCGCGCTGTTTTCAGCGTCAATGTTCACCCTGTTCACCTACATTGCCCCACTGCTCGGCGAAGTCACCGGCGTATCGCCCAAGGGCGTGACCTGGACGCTGCTGTTGATCGGCCTGGGCCTGACCGCAGGTAACGTGATTGGCGGCAAGATGGCCGACCGCCGCGTGTCATCCACGCTGATTGCCGTGTTCGTTTCGATGGCGGTGATCTCAACCGCTCTCAGTTGGACCAGCGCCGCGCTGATCCCGACTGAAATCACCCTGTTCCTCTGGGCGGTCGCTGCCTTTGCCGCCGTCCCCGCCTTGCAGATCAACGTGGTGACCTTCGGCAAAGCCGCGCCCAATCTGGTTTCAACCCTGAACATCGGCGCTTTCAATGTTGGCAACGCGCTCGGTGCCTGGGTCGGTGGCAGCGTCATCGCCCACGGCCTGGGCCTGACCAGCGTACCGCTGGCCGCAGCCATGCTGGCTGTGCTCGCGCTGCTGATCACGCTGATTACTTTTCGTCAGACTGGCAACCCCGATCTGGCACCTGCTACACACTGATCAATCACGAGGATTCGACACATGACGACTATCTTTGACCCGATCACCATTGGCGATCTGCAACTGCCAAACCGCATCATCATGGCGCCACTGACGCGCTGCCGCGCCGACGAAGGTCGCGTGCCCAATTCATTGATGTCCGAGTATTACGTGCAGCGTGCTTCTGCAGGCCTGATCCTGACTGAAGCCACATCGGTCACGCCGATGGGTGTTGGTTACCCGGACACACCCGGCATCTGGTCCAACGATCAAGTACGTGGCTGGAGCAACATCACCAAGGCCGTACATACCGCTGGTGGCCGTATCGTGCTGCAACTGTGGCACGTTGGCCGCATCTCCCACCCGGCGTACCTGAACGGCGAAACTCCGGTGGCCCCTAGCGCTATCGCAGCTGAAGGCCACGTCAGCCTGATGCGCCCGATCACCCCGCTGCCGACCCCGCGTGCGCTGGAACTGGCAGAAATCGGTGACATCGTCGAGGCCTATCGCGTCGGTGCGGAAAACGCCAAGGCTGCGGGCTTCGACGGCGTGGAAGTACACGGTGCCAACGGCTACCTGCTGGAACAGTTCCTGCTGACCGGCACTAACCAGCGCACTGACGAGTACGGCGGTTCGCTAGAAAACCGTGCCCGTCTGCTGCTGGAAGTGACTGATGCGGTCATTGAGGTGTGGGGCGCTGGTCGCGTGGGCGTACACCTTTCGCCTCGCTTCGACATGCACGACATGAGCGATGCTAACCGTACTGAAACCTTCAGCTACGTGGCCAAAGAGCTCGGCAAGCGCGGTATCGCGTTCATCTGTGCCCGTGAGCGTGATGCTGACGACAGCCTCGGCCCGCAGTTGAAGAAGGATTTCGGCGGCGTCTACATCGCCAATGAAAAATTCACCAAGGACACCGCAAATACCTGGCTGGCAGAAGGCAAGGCCGACGCTATCGCATTTGGTGTGCCCTATATCGCCAACCCGGACCTGCCTGAGCGCCTGGCCAGCGATGCACCTCTGAATGAAGCGCATCCCGAAACGTTCTACGGCAAAGGGCCGGTCGGCTACATCGACTACCCACGCCTGTAACACGGCGCTGCAACAGCAAAAAACCCTGACTCGCAAGAGCCAGGGTTTTTTATCGCCCGTACTTACTGCTGTTACAGCGTAGCATCAGGTCCGACTGTACCTAGCACATTGCCTTCGGCATCAGTGATAGTGCCGTCCGTTAACTTCCAGCGACCGTCGGGGTAGTTGATAGAGCCATCTGCCATGACCCAGGTCCCGTCCTTGTGTTGAACATCGCCGCCTGGGTGCTCGACCGAACCGTCGGCATGCACGGTGGTGCCATCCAGGTGTTGAATAGTGCCATCCGTGTGCTTCACGGACTGGCCATCTGCCGCCGCAACACTTCCATTCGGATAGCTGACCGTACCATCCGGGTTGAAGACACTGTTGAGCGGGTGGATCAGCTGTAAAAAACCGGTGCCCGTGTTGATGATTGCCAGCAGCTTGTCCAGGCGCGAAGGTGCCTCAGGGGCCGGCGGTATCTTTTGCACAACGGGTGGTTTGATAGCAGTTTTGACCGGCGGCTTTACAGGCGGCCTCACTGGGACTTTCACCTTGACCGGAGGCTTCACGGGCGGCTTCACCGGATCCACCACCTTGACCGGAGTCTTTACAGGCGGCTTGACCTTCACCGGTGGCTTGGCCTGCTGGAGTAGCACATCCTCCGGATAACCCGGTACGTCGGCGTAAGTGGGCAACGGCGCCATAGCAACTTCGTCTTCCCCCCAGCCTGATTCTTCAGAGGGGATGTGATGTTGCTCGGTTGTTCCTTGCGGGGCATAGGTGTACATATCATTGATTCCATTCATTATTGAAACTCCATTTATTTAACAGCCAGGCAAGCGTAAGCCCTCCCTCTATTGGCAAGCACATATCTATTTAACGAGTACAAAAAATGTCAGGAAACTTGCCAGCGGCTATCTGCTATGGACAGCCGTCGGCAAGTCTTGCCTTCAACGACGCGCGTTGAGCTGTTGCGACAGATTCTGGATCTGGCTGGTAAGGGTATTGATATTGCGGGTGACCTGAGCACGAAATGCGTCGAACTCGGCAGTATTGGCCTCTCCTGACGGGGCCGGGCGGTTTTCCTGTTCGCTTTTCATGACCATCAGGTCCTGCTCCAGGCGCTCGACAGCAGCCGACGGGTTGCCCTGTTTCTTCAGTGTTGCAACATCGGCTGCCACGCTTTTGATCTGCGCATCCAGCTTGCCCTGATCGGCCTGCGCAGTTTTCAGATCGGGCAGCGCGGCCTTCAGCGTGGTCAGTTCAGCAACGACGCTTTTGAGCTGCTCCTGCAACTGCGCGCTTTCACTGTGCTGCTGCGCGGTTTGCGCGGCCATCTGCTCCAGACGCTTGTCGAGACTGCCCTGCTGGCCTTCAACGCCCTCACGCTGTTTGTCCTGATCTTCCAGTTGCGCTTCCAGCAGCTTGATGCGCTGCTTGAGCGCCTCGCCATCGCTGGACAGCGCCTCGGTCGCAACGACTTTGCCGGAAATGTCCTGCAGACGTCCCGCCGCTTCTTCGCTGATGCGCGCAAAGCTCTCCTGAGTGGCGACCAATTGCTGCTCCATGAGAGAAACCTGCTGAAAGCTCCACCAGCCCAGACCACAAAAGGCAATGAACAGCGCGCCGACCAACGCCCACAACGGTCCGGTGCTCGGCCCCTTTACCTTGACCACCGGTGTGGTACGCGAATAGACCGTGGTGCGTTCGCGTGCACCATTGCCCGGCGCGAAGTCGTCATCGTCGTCCTTGGCGCTCAGGCTGGGAACGTCATCGACGTCATCGTATGGATCATTGCGCATGAGTAACCCTTCAGGAAGCTGTTAAACCAAAGTCTGGCAGTATAACAACAGCGCGTAACCAATCTCACTGTGCCACTACCGCATTCAGATTGCGTGCTGTGCCTGCCACCAGCCACAGAATTCATCCAGCGCCGTCCACAGACTGACCTGAGGCTGATAATCGAGATAATGCCTGGCGCGGCTGATATCAAGCGTAAAATCCCTGTTCATGACCTGCATGCCCATTCTTGACAGCGTAGGTTCAGGTCGGCCCGGCCACAGCATGCAGGCACCTTCATTGATCGCCGCGGCACTATAGGCCAGCCCGTATGAACGATAACGGGTGACTTGAGGCAGGTGCATCTGGCGCATCACATAATTGATCGCGTCCCACAGCGGGACCGGCATGCCGTTGCTGATGTTGTAGGCCTTGCCCAGCGCCGAGCCGGTTGCCAGCAAGCTGCTCAGCATGGCTTCGTTGAGATTGTGCATACTGGTGAAATCCACCACGTTCAAACCGTTGCCGACAATCGACAGACGCTTCTTGCGCTGCATGTGCAGCAAACGCGGGAAAATACTGTTGTCGCCTGCGCCGGTGACAAAGCGCGGCCGCAGGGCGATCACTTCCAGGCCGAACTCTTCAGCACCGAAGACCTTTTGCTCGGCCAGGTATTTGGTCGCCGCATAGTGGTTATGGAAGCGCTTGGGCACCTGCTCTTCCTTGATGCCACGGTGCGACTTGCCATCAAAGTAGATAGACGGCGAGGAAAGGTGAACCAGCCTTCGCACCCTTTGTTTCAGGCAGCCCTCGACTATATTCTCAGTGAGCTGCACGTTTCCCTGCATGAAATCCTGGCGACGTCCCCACAGGCCGACCGAGCCTGCGCAGTGCACCACAGCTTCCACATCATCGCACAGCGCCCGCACCAGATAAGGGTCAGCGAGGTCGCCCTGGATGAACTCTGCGCCACGCCTGACCAGGTGCTCGACACCTTCGGCACGACGGCCATTGATCCGCACGCTCATGCCCTGCTCAAGGGCAAAACGCGCAAAGCGTCCGCCGATGAAGCCGCTCGCGCCGGTGACCAGAATCTTCATTTACCGCTCCGTTAACGCATCTACAGGAAAGGGAAAACCCTGCCTGCATGGATTACACATGATCATGTTGACGATCATTCCTCGCTCAGCGGCACCAGCCAATCGGCCGAATGTTGCGCAAGATGTTCGGTAAGCCGGGTCAAGAGCTGCCCGCCATTGCGCCAATGGTGCCAGTACAGCGGCACATCGATGCAGCGCTCCGGCAGCAATTCAAGCAGAGTGCCGCTGCGCAATTGGTCGCGCACCTGCAACTCGGGCGCCAGGCCCCAGCCCATTCCTGCCTCGATCATACGTATGAAACCTTCGGAGGACGGGCACAAATGATGCTCGAAGCCGTCCTGAACGCCAAGAAGTGCCAGATAACGATGCTGCAAAAGGTCGTCCGGCCCATATACCAGTGCTGCCGATCTGGCCAGTTTTTCAGGGCTCACACCGTGCGGAAAATGGCGGGCGATGAATGCCGGACTGGCCAGCGCACGATAGCGCATGGCCCCCAGCAACTGACTACGCGCCCCGGCCACCGGACGCTCGCTGCCACACAGGCAGGCCGCGACCTCACCCGCACGCATACGCTTGAGGCCTACGTCCTGATCTTCAACGACCAGATCCAGCAACAGCCGGTGTTGCGTGCAAAACGCCCCGATTGCCGGTGCCCACCAGGTCGCCAGACTGTCGGCATTCAAGGCGATTCGCAGACGCTCGGGCATGCCCTCTTCATCCAGCGCCGGCACCTGACTCTGCAAGTCGCGCTCCAGCAGCCGCACCTGCTGCACGTGATTGAGCAGGCGCCGTCCGATGTCAGTCGGGGTCGGTGGCGTCGCCCGCACCAGCACCGGCAGACCAATACGTGCCTCCAGCAATTTGATGCGCTGCGAAACCGCAGATTGAGACAGCCCCAGCACCTGAGCGGCACGCTCGAAACCGGCTTGTTCTATCACAGCCGCCAATGCAGATAACAATTTGTAGTCGAACATCAGTTTTCCTAATGAGCGATGAATATTATTTGTTTTCCTTATATCGCTTAACGCATAAGAATCGCCATCTGAATCTGCTCAATGGAACGTCTTTATGTGGCAAAGCTACCTTAATGGCCTGCTGATCGCGGCAGGCCTGATCATGGCTATCGGTACTCAGAACGCTTTTGTACTCGCTCAGGGCCTGCGCCGTGAACATCACGTACCCGTCGCGTTACTGTGCATTCTCTGCGACGCCATTCTGGTAGCAGCAGGCGTCTTCGGACTGGCCAATGTGCTCGCACAAAACCCGACATTGCTGGCGGTAGCGCGCTGGGGCGGGGTGATATTCCTGAGCTGGTATGGCCTGCAGGCATTGCGCCGCGCCTGCTCGCAGCAAAGCCTTGAACACAGCGCAGCCGTTGGCAGAAGATCATTGCGCACCGTGTTGCTCAGTGCGCTGGCCGTTACCTTGCTGAACCCGCACGTGTATCTGGACACCGTGCTGCTGATTGGCTCGCTCGGGGCACAACAGGATGTGCCGGGGGCTTACGTGGCCGGTGCTGCCAGCGCCTCGTTGCTGTGGTTCTCAAGCCTGGCACTCGGCGCGGCATGGCTCGCGCCCTGGCTGGCCCGTCCCGCCACATGGCGCATACTGGACGTGATGATCGCCGTGATGATGTTCAGCGTGGCCTTTCAGTTGATCCGCTCAGCCTGACGGGTTTCATGAGCGCCAGGTCAAACGCGTTGGAACCTCTATCCCACACAGTTGTTGCGTGGTTAAGCCGCAGACCCGGTGCTATGATCCGGGGTCTGCGCCGCAAAAGAGTAAAACTCCCGGTGCATGCTGTATCTGGCCGCCCGTGATCGGCCGTGCGATTACCGCAATTGACCTGAAAGGAGATAAACCATGGCTTTTGAATTGCCGCCACTGCCCTACGCCAAAGACGCTCTGGTGCCGCACATTTCTGCGGAGACTCTGGAATATCACCACGACAAGCACCACAACACCTACGTCGTGAACCTGAACAACCTGGTGCCAGGCACCGAGTTCGAAGGCAAGACCCTGGAAGAAATCATCAAGACCTCTTCGGGCGGTATTTTCAACAACGCCGCTCAGGTCTGGAACCACACGTTCTACTGGAACTGCCTGGCCCCTAACGCTGGTGGCGAACCTACCGGCGCGCTGGCCGAGGCGATCAACACTGCATTCGGTTCCTTCGACAAGTTCAAGGAAGAGTTCAGCAAAACCTCCATCGGCACATTCGGCTCCGGCTGGGGCTGGCTGGTAAAGAAGGCTGACGGCTCTCTGGCCCTGGCCAGCACCATCGGTGCCGGCAACCCGCTGACCAGCGGCGACACGCCATTGCTGACCTGCGACGTCTGGGAACACGCCTACTACATCGACTATCGCAATCTGCGTCCGAAGTACGTAGAGGCGTTCTGGAACCTGGTGAACTGGGACTTCGTGGCCAAGCAATACGCAGCCTGAGTCCAGCGCCGTCAAAAAACCCGGCCTCGAGCCGGGTTTTTTATGTTCCAGACTTACACCTATAGTCTTTCCAGATGCGTGTTTAATAAACGGCGTCAGACTTCGACCTGCCAGTCAGGTGAATGACAAATGTTTTTTCGCCTGCCGCTGTTACTTTGTGTATTGTCAGAAAACGCTAGCTGACTCGCATCACGACGTAATTCTTTACAGTGTTCTGCTCAAGTTACCCACCCGGCCACCCGACACACTAAGGTGGCTTGGGCCAGCAGGTGCAAGGAACGCGAAGATCAGCCAGACGCATCGCTTCTGACCACGTCACGACGGGCGGATCTGGCTTTTCGAGGGTCATGGGGCGATATGTCCTCCGACACGAACTAAGGAACGGCCATTGAAGCTGGAACTCAAGAATAGCCTGTCGGTAAAGTTGCTGCGCGTCGTACTGCTTTCGGCGCTACTGGTAGGCGTCGTACTCAGCTGTGCGCAAATCGTTTTCGACGCCTACAAGACGCGTCAGGCCGTGGCCAGCGATGCCGAACGAATTCTCGGAATGTTCCGCGACCCCTCCACGCAGGCCGTTTACAGCCTGGACCGTGAAATGGGCATGCAGGTCATTGAGGGTCTGTTCCAGGACGACTCGGTACGCATGGCGTCGATAGGACATCCCAACGAAAGCCTGCTGGCAGAAAAAGACCGCCCGCTGAAAAACTCTCCAACCCGCTGGCTGACAGACCTTATCCTCGGCCAGGAACGCAGCTTCACCACGCAACTGGTCGGTCGCAGCCCCTATAGCGAGTATTACGGCGACCTGCGCATCACGCTGGACACCGCCAATTACGGCGAAAGTTTTCTGGTCAATGCCGGAATCATTTTCGTGGCCGGAGTGTTGCGTGCATTGGCAATGGGGCTGGTGTTGTACCTGGTCTATCACTGGTTGCTGACCAAGCCACTGTCGAAAATCATCGAACATCTGATCGCGATCAACCCTGACCGCCCCAGCGAACACCAATTGCCATTGCTCAAGGGCCACGAGAAAAACGAACTGGGGATTTGGGTCAATACCGCCAACCAACTGCTGGCCTCCATCGAGCGCCACACTTATCTGCGCCACGAGGCGGAGAACAATCTGCAGCGCATGGCGCAATACGATTTCCTGACCGGCCTGCCCAACCGACTTCAGTTGCAGACAGGGCTGGACAGAATTCTTGAAGATGCGGGACGTCAACAGCACCGGGTCGCGATTCTCTGCGTGGGCCTGGATGACTTCAAGGGTATCAACGAGCAGTTCAGCTATCAGGCAGGCGATCAACTGTTACTCGCGCTGGCTGACCGGCTGCGCGCCCACAGCGGACGACTCGGCGCTCTGGCGCGGTTGGGCGGCGATCAGTTTGCACTGGTGCAGGCCAAAATCGAGCAACCCTACGAGGCAGCAGAGCTGGCGCAGAATATCCTGGACGAGCTGGAGGCCCCGTTTATAGTCGGTGAACAGCAGATCCGGTTACGAGCGACCATTGGCATCACGCTGTTTCCCGAGGACGGCGACAACACCGAGAAACTCCTGCAAAAAGCTGAACAGACCATGACGCTGGCCAAAGCCCGCTCGCGTAACCGGTATCAGTTCTACATCGCCAGCGTCGACAGCGAAATGCGCCGCCGTCGTGAACTCGAAAAAGATCTGCGCGAAGCCTTGCCGGGCAATCAGTTGTACCTGGTCTATCAACCACAGATCAGCTATCGCGATCACCGCATCGTCGGCGTAGAAGCCTTGATCCGCTGGCAACACCCCGAGCATGGTCTGGTGCCGCCGGATGTATTCATCCCGCTGGCCGAGCAGAACGGCACCATCATCGCCATCGGCGAATGGGTGCTTGATCAGGCCTGCCGCCAGCTACGGGAATGGCTTGATCAGGGCTTCACCGACTTGCGCATGGCGGTCAACCTGTCGACCGTGCAACTGCACCACGCGGAACTTCCGCGCGTGGTCAACAACCTGTTGCAGATCTACCGCCTGCCTCCGCGCAGCCTGGAACTGGAAGTGACCGAAACCGGCCTTATGGAAGATATCAACACCGCTGCCCAGCACCTTCTGAGCCTGCGACGCTCCGGCGCCTTGATCGCCATTGATGATTTCGGTACCGGTTACTCGTCGCTGAGTTACCTGAAAAGCCTGCCGCTCGACAAGATCAAGATCGACCGGAGTTTCGTTCAGGACCTGATTGACGACGACGATGACGCCACCATCGTGCGGGCCATTATCCAGCTGGGCAAAAGCCTTGGCATGCAGGTCATCGCCGAGGGTGTGGAGACGCTGGAGCAGGAGGCCTATGTCGTCACTCAGGGCTGTCACGAAGGCCAGGGCTACCTGTACAGCGAGCCGCTGCCCGGTCGGGAATTGCTGGCCTACCTGAAACAATCGAGAGAGCGTAACGCCGCCAGCCTCTAAACGGTAATGCTGTTTCGAGCCATCTTGAAACCGACTGTTACAACCTGCTGAATGCCTGAACACGACCGCAAAGGCGTTTTGCCTTTACATCGAATGCAAATCTTTCGCATCATGTCGCAGATTTTCTGGGCGCACCCCGCCATCACCTTTATCGACGCAGGATTCCGTCATGATTCGTATGCCTCTGGCAACCGCTAGTCTGTTGGCCATCGCTATCTCTCTCGCCGGTTGTGGCGAAGGCAAGGACAAGGCTGCCGCCCCGGCACCCGCGCCGGCCGCTGCTCCGGCGACTCCCGCTGCGGCGCCTGCTGCCCCTGCTCCAGCCGCAGCCGCCCAGACTGACGACGCGGCGGCCAAGGCTGTGGTCGCGAATTACGCCAACATGGTGTCTGCGGTGTTCGACGACGCCGAGGCTGGTGCGAAAAAACTGAGCACCGCCGTCGACGCATTCCTGGCCAAACCCAGCGATGAAACCCTGAAAGCCGCACGGGATGCGTGGTTAGCTGCGCGTGTGCCTTACATGCAGAGCGAAGTCTTCCGCTTCGGCAACACCATCATCGACGACTGGGAAGGACAGGTTAACGCCTGGCCCCTGGACGAAGGCCTGATCGACTATGTCGCCAAGGATTACCAGCACGCGCTGGGCAACCCAGGCGCGACTGCCAATATCATCGCCAACACCGAAATTCAGGTGGGTGAAGACAAGGTCGACGTGAAGGAAATCACCTCCGAAAAACTCGCCAGCCTGAACGAGCTGGGCGGTTCCGAAGCGAACGTTGCTACCGGCTACCACGCCATTGAATTTCTGCTGTGGGGCCAGGACCTGAACGGCACCGGCCCTGGTGCCGGGGCTCGTCCAGCCAGTGACTACCTTGAAGGTGCCGGCGCGACCGGCGGCCACAACGACCGCCGCCGCGCTTACCTCAAGGCCGTTACCGATCTGCTGGTCAGCGATCTGGAAGAAATGTCCGGCAACTGGAAGGCCGGCGTTGCCGACAACTACCGTGCCACGCTGGAAGCCGAATCCGGCGAAAGCGGTCTGCGCAAAATGCTCTTCGGCATGGGCAGCCTGTCGCTGGGTGAACTGGCAGGCGAGCGTATGAAAGTCGCACTGGAAGCCAACTCAAGCGAAGACGAACACGACTGCTTCAGCGACAACACGCACAACTCGCACTTCTACAACGGCAAGGGTATTCGTAACGTTTACCTGGGCGAATACACGCGTACCGATGGCAGCAAAGTCAGCGGCCCCAGCCTTTCGTCTCTGGTTGCCAAGGTAGACCCGGCCACCGACGCCACCTTGCGCGCCGATCTGGACGACACCCAGGCCAAGCTGCAGGTCATCGTTGATCACGCCAACAAGGGTGAGCACTTCGACCAGTTGATCGCTGCCGGCAACACGGCAGGCAATCAAGTGGTACGTGACGCCATCGCTGCGCTGGTCAAACAGACGGGTGCGATCGAACAGGCCGCTGCCAAGCTCGGCATCACCGACCTGAACCCGGACAACGCTGATCACGAGTTCTGACCGGTACTGTTTGCGCTAACAACCAATGCCGGTCAGTTCGCTGACCGGCATTTTTTATGCCTGACCGATATGCGCATCAGGTCTGGCCAGCGATATTTCAGCGATCTTTGTAGGGCTTTTCCCAAAGTCATTTCTGCGTATTGAAAACGTTTCCCACACCACCGAGTATCCGCGCCCCTTGCCCCATCAAAGCGCGCACATGTTTGAATTTGAATCAGGCCCTGACGGTCTGTCATGGTCGAAAAACGCTTATCTACTGCTCAACGCCATCAATCTCCCACAGTTGAGAAGAAAGCTTTTCGAGTGGAATCCAGCGCCGATCTGCGCGCTGCTTTTTCTGCAAACCCGCTTCAGCGACTTACTGGATCACTCGCCAGCGCTGGTTCAGATCGACGGCCCACACGACCCGACCTTTTCAAATTTTTTGACTTACGCGCACGAAGAATGGGGTCTGCTGTTGTTCAGTGACCCCGACCACAAGACAGTGGCTGATCACCTGCGCTGGCTGGTGTTCGTTGATAAACCAACAGGCAAGGCCTGCCACTTGAACCTTTCCGACCCGCCTGTCGCCAACGCGCTGTTCGGGCTTCATCCGGCGCACACCGACAATAGGCTGTTTGGCCCTATCGACAGCGTTTATGCAGTAGATGTCATTACTGAACACTGGGTCCAGCACGAGCGCCTTGGTGAGCCAGCCGTTCATGACAAAACTGTTCTGTATCGGATGAACGACCGGCAGATGGAGGCCATGAATGACGTCGCGTTTCGCCTGATCGTGATCAGTCTTGACCAGCACTTGCGCACATTTTTTCCGGCCTACCTCACCTCCACGGGTTTGAAGTCGCGATACGGCCATGTGCATGCTCTGGCCGTCACAGCCTATGAAGCAGGCTTCAACAGCGAAGCGGATATTTTCCATTACGCCAACGTCACCTGCTTTCTGGCTACCCAGCCGGCCGAGTTGCATCTCGATATCAGAGCGCTGATGAATGAAAAGTCCTCATTGACGCCATCCCGGCGTATTCAACAGGCCAACTGGCTGGCAGTGAAACGCAGTCGCGAACCGCACGGAGCAACCCGGCCATGAGCCGCAAAACACTTTCCCCGGTGGACAAAGCCTATTGGGAGTCCAGAGCAAAAAGCCATATTGATGCCCGCAACAGTACGAGCAACTGCCCGTTAATGGGCACCAAAGTCCAGTTATTGCCACTGCGTTACGGCCGCGTGGAACGGCTTCATAACCTGCCGGATACCGCGGGTTACAGAGACGTGAAACGACCGCTCGGCTTGCGTCTGGTGCGTGACGGCTATTTGTATGTGATTGATGAAAGCAGTGGTTACCTGCATGAGTATCGCCTCGACAACGGCGTGCCGACCAAGCTGCTCTGGCAGGACCGGGAAGTCGCTCAGGATGTCAGGCAGACCACAATTGGCGAGCACACCCTGATCTTTGCCCGCGATACAACATTGCATGTCGCCTATGCCGAACTGCAATGGACCGCTGCCAAATGCACCCATGTGCTGGCCAGCGCTGCAGACCGTTTCTATTTCATGCAGAAAGTGAATCTTGCTGCAGCCGATTGCCAGCAAGGCGGCGTTCATCTTCGCGTCGAACAGCAGGTCAGAGAGCAACTTGCCGAGCTCGCCGAGTTGCCGGCACAACAATGCACTACACCCGAGATGCCCGAAGGCGAACGCCAGGACTATGTCTGGGAGCATCTGCCACTGTTTCGCGAGGCGCACATCGGCGAGTTGAAAAATACACTCAACCCGTTCTACGAACTGAATCACCTGTATCTGGTGCTCGACGACAGCATCGGCATTCTGCGTGACCTTGCGCAGGAGCAGGACGAGGTAGTGGGCTGGCTCAACCAATGGCGTGAGCGCAACGACAATGAAATGCGTTACATCACCGCCAGCTACATTGACACACTGATGAGCGTTGGCGACAACACTGCCCGGCAGACAAATCCTGACTCGAAACTACTGAACACTGCTACGCCCGAACAACGCAGCCGCATTTACGATTACCTCAATGCGCGCAATGACTGGCACCGGGAACACCATCAGGGACCTGTCCCAGTCACTACTTCAGCGGGGCAGTATTCCGCGATGCGCGGGGGTGCGTACGCCGAGCGGCCGCAAACCAGGTTTGCCAGACTCGACATGGAAAACAAGCACTCACAGATGGTGCTCGTACTTGGCAAACCACTCCATGAAGAACTGAAAGACGACATTGAAGCGCTGGAAGAGAACAGCCAGGGCACGCTAAACGGTGTGGGCCTCGGCTCACGAGGCATTTACGATCTTGTTCGTCACCAGGAAATGCAAGCCTATCTGACTCAGGAGCGCTCGCACCTTCAACGCTGGACGCAGCGCCTGGACGATATCACCCATGATCGCGTGAGCCTGTTCACTCAAGGTGAGCTCTTTCGAAGTGCCTGGTACTTCGACCCAGACCATCCCGACCAGTTGAAAAGAGCCTTGGCGATGGAGCTCAACTGCACCCGCGACCTGTGCCGCACCGACGAAAGCCTGCGGAAGGTCAGCGACTACTTTCACGACAACCCCCACTACATTCTGCCGGTGTTCTATGGGCGTCTGGACATGGACTTTCTGCGCGCCAAATCAGGCAACCTGCTCAAGTGGCTGGATGATATTCACAACTTCAGCGACGGACTGGCCGATGCGCAAAGGCGCATCGCTGATATCAGCCACATCATGGGCAATCACTGGACCAACAGTCTGAACCTGGACCCGGCCGCCCGACCCTTTCATCAAGCCGTCAATGCCAGTTATATCCCGGCCATCGCCCTGCACCTGGAGCGCTGGCTGATTAAAATGCAAAAGCAGTTGAACAGCCCACAGCTACGCCAACATCTGGATAACTTCAGCAGGGCAAGCAATCGAGCACAGCGACTGGGCATGCTGGTGGCGCTGCAACAGGAAGCCGTCACTCTAAGAGTTGCAAACGAAGCCGACGTGACAAAATTTCGCGACAACTTCGTGCGCTTGAATCAGCTGCTTGCTACCGAAGACGACCTCATCAGAGAGCGCAACCGCCTCACCAAACTTATCAACCGCCGCACACTGACAGCGGATCAACATCAAGGTCTGCTTTACGAAAGGCAATACACCAACCAACGGCTACTGCAGACCCGCAACACGCGCGACGCGCTGCGCCGAGACCTGGAAAAAGCCATTACCCCGACCGGCACTCCGCGCAATGGCGCGATTGGCGTTCGACTGGATATTACTGACCCGCAACTGCACGCGCTCAATGCCGAAATTGACAGGCTGCGGACGGGGGCGTTTGGAGGGTATGCAACTCAGGGGGCGGCTGCGGCGGCGCTGAAGGGCAGTTTCTTCCCGTTACTGGCGGTGTGTTTGCAGGTTGGGAATCTGGGGGAGGCGTGGGCTGTTTGGACGGGTGCAAAGGATAATAGATCTGCGAAAGACTTAGTAATAGCGACCGCAACCCTTTACTCCTTTGCAGCCGCTGCTCTGGCCGTTTACCAGTCGGTACATATTGCTATCGTAGACAGAGCACTGCGCATCCTGATGATTAACAGTGCCGAAACTACGGGCGGGTTACTGGCGGTACGACTGGGCTCATTAAGTCTGGGCCTGGGCAGTGTCATCGCTCCTCTGAGCTTGCTAGGTACAGTCGGCACACTATGGAATGACTGGGAAAAATGGAAAAGCGCGTTTATTAACGGAACCTCGGGAGAAAGAGCCGGAGCCCTGATGGGCTTGACAGGTGATGCGGGAGCCATCGGAATAAATTCTGCCATAACGCTATATGCAGGAAAGGAGATGGCCGGGCTTTGGGCGGACATAAAAGCTGCAACGCCATCGACAAAAAAACTGATTGCCAGTCGAGCGTGGGCCACTCGGGGTCCTCGTTTCCTTCATGTCTCCATGTATCTGACACCTTGGAGTCTGGTTTTCGCTGCGCTGCAGTTAAGCGGGGAAACACTCTACAATTACTCAAGCCTGGATGACCAACAACGCTGGTTATTAGGTTGTATTTGGGGAAAAAATCCAGAAGGCTGGGACGGGTCCGAACATGGTCAAAAACTGGCCGAAATCAATTTATTACCCACCGTCTTTGACAACGGCATTATCCGTCGTCGCATTGAAGGCGAACCCGTACGCAGCTTACATCTGGTATTACCAGGCCTGACAGAGGCGACCTTCGATGACACATCGCTACGCTGGACTGCGGTGTTACATAATTTATCTTCCAGAGAAGACATCAGTGAGGCGCTTTGCCAAAGAGCCTCCATAGTCTCTGCGTCCCCCTTGACCCTAAAGCTGGAGATACCGACTGACTGGCAGGGACATAACACAGTTATGCTTTTGCAACTGGCAGCAAAGCCCGCACTGGCAACAGTATTCTTGAAAGAAAATCAAGGATACTTGCACTACCGAATTCCGTTGAGCATGGATATCAGGAGCAATCCTATCAGCGCATCGTTGCCATCATCCGAAGAGGCGCTCCAATTACCGACCACGCAGATAAAAAGAGATAAGCTTTGTGACTTCCAATCATCATAATCTGCCGCCCAATGAAAGCGGTAGCAAGCAAGAGTCTGCCCACCAGGCATTTTATCTTTCGCCACTCCCTGTCCCCACAGGGGCTGTCGCTGTCAGCGCATGGAGCTCCTGCAAATCAATCAATGAGGTTTATCTTGACTATGGTCCGGGGCTCGAACCCTTGGAGAAATCCGTGCGTGCCATTATCGGCCTTATGACGGTTATAGCAGTCACTCTCCTGATGACCAGCTTAGCCATGACGTTACGTGATTATATAAAACATGAGAGATTCTTATTGGAAAATCTTATGGAGTTCTCGCCCACTCACTATTTTGTCAGTGGACTGTTCTTACTCATGACTGTCATTCATTATTTTATTATCTCTGGCCCCTTGGTCCCCATGCCATGCCCTCGGCCCATCCGCTTCAATAGACAACGCCGTGAAGTGGCATACATTACCAAATACTGGAGACGTCCCAGATTTGTTTCATGGGAGGACATCGTGGCCTGTGTCAGCACCGGCGAAGCAGCAACGGTATATGGAACCATCAAATTCGCTTATCTGACGATTGGGCTAGAGGGCAAATCAGGTGGTCACGCTTCATGGATCACCGTACCTACTCACACAAGGGAGTTGGCGTTGAGCGAATGGGAAATTATTCGCGCTTACATGGAAAAGGGTGTTGACGCACTGCCGTTGCCAATGAGACCAGGAAACGTGGAGGAAGGCACTGTAGAGCATTTCCATATGCGCCGCCGTTATTATCGATCAGAAGGTGATTACCAGCGTTACCTATTCAACTTCCTTCCGGTCCAATTCCTCTCGGGCTGGACCCTTCCCTGCTACATTGCCGCCGGGGTAACCCGCCTGCCTTTCATACGCTTGCCCAAATCGATTTTCGACTGGTCCGCCCCCCTGCCCCGCGAACAATGGCAAGCCCCCAGCGCCGAACTGATCGCGCAAAGCGAAGAAGTCCGCAAAATCCTGCGCAAGGGCATGAGTATCTTTGACTACTTTCTTGAGAAGGAAAAAAATCAGAGCAAAACCGGTGTCTGATCAAGACATGACCACAAGAGGCGCAATACGGTATCAGCCATGATCAATACAACGTATCTGCAATGCGTCCCGGCAAAGCCTTGTCATAGGCGTCACCATCGATCTGCTCGGCCGAAACCGCTTTCAGTATTTGCCCGGCAGTCGGCAGCGCGCTGCGTTCGATGTGCCGGGTTGCATCCCATAAACCAGACCTGATCGTTGCCCTGCTGCATTGGAAGTACACGCTGGTCACGGAGATGCGCAGCACTGACCTGGGCAGTTGGCCGTTCACCTCGAAACGAGACAACAGTTCGGGCTGAACCGATATTTGCGCTGTTCCGTTGACCCGCAAGGTCTCGCCCACGCCAGGGATGAGGAACAGCAACGCGACACGTGGGTCGCTGATGATATTGCGCAAGGTGTCGATGCGGTTGTTGCCGCGCCGGTCAGGCAGATAAAGCGTCTTGCTGTCCTCGATATGCACGAAGCCCGCCTGATCACCACGCGGGGACGCATCAAGGCCGTCAGGCCCGGCAGAGGCCAGCACAACAAAGGGTGCCGACTCGATGAAGGGCCGGTAAACCGCGTGAATATGGTCGACTTCCTTGGTCATGGAAGGAGGAGCAATCGGGCCATAGAGCGCCTCCAGTGCCTCCGTGGTGGTCACGAACGCGCTGTTTTCCGGGTTATCCATTGATGTGGTCTCTGCTGGGTGTTTTATCTGCGTGTGTGCTGTCAACTTCGACATGTGCAGCATAGGCAAAAATGCCGGGACGAGACCAGCCTCCGAGATTCGTAACAACGCATTACATCAGAGCAGGCAAACGATAATCCCTCTTATTCAAACCGCACGAGGCTGCTAAGCTTGCACGCCCCGATTTTCGCCTCGTTGCAGGATGTGTATGAGTACGCGGCTCCGTCTATCCCTTGCCTTGCTTACGACTCTGGCCGTGAGTGCATGCGATGACGCCCCGCGTTTCACTCATGCCGAGCCGGAAGAAGCCTTGTCCGGAGGCAGTGCAACGGTCAGGAAGAGCGATCAGAATGCCTTTTCCATGCCCTCGGCCAACTTGTCGCCCGTGCGGCGCCTGGACTTCAGTGTCGGCAACAGTTTTTTCCGCAGTCCGTGGGTAATTGCGCCATCGACCACCACAGCTCGCGACGGGCTTGGGCCGTTGTTCAACACCAACGCTTGCCAGAACTGCCACATCAAGGACGGTCGCGGTCATCCACCGGAAGCTGGCGACAGCAATGCCGTGTCGATGCTGGTCAGGCTGTCGATTCCTGACGACCCGGCCTACGCCGATCTTGTGCAGCGCAATGGCGTGCTGCCTGAACCGACTTACGGCGGGCAATTGCAGGACATGTCGAACCCCGGCGTGGCCCCCGAGGGCAAGGTGCGGGTCGAGTACGATGCGCTGACGGTCGAGTTTCGCGATGGCACCGCCGTCGAGCTGCGCCAGCCGACCCTCAGAATCACCCAGCTGGGCTACGGACCGATGCACCCCGATACCCACATCTCGGCGCGCATAGCCCCGCCGATGATCGGCCTGGGATTGCTTGAGGCCATTGCCGATGAAGCAATCCTTGCCAATGCCGACCCCGATGACAAGAACACCGATGGCATCTCGGGACGCCCCAACTGGGTATGGGACGATGCACAACAAAAAGTCGTCATGGGCCGATTCGGCTGGAAAGCCGGGCAGCCCAACCTCAACCAGCAGAACGTGCACGCCTTTTCCGGCGACATGGGGCTGACCACAAGCCTGCGCCGCGTTGATGACTGCACGCCAGCCCAGACCGATTGCCTGGCAGCGCCCAACGGCAATGGCCCGAACGGCGAGCCGGAGGTCAGCGACAACATCCTGCGTCTGGTGGAGTTCTACACACGCAACCTGGCGGTTCCGGCACGCCGCAAGGTTGATGACCCGCAGGTGCTGGCGGGCAAGAATCTGTTTTTTCAGGCGGGCTGTCAGCAATGCCACACGCCCTCATTCAAGACCCGTAGCGACGCTGCCGAGCCTGAGCTGGCCAATCAGGAGATTCGCCCATACAGCGATTTGCTGCTGCACGACATGGGCGAAGGGCTGGCCGATAACCGTACCGAGTTCCAGGCCACCGGCCGCGAGTGGCGCACGCCACCGCTGTGGGGGCTGGGCCTGACCGGCACGGTGAGCGGGCACACTCAACTGCTGCACGATGGTCGCGCCCGCAATGTACTTGAGGCGATACTGTGGCATGGCGGCGAAGCCCAGGCGGCGCAGCGGCAGGTTCTGGCATTTGACGCGCAACAGCGTGAAGCGCTGTTGGTGTTTCTGAATTCGTTATGATTGCTCCCTTTCCAGAATCGTCTCGTTCAACATGATTTTTTCAAAATCACCTTTCGAAAATAAATAAAGGAGCCGGACATGTTCCGACCCAAGTTGTTGCTGACCAGCCTTGCGGCGCTTGCATTGGGTGCCTGCTCGCCATCCGACCCTCAGGCGGTCACGTCCGCAGCCATTGCCAAACAGGTAATCCTGCCGACCTACAGCCGCTGGGTCGATGCTGATCGTCAGCTGGCAACCAGCGCACTGGCGTTCTGTCAGGGCAAGACTGATCTGGCCACAGCCCGCGCCGACTTTCTCAAAGCGCAGAAGACCTGGGCCGAGCTGCAACCGCTGTTGATCGGCCCTCTGGCCGAGGGCAACCGCGCCTGGCAAATACAGTTCTGGCCAGACAAGAAGAACCTGGTTGGCCGGCAGGTCGAGCAACTGGTAACGGCACAGCCGCAGATCACTGCTCAGGAGCTGTCCAAGGCCAGCGTCGTGGTGCAAGGTTTGTCCGCTTACGAATACATTCTGTTCGACGCGGAAATCGACATGGCCAATACCGAACAGAAAGCGCGCTACTGCCCGCTGCTGGTGGCAATCGGCGAGCGTCAAAAGCAGCTTGCCGAGGAAATCCTCACCAGCTGGAACAGCACCGATGGCATGCTTGCGCAACTGAGCAAATTCCCTAACCAGCGCTACGCGGATTCTCATGAAGCCATCGCCGAACTGCTGCGGGTTCAGGTCACGGCCCTCGACAGCCTGAAGAAGAAACTGGGCACGCCACTGGGTCGCCAGAGCAAAGGCCAGCCACAACCCTTCCAGGCAGATGCATGGCGCAGCAAATCGTCGCTCAGCAGCCTGGAAGCCAGCCTGATCAGCGCCGAAACAGTCTGGACCGGTGTCGACAACAAGGGCCTGCGCAGCTTGCTGCCCGCCGAGCAGAAACCGCTGGCTGACAAAATCGATGCAGCCTACGCTACCAGCCGAAAATTACTGTCAGAACTCAAGCCGCCGCTCGCCGACCTACTGGCCACCGAAGCAGGACGTCAGCAGCTCAATGCGTTCTACGACAGCCTCAATGCGGTGCACCGCCTGCATGAAGGCGAGCTGGCCAAGGCACTGGGCATTCAGTTGGGCTTCAACGCCAACGACGGCGATTGATCAAGAGGTACACGTGATGTTACGACGTCAGGCCATGGCCCTCGGCAGTCTTTTGCTCAGCACTTTCACGCTGGGCGGCTGGACGCTGTTCAGGCAAAAAGACGCACACCCTCTGCTGCTCTCCGCTCGTGACGATGGCGACGGCAAACACTACGCGGTGGGTTTCCGGCTTGACGGAACGCAGGTATTTGCCACCCAGGTGGGCCAGCGCTGCCACGACATCATCAATCATCCCGACCTGCCACTTGCGGTGTTCATCGCACGTCGTCCGGGTACTGAAAGCTATCTGATCGATTTGCGCGATGGCCGCTTGCTGCAAACCATCGCTTCGCAGCCGAACCGGCACTTCTATGGTCATGCGGTGATTCATCGCGACGGCGAATGGCTGTATGCGACGGAAAACGATACCCGCGACCCTGGCCGCGGCTTACTGGGTGTCTATCGTTTCGTTGAGCAGCGACTGGTGCACTCGGCTGAAATTCCTACGCATGGTATTGGTCCGCATCAGGTTTCGTGGATGCCCGATGGCGAAACGCTGGTGGTCGCGAACGGCGGTATTCGCACCGAAGCGGAAAGCAGGGTAGAGATGAACCTGAATGCCATGCAGCCCAGTCTGGTGATCATGCAGCGTGACGGTACATTGCTGAGCAAGGAGACACTTTCCCAGCAGATGAACAGCGTGCGTCACATGGGCATCGCCAGCGACGGCACCATCGTGGCAGGCCAGCAGTTCATGGGCGACAGCCACGAAGTAGCCGAGTTGCTGGCGATCAAGCGGCCGGGGCAGCCATTTCAGGCCTTTCCGGTGGCTGAAGAACAACTTCGGGCGATGGCTCATTACACCGCAAGCGTTGCAGTGCACAGTGATCTGCGCCTGGTGGCCCTTACGGCACCGCGTGGCAACCGGTTCTTCATCTGGGATCTGGACAGCGGCGCATTGAAGCTGGATGCGCCGCTACCGGACTGCGCAGGCGTGGGTGCGATAGCTGATGGGTTTGTCGTGACTTCGGGCCAAGGGCGTTGCCGCTTCTATGATTGTCGCAAAGCGCAACTGCTGGCCAAACCGTTGGACCTGCCAGCAGGGCTATGGGACAACCATCTTCATCTGGCCCAGGTGGGATAGTCAGCAGTCAGGCAGCAAAGCGACTCAGTTCCTGACCCCGGCCCCTTGCGCCAGGCTGTACATGAACAGCAACAGGTCATGATCGGGCTGCACGCTCACCAGACTCTTGGCCACACGCGGCAACGGGCAATATCCCTCGCCGTGCTGTGTCGTGAGTATCTGGGTAGACGGTTGTTCAAGCGCTGCCACTGCAACGGTGGCAACTGCCAATGCACCGAAGATAAACAGACCTCTTGCCATTTCTAGCTTCATGACTCTAAACCTTTGATAGAGCTGCCAAACGCTGCCTGATAAAAGTAGATCAACTTTTGCCAGTCTGCAGCGCTGAATGACGAATGGCGTCGTAGCTGTTTCATATCATGCTGGGCCGCCCCTTGGGCTGTCAGGCGACGACGGCCTTTTTCGAGGTCCAGCAAGGCAACCTCGACTTTGGCATCCGGCCCCTCGCCGGTCACACGTACAAATATGTGTTTGATATACAGGCAGCTGTGCTGCCAGCGGCCAAGGTGCATACGGGCCAGGGTAGCCGCCACTTCCTTGAGCGCGAGCTCATAAAACAGTTCGCCATGCCGCTCGCGCCCTCCGCCAGCCTCCCACTTTTCTATTTCTTCGAAACCTTCCAGCGCCACCGTGACCAGCAATGCCCGCCAGGCATTGTCCTCGCCACGCTCGGCACCGCAAAACACCACTTCCGGCACAACTACGCCAAGCTTGCGCAGCCCCTCAAGCGCTTCGCGCTCACGCAATACAGTCGGTCGCCCCAAAGGGTGCAGCAAACTGCGATATATATGCCCTGTCTGACGCTTGGCATAAAGCGTTTGCCCGTTGTCCATCGTGAGCCGCTGTACACCACTTTCTCCACCTCGACGGACATTGGGTTCTTCAACCCACTCGCCGTGCTGACTCCAGAAATGGTTGAACTCATCCTGCACCGAGTTCACAACTGGCTCTTTCAAGGACTGCAAACCCATCTGTTTACCTTTTACGTAAGACGTAGACACGCCACATGGCGTACATCGGCAGAAAATCCATTCGATTCTGAATACGAAATCCTGCCTGTTCAAATTCGGATTCTGCGGTAGCAACCGGTAACACAAAACGATTCTGGTAACTTTCCTGCCCGTTTTTCTGCACGCGCTGTTTCTCAAGGCGTGCACGCTTCCATGCTTTGAAATTGCCATCGACCCACAATGAGACAATCACACTGTCCCGGGTTACGCGCTGGAACTCACGCAATAGAGCCATGCGGTCGCTTGACTGGCCGACATGGTGCAGCAGGCGCATGCAGAAGATGCTGTCTACTGCGTTATCAGGCAGGTCGATGTCGAAGGCAGATGTCTGCAAAGGTTGTACCCTTTTTACAACTTCTGCCGGCTGTGATGCACAAGCGGTACTGAGCATGTCTGCGGAGTTGTCAGCACCGATGATCGAGCGGTTCGGTTTCTCGGCCAACAATGGCCAGAAACGCCCCGCACCGCAAGGCAGGTCCAGCACCAGGCCCGGGTCACCGGCCAGGTGAAGCGCCTTTCTCGCCAGTTGTTCATCGCGCTGATGCGACAACTTGCGCCACAGGCCGTCCTGGTGCTTTTCAAGGTACTGACGAGCATGCGACTTGTCGTACTTGCGGGAAAACTCGAGTTCTATACGGTCGCTCATGGGAGCCGCTCCTGACGTTGATGCGGGCCAAACTAAAGGCACCGCTGTCACTGTCAGGTCATCTGAATGTGAAAATATTGTTACCTTTATACTTCAGATGTTTCGAGATTTTACAGAGAGTTAAACGCCATGTGTGACTTATCGACGAAGTGCGGTCGATTTGCCGCCACACACTGAGGTGGATTTGCTCAAAATGAACGTCAGGTTTTGTTCAGGTTCAGTGTCACTTCGAACCGGCAACCGTGCGGCTCCATAGGCGTGAGATCAACGCTCCATCCCTGGTTGGCGCAGATGCGCTGCACCAGTGACAAACCAAGACCCAGGCCTTCCCCGCGCTGCTCATTGCCACGCACAAATGGCTCGAACATGGCCTCGCGTTTTTCCTCGGGAATACCGACGCCACTGTCTTCAACGGTGAAACTTTCGGCGTGCAGGGTCAGCGCAATGAATCCGTAATCGGTGTAGTGCAGCGCGTTACGCAGCAAGTTGCCCATCACGGCATGGAGGAAGGTCGCGTTGTAACGAATTTCGGACAGCTGGTCATCGGCAGGTGGCGTGTAGGTCAGTTGCAGCCCCTTGCCTTCTATTGGATCACGCCATTGAGAGATCAACTGTTCGGCCACCCCGACCAGCGTGGCCTTGGGCGTCATGGCCGGATCCTCACGCTGGGTGCGGGCGAGCATGAGGAACGTTTGCACCAGATCACGCATCTCTTCGCAGGCACGGCCAATACGCTCGACCTGACGACGCCCTCGCAGGTCGAGCGCAGGGTTCTCCAGCAGCAGCTCGCAGGAGCTGGCCAGCACCATCAACGGGGTGCGTAACTCATGACTCACGTCACTGGTGAACATGCGCTCACGAATCAACGCTTGCCTCAGACGCCCCAGCGTTGCATCGAACGCCACCGCCAGCTCGCCCACCTCATCAGCGGCGTAGTCAGGCGCCAGTGGCGGTGCCAGCCCCAGCAACTGGTCACGGTGACGAACCTGCCTGGCCAGACGCACTACCGGCGCCATCACTCGGCGGGCCAATACCCAGCCGAGAAATACCGCCAGCGCCAACGCCAGAACAAAACCGACCAGCACGACCGCGAACAGAACCCGCTCACGCTCTTCAAAATCGCTCTGATCCTGAAGCAGGGCGTAATGCCGACCGTCTACCACCTCGATCATGGCGTGGTACGACAGTGGCCCACGGAAGACCTCATGAAAACCGGGTTCAAGGTGCCGAAGGTCTTTGGGCAAATCGAAATCGCCCGGACCGTTGCTGAAGTAGAACAACTGATCGGGCTTGGGCCGGTGGCTCCAGTCACTGACACTGTCCATCAGCATCAGGCGATTAAGATCGCCGCCGAGGCCAGCAGAAATCAGTTTTTCTTCGACCAGATGGACCGTGGAGATGATACCGATGGCGAAAGACCCGGCGACCAGTGCGCTCATCAATGCAAAGGCAATAATGATCCGTTGGGCAAGACTCTGTTTAAACTCCATCCCGGCCCTCGGCCAAGCGATAGCCCACACCGTGCACGGTCTGCAACAGCGGTTTGCCGAACGGTTTGTCGATCACCTGACGCAACTGGTGCACATGGCTGCGCAGGCTGTCGCTGTCCGGGCAGTCGTCGCCCCACAGTGCCTCTTCCAGAATCTCGCGGCGCAGTACATGCGGGCTTTTCTGCATCAGGACGGCGAGCAGCTTGAGCCCTACCGGGTTGAGCTTGAGCATCCGGCCGTCACGCGTCACCTCAAGGGTATCGAGGTCATACACCAGATCGGCCACCTGCAACGTCCGTCGCCCGCCGCCCTGGGCACGGCGCAACACCGCTTCGATGCGCGCGGCCAGTTCGGACAGGGCGAACGGCTTGAGCAGGTAGTCATCAGCGCCAGAGCGGAAGCCTTGCAGACGGTCGTCCAGTTGATCGCGTGCGGTCAGCATGATGACCGGGGTATCACGACGGGCATCTTCGCGCAGACGCTTGCACAGCGTGTAGCCGTCGATGCCCGGCAGCATGATGTCGAGGACAATCAGGTCGTAATGCTCGGTGGCTGCCAGGTGCAGTCCTGAGAGGCCATCCTGAGCGCAGTCGACGGTATAGCCTTTCATGCCCAGGTAATCGGCCATGTTCGCCAGGATGTCGCGGTTGTCTTCAACCAGAAGAATTCGCATAACGCACTCTCATATGCAGTTTGGGCTGGCGCAGCTTAAGACGAAGTGAGCGTCAGGGCCAGCGCCGATATGGTATGACGATTTTTTCACCTATGATTTACAAAGCACATGACACACTTTGAGACAAACCGTCGCACACAATGATCGCGGCATGCCTTTCACCGATCTGGATTCGATATGTCGAAAACCGTCGCCCCACCCTACTCTCGCCCAATCAATCTGTGGATTTATCTGGGTATCCCCGCTGTTGTCGCGCTGACCCTCGTACTCCTTGAGCTGACTTCGCTGGACATGGACATCGCCAGGCTTGCCTTTGATCCCGTCAGTGGACAATTCATCGGCAGGCACAGCTATTTTCTGGAAGACGTCCTTCACGACCGCGCCAAACAACTGGTGATGGTTTTCGGCGTACTGGCCATGATCGGCTTTGCCGCGTCGTTCAAGGTAGAACGTCTGATCCCCTGGCGCAGAGAACTGGGTTGTCTGGTGTTGTCCATGGCGCTTTCAACCGCCTTCGTGACGCCAGTAAAAGTGATGACTTCGGTGCAATGCCCCTGGAGCCTCACCGAGTTCGGCGGCCAGGAAACCTACAGCGAATTGTTGAGCCCGCGCCCTGCCACCGACAAGCCAGGGCGTTGCTGGCCAGGTGGTCATGCAGCCACCGGTTTTACCCTGTTTGCCCTGTTCTTCGCCTTGCGCGACCGCCGCCCGAGAATGGCGAAAATGGGTTTGGCCCTGGCCTTCGGTTTGGGAACAGTGTTCTCCATCGGCCGAATGCTGCAAGGCGCGCACTTCTTTTCCCATAACATCTGGACTGCAGTGTTTTGCTGGCTGATCTGTCTGGGGGTTTACTACTTTGTGCTTTACCGCCCCGAACCCAAGGGCCTCGAGAACAGTAAAGTACAACCGACGCACTGATTGATCCGGAACAGCAAGACCATAAAAAACCCCGCACAAGGCGGGGTTCTTTATGGGTGTAGCTTTTCGGGGTAAAGCCGGCTTACATCATGCCGCCCATACCACCCATGCCGCCCATGTCCGGCATGCCGCCGCCTGCTGGCTTGTCTTCAGGCACATCAGCGATCATCGCTTCGGTGGTGATCATCAAGCTGGCGATGGAGGACGCCGCCTGCAGAGCAGAGCGAGTCACTTTGGCCGGGTCAAGGATACCCATTTCAATCATGTCGCCGTATTCGCCGGAAGCAGCGTTGTAACCGAAGTTACCCGAACCCTGCTTGACCTTGTCGACAACAACGCTTGGCTCGTCACCGGAGTTGGCAACGATCTGGCGCAGCGGCGCTTCAACTGCACGACGCAGCAGAGCGATCCCGACGTCCTGATCAGCGTTGTCGCCTTTCAGACCTTCGATAGCTTGCAGGGAGCGAACCAGTGCTACGCCACCGCCAGGTACCACGCCTTCTTCGACGGCTGCACGGGTTGCGTGCAGGGCGTCTTCAACGCGGGCTTTCTTCTCTTTCATTTCAACTTCGGAACCGGCACCGACCTTGATCACTGCAACGCCGCCAGACAGCTTGGCCAGACGCTCTTGCAGTTTTTCCTTGTCGTAGTCTGAGCTGGTGTCGCCGATTTGCTGACGGATCTGAGAGATGCGCGAGTCGATATCGGTTTTGACGCCAGCACCATCGATGATGGTGGTGTTTTCTTTGTTCAGGATGACGCGCTTGGCATTACCCAGGTGTTCCAGGGTAGTGGTTTCCAGGCTCAGGCCGATCTCTTCGGAGATAACGGTACCGCCGGTCAGAACAGCGATGTCCTGCAGCATAGCCTTGCGACGATCGCCGAAACCTGGAGCCTTGACGGCTGCAACTTTCACGATACCGCGCATGTTGTTGACAACCAGAGTTGCCAGCGCTTCGCCTTCAACGTCTTCGGCAACGATCAACAGAGGACGGCCAGCCTTGGCGACTGCTTCCAGAACCGGCAGCATTTCGCGAATGTTGGAGATCTTCTTGTCGACCAGCAACAGCAGCGGGCTGTCCAGCTCGGCAACCATGGTGTCTGGCTTGTTGATGAAGTACGGAGACAGGTAACCGCGGTCAAACTGCATGCCTTCTACAACAGACAGCTCGTTTTCCAGACCCGAACCTTCTTCAACGGTGATAACGCCGTCTTTGGTCACTTTTTCCATGGCTTCGGCAATGATGTCGCCGATGGAGTGATCAGAGTTGGCCGAGATGGTACCGACCTGGGCGATTGCCTTGGTGTCGGTGCAAGGCTTGGACAGCTTTTTCAGCTCTGCAACGATGGCAATGGTCGCCTTGTCGATGCCGCGCTTGAGGTCCATCGGGTTCATGCCGGCAGCGACAGCCTTCAGGCCTTCGTTGACGATGGCCTGAGCCAGAACGGTAGCGGTAGTAGTACCGTCACCGGCGTCATCGTTGGCACGGGAGGCAACGTCTTTGACCAGCTGCGCGCCCATGTTTTCAAAACGGTCTTTAAGCTCGATTTCCTTGGCAACCGATACACCGTCTTTGGTGATCAGCGGAGCGCCAAAGCTTTTCTCGATGATAACGTTGCGGCCTTTAGGGCCCAGGGTCGCTTTAACTGCGTCAGCCAGGACATTTACACCGGCGAGCATTTTTTTGCGGCCAGAATCGCCGAATTTAACTTCTTTAGCAGCCATGATCATTATTCCTTGAATACTTTGTAGTAACGGAAATCAGCGGGAGCACTCAGCCTTCGACAACAGCAAGAATCTCGTTCTCGCTCATCACCAGCAGGTCTTCGCCGTCTACTTTCACTGTGTTGCTGCCGGAATAAGGGCCGAACACAACCTTGTCACCCACTTTCACAGCCAGCGCACGCACTTCACCGTTGTCCAGCACGCGGCCGGTACCCACAGCAACGATCTCGCCACGGTTAGGCTTTTCAGCAGCCGAACCTGGCAGAACGATACCGCCGGCAGTTTTCGTTTCTTCTTCACTGCGACGGATTACGACGCGGTCATGCAGAGGACGAAGCTTCATTGTCGATCTCCTGATTATGTTTGTTTGATCGTCCGGTGACTGCACCGGCCGGTTTAAATCCGGACTTGCCGGTTACGGTTCGACGCGCGAACCGCAGAATACGGTCTGGCCTTTATGCCAGAAACCTTGCGGTGACCCATACATAAGGGCGAGCAAAGTGATTACAAGTCTTGGGCAAAAAAATTTTACAGCCCAATTGCCACGCCAAAACGAGCGCGACACCCGAAGGTGCCGCGCTGCCGGGGTTATAACGGCTACTTGTCGCGATGTTCGAACTCGCCTTCGATGACATCCGGCTCGCGGGTCGGCTGGTGTATGGCATTCGGGCGATGGCTGGCAGGTCCCTGATTGGCCCGAGTCTGCAGATCATCGGCGAAGGCGCGCTGACGCATAGCCTGATCCTCTGCACGGCGACGAACCTTGTTGATCAGCAGACGACGAGTAAACGGCAGCAGACAGATCACACCCAGAATGTCACTGATGAAGCCGGGCAACAGCAGTAGACCGCCACCGACGGCGACCATTAGGCCTTCGAGCATTTCCTGTGCAGGCAGCTCGCCACGCGCCAGGCTTTCGCGCGCACGCAGCGCCGTCGCAAAACCGGCTACCCGCATGACGAACAAGCCGAGCATCGACGTCGCGACGACCAGCAGGAAGGTCCAGAGAAAGCCGATAGACATCCCGACACGAACCAGCAGAAACAGCTCAAGTACCGGGAATAATAAAAACAGCAGCAAAAAAACACGCATCAAATGAGTTCCTCAAGGGAAGAATGCCTTCCGAGTAGACCGTATGTGATGTCAGAAGGTCGTTAATTCAAGCTCCCTGCGCTTGGGTAACAGCTCAATTATGCGCATAAGTCAGCTGAACCAGGGCTTCACAAACGTGTATCGGTGTATTTCAGGGCTAGCTGGCAGACCCGAGACGAGCGCGCAAAAACAGCCTATAACGTGCTCTGGCTATGGCATAAGCACTCGCATCAAGCCAGTGATGCCATGGAAACGATCAACTGTGATTGGGCACGCACATGGAATTGAAAGACAAGCTGATAATTATCACCGGCGGATGCCAGGGGCTAGGCAGAGCCATGGCCGAGTATCTGGCTGGCAAGGGCGCGAACCTGGCGCTGCTGGACCTGAATCAGGACAAGCTTGATCAGGCCGTCGCAGCCTGTGAGGCGCTCGGGGTCAAGGCTCGCGCCTACCTGTGCAATGTCGCAAATGAAGAACAGGTCGTCGACACGGTCAACAAGGTCGCCGAGGACTTCGGGGCCATTCATGGCCTGATCAACAACGCCGGTATTTTGCGTGACGGCCTGCTGGTCAAGGTCAAGGATGGCGAAATTACCAAACTGAGCCTGGCGCAATGGCAGTCGGTAATTGACGTCAACCTGACCGGCGTATTCCTCTGCACGCGCGAGGTAGCGGCGAAAATGATCGAGCAGAAGACTCAGGGCGCGATCATCAATATCTCGTCGATTTCACGGGCGGGGAATATCGGACAAACCAACTATTCGGCGGCCAAGGCCGGTGTTGCCGCCGCTACGGTTACCTGGGCACGGGAACTGGCACGCTACGGAATCCGCGTGGCAGGCGTGGCACCGGGGTTCATTGAAACCGAAATGACCGCAAGCATGCGCCCCGAAGCACTGGAGAAGATGACCTCGGCCATCCCGCTCAAGCGCATGGGCAAACCGGACGAAATCGCCCACTCGGTGGCGTACATTCTTGAAAACGATTATTTCAGCGGCCGCATACTGGAGCTGGACGGCGCGATGAGAATCTAGTCAGCGCATAGCGGCAGAGCGATGCACACAGTGCGCATCGCTCGCCACGTTGCTTACCAGCTCACACCAAAACCGGCGGTGTAGCGGGTTTTGTCCACGTCGCCGTTATCCGAGCCACTGATGATGTTTTTCTCGGCCTTCAGGTTAAGCGACGCCCAGTCGGTAACCTTGTAGCGCAGCCCGGCTTCGACATCCATCGAGTAATCGGCAACGCCACTCAACGGCTTGCCCAGCTCGCCGTTGCTGAAAAACTCGAATTTCTTGCCGATCAGGTAGCGGTTGTAATCCCAGGTGCCTGCAACGGAATAGAAGTTTTCCTTCTGGCCGTTGGAGAATTCGAAATCTGTGCGGTTGAGCAGCGCACCGACCTTGAAGGCTCCCAGTTCGTCATCCCACAGCTGGTAACCAGGACCTGTACCGACAACACGCTGGCGCGACAGGTCTTCGATCTTGTCGCGCTTGTAAGTCACGCGAGCGTCCCAGAAGAATTTCTCGGTCAGGAAGCGGTCCAGCGAGTATTCGGCGCTCCAGTTGTCAGTGCCGACCACATCATCGGTCGTTTCGCGGTTGTAATCGCCTTTGGCGTTATGGCGCCACTGGCCGTGACGCGCCGAAGTCTTGAAGGCAATGTTGTAGTCATTGGTGTCGTTTTCTGCCTGCTGGAAATCCAGCGCCGCATCGATATTGCCTTTCCAGACAAGATCAGTAATAACCGGCTTGGGCTTGATGATCTGATGGATACTTGCCAGCTCGACGGTCCTGGGGGCATCGCCATTAGCCAATACGACCTTGCCATCATCGGCAGCCTGCAACGACTTGGAGACTTCGCCTGTGTGCTCATCCTGTTTGACCAGCAGCGGCTGATCGCTTTGCAGGGTTTTGACCTGCTTCCAGTCCAACGGAATAGCGCCGCCGTATTCGGTCTGCAGCAGTAGCTTGCCACCATCGAACACTTTGATTGTGCCGGTCAGCCGGTCACCGTTCTTCAACCAGACAGTGTCGGCAAGCAATGGAGTGGAAACAGTAGTAATTGCGAGGCACAGCAGGGTTCTGGACAACATAAGCGGTAATCAGGCTCTGTTTGGCGGGAAGGCGGGCATTATCCTGCAGAAAAACATCAAGGCGATCTCAATCCATTGACCGCCGGACACGGTGGTAACAGACAGCAGCGATCGACCAAAGTTCCGCGAACGACAATCAATATCGTTTTATACAGGATAAATGTGTGACCAACCCAGACTTGACACTTCTTTACCCTGGCGAGCCGTCAGCTACTGAAATACGACGTACGGCTCTCTACCTGACGATGGTACAAATACCGGAGGGTAAGGTGGTCGCCTACGGTCAACTGGCTGAAATGGCAGGGCTAGGCAGAGCTGCGCGCTGGGTGGGCCGTACATTGAGTCAGTTGCCGGACGGCTCTTCCCTGCCCTGGCATCGGGTGTTGGGGGCCGGCGGTCGGCTCAGTCTGCCCGCTGGCAGTGTGTCCGGTGACGAACAGCGAGCCCGTTTGCGCGCCGAGGGCGTTACCATTCTGAATAATCGGGTGGATATGCAGCGCCATGGCTGGCGTCCCCTATAGCACAGCGGTTAGAGTGCGCCCTTTGTTTTCGTAACCTGAGGCAGATTCCAGCCCATGCCCCGTAAAACCTGGCGCGCCGCGCTCGCCGCATATGCCAGCCCGTCGACATTAGTGTTACTGCTGCTCGGATTCGCTGCGGGCATGCCTTATATGCTGGTCTTTTCGACCTTATCCGTGTGGTTGCGCGAAGCCGGTGTTGCTCGCGAGACTATCGGCTATGCGAGCCTGATCGGTCTTGCCTACGCCTTTAAATGGGTCTGGTCGCCCTTACTCGACCAATGGCGCCTGCCGTTTCTGGGCAAGCTGGGGCGGCGGCGCTCCTGGTTGGTGCTTGCACAGAGCCTGGTGATTCTCGGCCTGATCGGCATGGGTTTCTGCGATCCGCAAAAGCATTTGTCATGGCTGATCGCAATTGCCGTGGTAGTGGCCTTCGCCTCCGCAACGCAAGACATCGCCATCGACGCCTATCGCCTTGAAATCGCTCAGGACACCCAGCAGGCCGCCCTCGCCGCCAGTTACATGTCCGGCTATCGGGTGGCCGCACTGTTGGCGACCGCGGGCGCGCTGTACTTCGCTGAAGGTTTCGGCTCCACAGGCTTTGCTTACAAGCATTCAGCGTGGACCGGCACCTATGTGCTGTTTGGCCTGCTGATGCTGCCAGCGCTGGTCACTACGCTGATCATGCGCGAGCCACCAGTACCGTTGCGCACCCAGCTGTCGGCAGCGCGCTATGGTTTTACCCACCAGTTGGCCTCGGTGTTCGTGCTCATCGTGCTGCTGGTTTCAGTACCGGCAATGTTTACCCAGCTTTACAACACCGACTTCGCCAGCGTGCTGTTCAACGGCACCAGCTGGCTGGACCTGCTGCTGGAAGACCGGGCTTTCCTGCGCGCCATTCTCTACACGCTCCTGACCTTCGCCTGCCTGTCCTCTATGGGGCGCCGCGGGCTGGCACCGGTGCTTACGCCGATCAACGACTTCATCATGCGTTATCGCTGGCAGGCCCTACTGTTACTGGGCCTGATTGCGACCTATCGAATGTCGGACACGGTGATGGGCGTCATGGCCAACGTGTTCTATATCGACCAGGGTTTCACCAAGGACCAGATCGCCAGCGTCAGCAAGATCTTCGGCCTGATCATGACGCTGCTGGGCGCAGGTGCCGGTGGTCTGCTGATCGTACGCTTCGGCATCATGCCGATCCTGTTCATCGGCGGTTTCACCTCGGCAGCGACCAACATCCTGTTCCTGTTGCTGGCGGACATGGGGCCGAACGTGAAGATGCTGATCCTGACCATCTCATTGGACAACCTCAGCTCCGGGCTGGCGACATCGGCGTTTGTCGCCTACCTGTCGAGCCTCACCAACCTTAAGTTTTCCGCCACTCAATACGCCCTGCTCAGCTCCATCATGCTGCTGTTGCCGCGCCTGCTGGGCGGTTATTCCGGCGTGGTGGTGGAGAAATTCGGTTATCACAATTTCTTCCTGATCACCGCTCTGCTGGGCATTCCGACGCTAGTGATGATCATCCTGCAATGGAACCGCGAGATACGCACAGCGAAGACCGAGGCACCGACAGCAGTTTCAGAGATCGAGAAGCCCTGATCGCTGGATCACTCATCAAGGAAAAAAAGTGGACACCGAAAACCAAACACGCTCTTTCAACCCCGTCCCACTGATCCTTATCAGCCTGGGGATCTGGCTACCCATCATCGGCACCCTGCTGACATATTATCTGTCGCGAGATTCTGATGCCCTGTCCGGATCAATGGCTTTTGGCAGTGCGGTAGTGCTGCTCGCGCAGGTGGAAATCTTCGCGATCATCTTCCTGCTGATCTATGCGTTCGCCGTAAAGCCATGGAGACTGTCCAGAAAGATACGCACAGTGTTCTCCATCAATACAGTAGCCGCCACTGTCGCCGGCATTGGTATTATCGTCACGCTGGCCAATATAAGCCTGCAGTAATCGCCAACTAAAAAGCCCTGATGCTCGTGAGCCAGGGCTTTTCATATCACACTCCTCCAGCCCTCTCTAAAAGCAAAGCCTTGCAGCCTGCATGGCCGTGCTCATTGCGCCGTAAGAAACGCACTACAGCTTCTTATGAAATGGCCGACGTCCTCGTTCGCCATCTCGCCTCATTTCGCCGCGTTATTAGTAGTAATGTCGCCTGGTGACATACCGCTGCAATCTCATGGTGTGAGCC